>CAZSEZ010000263.1:0-4898 GCA_964606015.1 uncultured bacterium
TATCAAACGATATACCGAGGAGCTGTATCGAATGTGGTCTGGTGTGGAGTATTTCTCAAGCTGTCATGATTGTGAGTGTGTGGGCCTTAATCCTCTCAGTTTTGCGATCGCTGCTCCTAGAGTAGCGCAAGAAAGAGCGGAACTAAAAATTATTTCTCAGGCGGAATATCGTCGTGAGTAGTTAAGCCACTTACTGGTAACGAATAAAAGTTTAAAGATCAATATAGGTAGTTTAGAGTTGGATTCTGTCGTTGACAAATTTAAGTCGGCAATCAGAAAAATCGGTTAAAAAATTGCGTTAAAACTCAAGTTTAGTTTTTTCTCGTATGACCAAAAGTTGGCGTTCCTGGACTAAGTATCTTACAAATTGGCGAAAGAAATTGCAGACCTATTTTGGGGTGTTTGAGTTTGCTGTTAAGCCAACTTCTAAATTTGCTTACAAGCGATTTGTCAAAAGCCACAATAAAATTACTTTGCCAGATTCGGTAATCATGATTGTTCTGGCTGTGGTTTTCTTAACTTTTGTCGTAGGTTATCGCTTTCACAATCAACCTCAATTAACGGAAGGCAAAATTGCTCCGATTACAATTAGAGCTCCTAAGACTGCCAGTTTTGAAGATACGAAAACTACTCAAGAAAAGCGCAAAGTAATTCAGACGGCTATTGTTCCTCGACTTAAACAGAATGAGCAGCTAACTACAAAAATTTATGCGCGCTTAAATAAGTATATAGAGCAAATTGACGAATTGAGGTCTTTGACCAAGCCTTTTCCGATTGTTGATCTATCAGCCATTTCCTTGGATACTCAACAATACTTGCGCACTATTCCTGAGACGGAATTTGACCAGAGTCTAAATTTTGTAATTGAGCAAGAGCTTACTGTGGGTCAACGAAAAGCAATTTCGGAAATTGAGGCCTATCGCCAGCAAGTAACTCCTGAAGCTTTTACCACTACTACAAAAAAGCTAGAAACAGCTCATCATCGCTACCATCAAGCACAGCAGCAATTACAATCTGCGATTCCAGAATCAGAAGCTACGCTCCTCTTGAGTCTTGATGATGGGACTTGGTATGAGACTAAACAGAGAATGATTCTGGCAACAGAGAGGATTTTAACTCAGGGAATTGCTCCGGGAATTCCTCAGAGTATGTTGGAGCAGACAGTTAATCTTCAGCTGGGCCCAGACTTATCCAAAGAGGTTATCTTATGGGCACAAAATACACTTTTGGATCTTCTAAAACCCAATTTACAAGAAGATAAAGAAGCTACCCTTAGTTACGCAGAGAAAGCAGTAGATGCGATTGAGCCAGTAGTTGCGAATGTTAGTGAAGGGGAAATTATTGTTGCAGAAGGAGCGACGATTGATCGTAAAGCGTTTGTTTTACTTGATGGTTTTGGTTTAAGCCGACGCAGCGTTAACTGGTGGGGGATTCAGATTACAGCTGCTTTGGTAGCTTTGGCGATCGCTATTTTTGTATTTTGTCAGCAGCAAACCTATGTAAGCTTGCGCCACCGTGATTATTTCTTGCTTTGTCTGCTTGCTTTGAGTGCGCCGATTTTTAGCATTTTACAAGTTCCATATACCAATCTACCCGCTTTGGGTCTACTGGTAAGTAGTTTTTATTCCCCTTTACTAGCCATATCTTTCATGAGTCTGTTGTCAGGACTTATTTTCTTCAGTAATCCTCTTTTAGCATGGGAGTACTTATTTGCTGGCATTTCAGGGGGGTTGATTGCTTCCGCTTTTGCGGGTAGGTTGCGCTCTCGCGAAGCTATTTCTAAATTAGGCGTAACCGTTGGCTTAGTTCAGGGAGGAATCTACTTTATCGCTAAGTTGGTTTTGAGCTCTAGTGCCGGCACTATTTGGTCGGCAGTGCTGCCAGACTCGATTCTTTATGGTTTATCTGGAGTGGCTTGGTTTATTATCGCCCTGGGAATATCCCCTTACATAGAGAGACTATTTGATCTTATTACTCCGATTCGCTTAGCCGAGTTATCCAACCCTAATTTGCCTTTACTAAAAAGACTGGCAACTGAAGCTCCAGGAACTTTTCAGCATACTATGTTTGTAGCATCTTTAGCTGAAGCTGCTGCTCGTACACTTAACTGTAATGTTGAACTAGTAAGAGCTGGCACTCTCTATCACGACATTGGTAAGATGCACGATCCCTTAGGTTTTATTGAAAATCAAATGGGAGGACCGAATAAGCACGATGCCCTGGATGATCCCTGGGAAAGTGCTGACATTATTAAAAAGCATGTCAGCCAGGGTTTAGTCATTGCCAAAAAATATGGTTTGCCAAAAGCTATTCGTGATTTTATTCCCGAGCATCAGGGAACATTACTGATTGCTTATTTTTATCATCAAGCAAAACAAAAATTAACTGAAGATAGTAGCCTGGAATTGCTTGAATCTGATTTTCGTTACGAAGGACCAGTTCCTCAGTCAAGAGAAGCCGGGATCATGATGTTGGCCGATGGTTGTGAAGCAGCTTTGCGATCGCTAAAAGATGCTACCCCTGAGCAGGCTCTAAGTACAGTGAAGAAAATTTTCAAAGCTCGCTGGCAGGATCATCAGCTGTGTGATAGTGGTTTAAGATACGAAGAACTACCGGTAATAGCTGAAGTATTTGTTCGTGTCTGGCAGCAGTTTAACCACAAACGTATTGCTTATCCTAAAGATATTAAGTAAATAAATTGTGAGTAAGATCCAAAATAATCATCTGAATCGCGCCCGTGCCTCCCTGCAACAAGCCATTTCTTGGTACGGCAACTTTCGGCGACATGGTAAGTATGAACCAGACGAGACTTTACAGCAAATTGTCAAGGAAGATCTACAAGCTCTCAAAAAAGCTCTAGATAAGCTAGATCAGAAAGTTTTACGTATTGCCACATTTGGTTTGGTTAGCTGTGGTAAATCTTCAGTAATTAATGCCATTGTTGGGCAAGAGATTTTTCAAGCAGGGGCTTTAAATGGTGTAACTCAGTTTCCTCAATCAGTATCTTGGCAGCCAGATGCCAGTAATTTAACTATTGAGCTGATAGATACGCCAGGAATCGATGAAGTAGGCGGTGAAGCCAGAGCCAAAATGGCTCAGCAGATTGCACAACAGTCCGATCTAATCTTATTTGTCTTGGCAGGAGATATTACTCGTACCGAATATTTGGTTTTATCCCAATTACGCCAGAGCCAAAAGCCTATTTCGATTGTATTTAACAAAATCGATCTTTATCCAGAGCAAGACCGCCAAAGTATTTACAATCAGCTCCAGTTGCTCAATGCTGCCAATGGAGAAGTTGACTTGGACAGCTTTATTTCTAAAGATGAAATTGTCATGGTGTCTGCTAAGCCTCAGCCAATTCAGGTTAGAACCGAAGCTCCAGATGGGACAATTACCACCACTACAGAGACTGTAAGACCCCAGATTGGAGAATTAAGAGATACTATTCTGCGTATTTTAAAACGAGAAGCGCGATCGCTATTAGCCTTGAATTCTTTGGTACAGGCCAGAGATGCGGAGAAAAATATTGCTCGTAAAACTATTGCAATGCGTGCAGAGTCAGCAAAAGAAATAGTCTGGCAGCACGCTAAATATAAAAGTCTAGCAGTCGCAGCAAACCCAATTCCTTTAGTTGATGTGGGTGGCGGAGTTTGCTTTGATTTGGCAATGATTAGATCGTTATCCAAGCTTTATGGTTTGCCTCTGACCAATTATGAAGCTAGTGAATTATTACGGAAAATCATTGCTAGTTCTGGCGGTCTCCTGCTTGGTGAAATTGGCAGTAGCTTATTTTTGGGGATAGGGAAAGGAAGTGCTGCATTAGTCACAGCTTTTAGCGGAGTTGGGGCTTTTATTTCCTACAGTACTGCTGCGGGGATTCAAGCTGCGATCGCAGGATATGGAGCTTATGTAGTTGGTAAAGCCACTCAAATTTATTTAGAGCAGGGCTGTACTTGGGGGGATCTTGGAGCATCTAGCATTATTGCTGAAATACTAGGAGAAGCAGATTCAGAGAGTATAATCCACCGCTTACGCCAAGAGCTTTTATGATTGTGTGCCGTTTCTATGCCTAAAAAAATTCCCCTTAAACAGATCTGAGCTAACAAATCATTTAAGGGATATCATTCAATCAATAAATATTAAGTTTGAAAGTTAAAATAGGTAGATCTTACAATTTAACTTCGATGTCTACCCCAGCAGGGAGGTCGAGCTTCATTAAAGCATCAATAGTTTTGGAAGAGGGCTGATAGATATCAATAATTCTACGGTGAGTACGAGTTTCGAAATGCTCACGGGAGTCTTTGTTGACGTGAGGAGAACGAAGTACGCAATAGATCTTGCGCTTAGTAGGTAAGGGAATAGGGCCTACAGGAGTAGCATTAGTTCTACTAGCCGTATCAACGATTTTGTCGCAGGATGTGTCGAGTAAGCGACGGTCGAACGCTTTGAGGCGAATGCGGATTTTTTGCTGTTGTATAGTTGCCATTTTGTTTAATTGTCAAGGTACAGAATTTAGCGCATGTCAGTTAAGCCGACAGAACGCATTATTTACCAAAGAAACCTAATTATACTATGCTTCTTCACTAAAAACAGACTGACAAGGGCAAGTAAAATAGCTCCTATATCAGCCTGCTTCATTTAGTTCATCCCCAGGGCTACTTAATAATCTTGGAGACTACACCCGCACCAATAGTGCGACCACCTTCGCGAATTGCAAAACGCATTCCGTCTTCAATTGCGATGGGGTTGATTAGTTGTACTGTCATTTTGATGCGATCGCCAGGCATAACCATTTCTACCGCACTACCATCATCAGCAGTGTAGTCGGTAATTGTACCAGTTACATCAGTTGTACGTACATAGAACTGAGGGCGATAGTTTTTGAAGAAAGGAGT
>CAZSEZ010000264.1:0-4798 GCA_964606015.1 uncultured bacterium
ATTTATATAACAATAGATAAAAGCTACTCCAAGTACTAGAGTTTTTGTCTTCATAAAATTAAGCACTGTATAAAATAGCTAGTTATGATTCGTACCCTCTTGGTAGACGAGCAGAAGGTAATCCGTGAAGGATTAAGAGTTCTGTTGGAATCTGAATCTGAGATTGAGGTTGTTGCAGCTGTCAGTAATGGCTATGCTGCTATCGCCAAGATAGAAGAAACTAAACCAGACGTTCTCTTCATTACTCTTCAGATATCAGACGAAGATGAATTGGACGTCTTAGCCATTATTCGAAATAAGTATCCAGATCTCAAAATAGTAGTGTTCAGCGATCGCGCTGATGAGCATCATTTGGTGCAATCTTTAGAAATAGGCGTGAAGGGCTATTTACTCAAAGAGAGCCCAATGGAAGAGATTGTTGTTGCCATTCGCGGCGTAGCTAAGGGCTATACTCACATTGCTAATGGTGCTTTTAGTCAGGCAATACCTAAGTTAGCCGAAACTCTCAAGCAGTTCGATCAGTTCGATCCTGAACTTATTTATAGTGATATTAGTGATATTTCTGACTATCAAGAGGCTTGGTCACAGCCAAGAGAGCAAGAAGAATTAGAAGAACAGGACAAGCAGATTGAACCTATAGCTGCGGATACTTTTTCTGGTTATGGCTCGTCAATTGCGTCTAGCTATGTGGAAGAGTCTAATGTTCCCAGTAATCGAAGTAACAGAAGCGCTCAGCAACCTCTTTTAATACCTGGTGAATCACCGAATAAGTATAATAATCTCCCTGTTGATCGCTCTTTAGAAGGAGAATCCCCTACAGGATCAGGAAATCGTTATTTCCCTATGATCGTTGTGGCAAGTTTGGGATTACTTGCTGCCTCTATTGGTATTTTATCCGTCATTTCTCGAAATAAGCCTCAAATTGCGATTCAGGATGCCGTGATTAATGGGAGGACAATAGCGATTAATAGTCCTCTAATGGGCAAGTTGACTAAGGTTAATTATTCTCGGGGTATGGCTGTTGATAAAGACGCTGTTATTGCCGTTGTCGAACCTGCTGCTAATACCAATTTAAATCAGGCGCAAATTCGCGAACAAATTCGGCTGAAACAGCAGCAAAAGACTTTAGCTCAACAATCTTTGGATTTCTTAGAACGTAGCCTAAAAAGCCTGGAACAAAGTGTGATTGCTCAGTCCTTTGAGAGCATTACTCCTCTTTTAGAGAGCTTGCATCAGAATCAAATCAATTACCAAGAAATAGCTGTTAAAACTGCTCGTATTCGCGAAGATGCAGCTAAAAGTAGCTATGAATCTCTCAAAAAGTTACTCGAAGAGGGTAAAATTCCTCAATCCCAGTTAGATTCTGCAAAAAGCTCTTGGGAGCTAGCTAAACTAGCTATTGAAGAAATTAACGCTAATCTCAGTGGAATTCGTCAAGAGTATAGTTTACTCAAGCAACAGATTGCTAATAGTAAGCAGCAACAAGGAAGTACAATCTCTGCTCAGACCTCTCTACTAAAGCAGCAAAGTAGTACTCAGAAACTCAATCTTGAATTGTTGGATGAGGAGCTTGGTGAACTCGAAGAAAATTTAGCTCAGGCAGTTGCTGACACAGCTCAATCTCGGCAAATTACCCTTAGGGCGCCTGTTGCCGGCTCTTTTCATTCTCAAAATTATCTCGCTGGAGAAGTGGTTGAAGCTTTGGGGACAATTGCCACAATTGTCGACTGTAAAAATCTCTGGATTGAGGCTGTAGTTGATCCTCAAGTGACAGCAAAAATTAGTCCAGAACAGACGGTATTAGTTAGTGTTGGGCAGGAGAATCTAACTCTTGAGGGTCAAATCAGTCGAGTTGAATCTTTAAACTCTCGCTCTGTGATCAACAGCTCAAGACAGACTGCGATTACAACTCAGGCTCCGCAATCTCTACAAAGCAAAAATTATTCTCGAGTTGTGGTTAGTTTGCCTGATGAGGTCAATCAGTTGAGCGATCAAGAATACTGCGGTGTTGGTCAGACAGCCACTCTCTCAATTTCTGGTGATCGAGGCTCTTTGGCGAATAACTGGTATCCCCAATGGCTAGCTGAGATTTTTTCTGGTACATAGCAACGGCGCAAGACTATTTCCCGAGTAAAAATTCAGTTAAGGACAAACATTAAAAATGATTCGGATCTTGATCGTAGATGATCAAAGTTTTACCCGCAAAGCTGTTCAAGCAATACTAGAACAAGAGGATGATTTTTGCGTTATTGGGCAAGCTGCCAATGGAGTTGAGGCGATCGCTTTTATCGAGCAGAACTCTCCAGATATTGCTTTGGTCGATCTCGAAATGCCAGAGATGAATGGCTTTAGCTTAACTCACCATGCTACAAAGAATTTTCCTAAAACCAAGGTAGTGATTCTGAGTGCCTGCGATGATAAAGACAGTATAGACACTGCTATCAAAGCGGGAGCCAAAGGCTTTTTGCTAAAGAATACCTCTGGGCAAGAAATTGTTGATACTATCCGCTACGTTCAACGTGGCTACTTTCAGTTGGGGCCAGGATTACTCGAGAATATTATCGCTGGTCTAAATCATCCTGAACCCCTGAGCAATGAAAAGCTCAATCAGGTTGAAAGTAAAGCCCAAGAGTCTTTTATTCGTCTGCAAACCGAAATCGAGCACAAAAATCAGCTAGTGCGACGCGAGCTTTTTCATGAGCTGGAAATCCAGATCAACCATCTCAAGCAAGACTTTCGCTTTGGTTTAGATACCTTTCAGCAGCGAGTAAGTGATCGCATGAACCAGGGTTTTAGTTCTCTTGGCGATCGCTTTGGCGGTCATTACGGTGCGGATGTTGATCTACGTCGCTGGGAAGAACAACTTAACGCTAGAGAATTACAGCATCAGCAGCAAGTTAATCGAATTTTGACGGGTACTAGAAAATCGATGCTTGACCTGGAAAAAAAGGTTAAGTTTCTCTCTTACTGCGTGATTTTCTTAGCTGCAACCTTTTTTGCTGAAAAACTTGCTCTTTTAATTTTTTGATTAGTAATCTTTCTAGATATCCGTACCACCCATCTGATCCGTCTGAATATAGAATTAGTCATTAGCACTCACAACCATAGAGTGCTAAATTTCCATGGAAACCTCTATAGCGGAACTAGACAGTAAATAAACAGATGGCGAAAATTGTTTCGTTTAATGAAAATTCTCGACGCGCATTAGAAAAAGGCGTTAATGCTCTAGCTGATGCGGTAAAAATTACCCTTGGCCCTAAAGGTCGTAACGTTCTACTCGAAAAACAGTTTGGTGCTCCCCAAATTGTTAATGATGGAATCACCGTTGCCAAGGATATTGAGTTAGAAGATCCCTTAGAAAATACTGGTGCCAAGTTGATTCAGGAAGTAGCTTCCAAAACCAACGATAATGCAGGTGATGGTACAACTACAGCAACCGTAATTGCTCAAGCACTCATCCAAGAAGGTCTCAAAAATGTCGCAGCAGGAGCTAACCCTGTCGCACTCAAACGAGGCTTCGAAAAAATTAGTAACTATGTAGTTCAAGAAATTTTGTCCCTCGCAACTCCAGTAGAGGGTAAAACTATTGCTCAGGTCGCTACTGTTTCTGCTGGTAACGACGAAGAAGTTGGTAACTTCATTGCCGAGGCAATGGAAAAAGCAACTAAAGATGGTGTAATCACTGTTGAAGAGTCCAAATCTCTCGCTACTGAACTAGATGTAGTGGAAGGGATGCAGATTGATCGCGGTTATATCTCTCCCTATTTTGTTACCGATCAGGAAAGACAAATTGTTGAGTTTGAAAACCCCGCAATTTTGATCACCGATAAGAAAATTAGTGCGATCGCTGATCTAGTTCCTGTTCTAGAAAAAGTCGCTCGTGGCAGTCAACCTTTGCTAATTGTGGCTGAAGATATTGATGGCGAAGCATTGGCAACTCTTGTGGTTAATAAAGCTCGTGGTGTACTTAACGTAGCTGCAATTAAGGCTCCTTCTTTTGGCGATCGTAGAAAGCAAATGCTTCAAGATATTGCCATTCTCACTGGTGGCCAGCTAGTTTCAGAAGAAGTCGGCTTGAGCCTTGATACTGTTGAGATGGAAATGCTAGGTACTGCTGGACGCGTTACTCTAAGCAAAGAAAATACCACTATCGTTTCTGGTGCTGGTAAATCTGAAGAAATTCAAAAACGAGTCGAGCAATTACGTAAGCAACTTGCGGAAACTGACTCAGAATATGATACTGAAAAATTACAAGAGCGCATTGCCAAACTTGCTGGTGGAGTAGCAGTCATTAAGGTTGGTGCTGCAACTGAAACCGAACTTAAAGACCGTAAATTACGTATCGAAGATGCACTAAATGCAACTAAAGCAGCTGTAGACGAGGGGATTGTTCCTGGTGGCGGTACTACTTTGATTCATCTCGCGAAAAAAGTTGCCGAATTTAAAGCGCAACTAAACGATGATGAAGAAAAAGTTGCAGCAGACATTTTCTCCAAAGCGTTGGAAGTTCCCTTGCGTCAAATTGCTGACAATGCAGGTGTTGAAGGAACTGTAGTTGTCGAAAAAGTAAAAGCAAGTGATTTCCAAAATGGTTACAATGCTTTGACTAACGAGTACCAGGACATGATTGCTAGTGGAATCGTCGATCCTGCAAAAGTAGTTCGTTCTGCGGTACAAAATGCAGCTTCAATCGCGGCAATGGTATTAACTACAGAAGCTCTTGTCGTCGAGAAACCTGAACCAGAACCTGCTATGCCTGCTGGTGGTGGCGGTATGGATCCCATGGGTGGCATGGGCG
>CAZSEZ010000265.1:0-1667 GCA_964606015.1 uncultured bacterium
CGAATATGTAAGACTAGATGGCGAAATTGCCACTATTGGGGTCAGTGCTTTTGCTCTCGATCAGCTAGGTGATATTGTTTTTCTCGAATTACCAGAGGTCGGTGATTCTTTAGAACTAGAGTCAAATTTTGGCACAATCGAATCGGTAAAGGCAGTAGAAGATCTTTACCCGCCTTTAGCAGGAACCGTCATCGATCGCAACGAGATAGCCATTGAAACTCCCGAGTCCATTGCAGAAGACCCGTATGGCGAAGGTTGGCTGCTAAAAGTTAAAGTTAGCAACCTTGATGAGTTAGGTGATCTACTTTCTGCCACTGATTACCGAGCAATGGTTGAAGGAGAAGACTCCTAGAAGTTAAGTCGAGTATTTAGCCGAAACTCCAGCATTAAGTTGTTAGCCACTCCTGAACTAACAACTTATGACTTCAAGACTTACTTTAGTTGCAGAGTAATCTCCTGAGGAATCTGACCTCTAGCTACTCTTGTAAACGAAACAATAACAATTGGCTTACTTGTTCCTCGTTAAAGTTATCGTCACTAATCAAGATTAGGCTGCGACTGCCATCAGGTAGCCTACCTCCTATAGTCATTCCTTCTAGATTATCGAGATAAATTCCCAAATCAGCTAAATCTAGAAGGAGCTTTTTCTTAAGAGGTCGAACTTGACTAATATCTTGCAAATTCTTGTAAGTAGATGTGTCTGTGGCATCCCCAACAACTACTTGAAAAATCTTGGCACCTGCCCCAGTAAAACCAAAAGTCCGTTCCAAGCTGAGAAAGTAGCCCTCTCTTTTGAGAGCGTATAGCTCAGTCAGACCATTAGAAATAGTTTCAATCCCCGCAGGTTCGAGAGGATAAAGATGTTCAGAAACTAATACAGGATTACCAAAAGGATTGATTATGTAGTGGAGAAAGCGCAGTCTGGCCGAGGGATCTTTAGTGAGATCTTGCTGGAGGCTAGATTCTATAGCGGTAAATAGACGAAAAGGATCGTCTTTAAGTAAACCTGTTTGATTTACGGTAAGAGACTCAAAAGCTAAATTTTCTCTGATTCCCTTTTCGCTAGACGCCTCAGCTAAATAACGCTTAGGTAAAGGAACATTTAAAATCTTTCGTCCTGTTGCTAGATCAAATTCCCCAACAAAAGGTGCGATATTTTTACTAGGATTACCTTCGCTAGAAATGAATAAAGTGCGACGTGGGGATAGTGCCATGCCTTCACCATCTATAGCTCCTGCTTGATAAGGTTGACCGTTTTCATCTTGGAGAAAAGTTACCCCAGTAATTTCAAAATCTGCGATCGCTATATTTTGCTCTGTTGCTTGGGTCGCTAGCTTGAGGGTATAAAACCTAGCTGGAGAACGGTTGCTGCGATCATCAGAGAGTGCATAATAACAGTCCTGTTGGCGGTCATAAGTAATAGCGGATAGTCCTCCGACAACAGTATCCTGAAAAGAACTACCGATAGTGTGACTATCAAGATACTCTAATGTCAGAGGAAGAAACATTCTTGTTTCGGGGTTGACCTGAGCTAAAGCAGGCGACGCAACAGCCAATAGTAGGCATAGACTGACTCCAAAAAGCCGAAGCACTGTAACGAAATTACCAAGTAAACCAAGCATAGTGGCAAATATCACAACTCAAATACTATGTAATCAAAAAGATCT
>CAZSEZ010000265.1:1677-4764 GCA_964606015.1 uncultured bacterium
AAATTGAGGACACAGAACGCTAGCAAAAACTAACTCCTATATTCCTCAATCAATATACTTGGCTTAGAGCTAATATTACCAGGAGACCATGAAGTTCTCGTGTAGCAGACTAGACTATAAGATAAATTTCTCGTAAAACTTTATTCTATAGTCAGGTAATCGCAGCTAAAAATTCAGATATTTCTCAGCTTGCTTTGCTACCTCTGCTAAACAACCCGTTTCAAATGGAGAAACTAAGTTAGCCGATCGCACTAATTCTTGGAAAGGTGCCTGTCCACCACGCCGACAAAGAGCGACATATTCTTCTAGGGTTGCTTCGTAGTCAGTTGCTGCTTTGACCCAAAATTGCATGGCACAACACAGAGCCAAGGTATAGTCGATGTAATAGAAGGGATAGCAATAGATATGTTGCTTAGCTTGCCATAGTCCTCCCTGACTGGGATAAGCAAGGTCACCATAATCACGCCAGGGCAAATAGCGAGCTTCTAGCTCTTGCCACATTTGGTTTCTCTCTTGGGGTGTCGCTTCAGGGTTGGCATAAACCAAATGTTGAAAATGATCAACCGCACAGCCATAAGGCAAAAAGAGAATTGACTGCGCTAAATGAGAAGCCCGAAACCGTTCCGCATCACCAGCAAAGAATTTATCCATTTGCCCCCAAGTCAGGAACTCCAAACTCATAGAATGAATCTCACAAGCTTCTAGAGTAGGCCAGAGATAATCAGTCAGAGGTAAGCTACGACTCTGCCAACACTGGAAAGCATGACCCACCTCGTGGGTAAAGACTTCGACATCTCCTTTAGTTCCATTGAAGTTCGCAAAAATATAGGGCACATCGTAAGTAGGAAAACTCGTACAAAAACCTCCGCCAGCTTTACCTGAACGAGTTTTGAGATCCAACAAATTCCCCTGATTCATCATCTGAAAGAAACTCCCCAGTTCGGGGTGCATCTCATCAAACATTTGCTGCGCTTGGTTTAGCATCCAGTCGTGCTCACCATTGGGCTTGGGATTACCCTGTAAATCAAAAATTGCCTCATCCCAAAAAGCCACTTTGTCTAGCTGTAATTTTTCCGCTTTGGCAGCAATGATTTTACTCGCTAGAGGAACAACTTCTTTAACTACTTCATCGCGATAGTTAGCCACATCTGCCTGGTTATAATCAATTCTCTGACGACGCTTGTAACCCAAACCGATATAGTCTTCGTAACCCAGTTTGCGTGCCATGCCATGACGCAACTTTACTAGCTGGTCGTAAATATCATCTAGCTGTTCTTGATTATCACTAAAAAATTGCCAGCGTGCTTTCTCTGCTTGGTAACGGGTCTCGCGATCGCGATCTTCGGTATATTTAGTAATTCCTGAAAGGTTAACTGTTTCCCCTGCAAACTCAATCTTGGCAGAAGCCAACAACTCTACATACTGGTTTACTAGCTTGGATTCTGTAACTAGATCCGACTCGATCGCTGGTTCAAAAGCAGTAACATCCGCTTCCCACAGAGCAAAAACATGTTTGCCTAAAATCTCTTCTAGTTCTGAGCGATCCGCACTCCCCAAAAGCCGTTGCTTCATCTCTACCGCAAGGGCAGTTAGCTTTGGTTGCAACTGATCCGCATATTCCTGAGCTTTCTTATAGTCTGCATTGCTCGTATCCTGACTAAAATTGAGCGAAGTCAAAGAACTCCAGCTTTCCAAGCGACGTCGCAATCGATCCCATTGTTGAATGGCTTTTTGTTTGGCGGCTTTAGTTTGGGCTTGTTCTAGAGAAGATGCGATCGCGTTATATTCAGCGGTGACTTGTTCTAGGGTAGGAGTTGTTACTTGGATATCAGCAAAGTTAACGATGGTTTGACTCACGGGAATTTTTGAGGATAGCTATGAGTCTAAATTTTAGCGGATTTACTAAATGTTGATAGCGTTGCAATTTTCTATTACATCACCAATCTAGTTGAGCTTTGGCATCATCCCAAGAAATTCCTTATCTCTACTCTGCTTGAGCAATTCCCGTCACTAACTGATTACTAAAGTTTTCATCTTGCAGAACATCCAAAGTTTCTAATAGTGACCCTATTTGCCTGTAGCTAGTTGTCACCACTAATGGCTTACCCTGTTTATTGTTTGCTAATGCTTCATCGTGGGACTCTTCAGTTAAATCGAGGAGTATTTTTCTCGCTTCAGCGATGGTCAGATAATCTGTCATTACAGATGCATTTTAAAGTGTACGTCTCTAATCCTAGCGAATCCAACAAAATCCATGTCTTGAAATAATCCTATTTCCAGTATTGTTGAGACTAGCATCGAAGCAGCTATTAAATAGTGTTTTTTATACACAAAAAAATAGAGGCTCAGCAATATGCCAAGCCCCTATCAAAAACCAGCCACAAGAACTGCAACAAGTAAATAATTTAATTATTTAACTGCTACTTTTGCACCAGCATCTTCAAGCTGCTTCTTAGTTTCTTCAGCATCGTCTTTACCAACACCCTCTTTGATAGTTTGAGGAGTGTCTTCTACCATTGCTTTAGCTTCTTTCAGACCTAAGCCAGTGATACCACGAACAACTTTGAGGATCGCGATTTTCTTATCTTTGGGTACTTCTTCAAGAACAACGTCAAATTCAGTCTTCTCTTCAGCAGCTTCAGCAGCACCAGCACCAGGAGCAGCCATTACTACACCAGCAGATGCAGCAGCACTTACACCAAAAGTTTCTTCGATTTGAGAAACAAGCTCGGAAGCTTCAAGTAGAGTAAGGGTTTTTAGCTTTTCGAGAATTTCATCTACAGCAGACATGCGTGTAACTCCTTAAATTTCAATGAATCAATAATTCTTAACCAGCTATGCAATCCTAGGCAGCAGCTTGGTCTTCTTTTTCGGACATGGCTTTGATACCACGAGCCACAGAAGTCGGAACTTCTTTGACGCCGATCGCAATTTTGGTTGCCAAAGCGTTGATGGAGCCAGCAATTTGAGCGTATAGCTCTTCCTTGCTTGGTAGGTCGCCTAGTGCTTCTACTTCTTGTTTAGAGAGCGCACGACCCTCCATTACACCGCCTTTTAGTTCGGTCTTTTTGGTTTCTTTCTGGAACG
>CAZSEZ010000266.1:0-4712 GCA_964606015.1 uncultured bacterium
TCTGGATAAGATTGTAATGCTAAACTATCATCGGTATTTTGAGTTAAAGTATGCCAAATTTCTTCGGTGATATGAGGCATAAATGGATGCAACAATTTTAAAATACCGTCTAAAACGTAAGCTAAAGTTTGTTGAGCGACGAGTTTAGACTCCGAAGTATCATCTTGATATAAACGAGGTTTAACAAGTTCAATGTACCAATCACAATATTCACCACGAATGAATTCATACATGGTTTTCGTCGCTTCCCCTAAACCATAATTTGCTAGTTGATTATCAGTTTCTTCTACAACTTGGTAAAAACGAGATAAAATCCAACGATCGCTTAGTTCTAATTTTTGTAAATCAGGATAACCTAATTGTTCAGGAGTTTTACCATCTAAATTCATCAATACGAATCGAGCGGCATTCCATAATTTATTGGCATAGTTACGAGAAGCTTCTACGGATTCTGATTCATCTTTTTTACGATCGTACTGCAAACTAATATCTTGCCCTGCCCCAGCTACTTCACGGATTAAGGTATAACGAACTGCATCTGTTCCGTATTTATCACAAAGTAACAGAGGATCGATGCCGTTATTAGAAGACTTCGACATCTTTTTGCCGTTTTCATCACGAACTAAACCGTGAATATAAACATCAGCAAAAGGCATCTCACCAGTGAAATGCTTAGACATCATGGTCATTCTAGCAACCCAGAAGAAGATAATATCAAAACCTGTCACCATCGTTGAGTTAGGATAGTAAGCGGCTAAATCATCGGTAGCGTCGGGCCAGCCCATAGTCGAAAAAGGCCATAAACCAGATGAGAACCAAGTATCTAAAACATCACTATCTTGAACGAGCGTTACATCTTCACCATACTTTTCGATCGCTTTGGCTTTAGCTTCATCTTCATCAAATGCAACTACAAAAGGAGTGTTATCTCCAACTTCGCCATTAGTTTCACTGATAACGTACCAAGCGGGAATTTGGTGACCCCACCATAACTGACGAGAAATACACCAATCTTCTAATTTAACTAACCAATCACGGTAAACTTTACGCCATCTTTCAGGTACATAATCAGGACAGTTATTATCATCTAATTCACTTAGAGCATCATTCGATAAAGGCTTAATTTTGACGTACCATTGAGTAGATAATAAAGGTTCAACAGGTACTTTACCTCGATCGCTATAAGGAACACTGTGAGTATATTTTTCAACTTCTCCGAGTAAACCCTCCTCATCGATCGCTTTCACAACATTTTTACGAGCTTCAAAACGATCTTGACCAGCAAAGTCTCCTCCGTTCTCATTGATAGAACCATCTTTATTTAGGATATTGATCATGGGTAAATTATTACGTTTACCCATAGCAAAGTCATTAGGATCATGGGCTGGAGTTACTTTAACGCAACCTGTACCAAAACTAGGATCAACAAAATCATCAGCAATGATAGGAATCTCACGCATTACTAAAGGTAAGATAAGCTTCTTGCCAATTAAATCTTTGTAACGATCGTCATTGGGATTAACTGCAACAGCAGTATCTCCGAGCATAGTCTCCGGACGAGTAGTCGCAACTTCGACGAATCCCTCCCCTTCGCTTAAAGGATAACGGAAATGCCATAAATAACCATCAACTTCTTGGTTTTCAACTTCCAAATCTGAAACCGCAGATTGAGATGCAGGACACCAATTCACCATGTAGTTACCACGATAAATCAATCCTTCTTCGTAGAGTTTCACAAAAGCGGTTTTAACAGCTTTGGATAAGGATTCATCGAGGGTAAAACGTTCACGACTCCAGTCAGCGGATAAACCTAATCTTTTTAATTGATTAACGATTTTGCCACCCGACTCCTGCCTCCATTTCCAAGCTCTTTCCAGAAATTTCTCCCTACCGAGATCATCACGGGTTTTTCCTTCTGCTTTGAGTTGTTTTTCAATGATAGTTTGTACGGCAATACTTGCATGGTCTGTACCGGGTAGACAAAGAGTATTTCTACCTTTCATGCGGTGGTAGCGAACTAAAGTATCGATTAAGGAAGTATTAAATGCATGACCCATGTGTAATACCCCAGTCACGTTTGGTGGCGGAATGACGATGGCATAGGGTTCTCCTTCATGGCTAGGATCTGCCTTAAATGTTTCTTGGGTGAGCCAAAACTCTTGCCACTTGCTTTCTGTGGATTGAGGATCGTACTGAGGGGGTAATATAGTTTCGGGTTTACTCATGTTTATAATACTTTTCTTGGTTCTATCTACTCTTTTCTTTACTCTTTATCTATTAAAGGGTCTTTAGTTAAAATTTTGCCATAGATTAGAGGTTTCTCCGTTATTTATTATTTCATTTTTTCTTTATTTGGATTGAGTTTCGATAATTTACTTTACGAGTTGATTCTGTCGATTCTGTCGAAGGTTCACCCATTACGATCGATTGTAGTGATAACTTGGAAGTCAAAAATTTCACCGTCATTATGGAAGATATCGAAGCTGATAACGGTGTTATTCACGTTATTGATTTTGATGGGATAAAACATGATCCATCGGAGCTTTAACTCGGAAGCTCAGCTAGAAGCTGACACTTTAACGATCGAAAATATCATTATAAAGTCGCTATAAGTTACTTTTCTTACGTTTAGAAGAAAGTTTGAGCAAACCTAAGGTTATACCTAACGACAGCCAGTGAACAGGTTTCTCTGGTACTGTCTCTATTGGTTCTGTCAGCGTCAAGTTATTCGGATCAAATCTTAATTCTGTAATGTATTCGTCACCAATTTTTACATCTACTTCTTCATTACTAGCGGGATTGATACCACCAAAATTATTAGAGTTACGTAACAAACCAGTACCATCAGCATTCAACTCTACAAGTGAAGGATGGTAACGACCTGTTCCCACTTCTCGACCATTAAATACAAATACAGGATTATCTCCCACTAATTCGGAAAGCTGTAAGCCATCAGTAAGATCTGCACTGTTACTGATAGTAAAACTCAAAGAACTACCTTGAGCATAAAAATCTGTTCCACTAATAGTCCGCTCTAAACGAAAACCGGGAAATCCAGAAGGAGTTCCATCTGCCAATCGTCCTCTTACTAAATATTCAACTCCCACAAGTGCAGGATTTTCATACACTCCACCGGGTCTAATCGTATTTTCTAGTTCGATCGAAAAATTGTATTCAAGAATATTACTAAAAACATTAGTCTCAGTAAAATCATCTTGATTAAAACTAATAGTGACTGCATTCGCTGAACTACTAAAACCCAAAATGCTTACTAATGCAAATCCCAAAATACCTAATTTAGATTGTTTCATAATTTATTGCTTACATCATTCTTTTTACAATTCTAGAAACTAAGCAGAAAAAACGAAAATAATGTAAATGTTCTTTGCATTGACACTCATTATTAAGGAGTCAATGCTCCGAATCATATCTCCGAATCAAAACTCCTGTGACTAATAGCAGATGAACCTCCGTAGAGACAAAGCATGCCTTATCTCTACCAAGCATATAATTTTATATTGACTAATTTTGGTATTTTATTGAGTGGAAATCGTCTAAACATTAAAGCGGAATAACATTACATCCCCTTCTTTAACAATGTATTCCTTACCCTCTAAGCGCATTAAACCCTTTTCTTTAGCTGCATTCATACTGCCACAATCAACTAAATCTTGATAAGAAACCGTTTCAGCACGAATAAAACCTTTTTCAAAGTCAGTGTGAATGACACCAGCCGCTTGAGGAGCCGTCATTCCTGCAATAATAGTCCAAGCTCTGGTTTCAGTCTCTCCTGTAGTTAAGTAAGTACGTAATCCTAATAAATCGTAAGTAGCTCTGATTAAAGATTGTAATCCCCCTTCAGTAACTCCTAAAGACTCTAAAAACTCAGCTTTATCTTCTTCTGGTAACTCGATTAATTCAGATTCTACTTGAGCGGATATAACCACTACTTTGGCATTTTCTTCTGCGGCTTTAGCTTTGACTTGCTCTACCCATTCGTTACCTTCAGCTAAGTCTTCATCACTAACATTAGTTGCATAGATAACTGGTTTAGAAGTTAATAAACCTAAAGGCTTGATAATGGCTTCTTCATCTTCTGTTAATTCAACTAAACGAGCTGGTTGTCCTTCATTTAAAGTGGGGAGGATTTTCTCCAATATCGCTAATTCTTCCGCCGCTTCAGGATCTTTTTTCGCTTGCTTAGTTAACCTTTGCACCTTTTTCTCCACTTGAGCTAAGTCAGCTAAGGATAATTCTAAGTTAATGATATCCATATCTCTGACAGGATCGATCGAACCTGAAACGTGAATAATATCATCATTTTCAAAACATCTAACCACATGGATAATGGCATCAACTTCTCTGATATTGGCTAAAAACTGGTTTCCTAAACCTTCTCCTTGAGATGCACCTTTAACTAAACCTGCAATATCAACAAACTCAATTCTCGTAGGGACGATTTTCTCCGATTTGGAAATTTCCGCTAATACATCTAAACGCTCATCAGGTACAGCTACAACTCCCACATTAGGTTCGATCGTACAGAAAGGAAAGTTCGCCGCTGTAGCTTTGGCATTAGCAACAACAGTATTAAATAATGTCGATTTACCTACGTTTGGTAAACCAACGATACCTGCTTTTAACATAAAATTTAATTCTAATTTTTTCTCATAACAATTAATCCAGACTTTATTATTCATCATCGACCGACG
>CAZSEZ010000267.1:0-4700 GCA_964606015.1 uncultured bacterium
ATTTTTCTTTAAATCTAAAATTCTAATTTGATTCTCGACTCTAGCTATTACTTCTTCTACTTGAAAAGGCTTAGTAATATAATCTGCCCCTCCCACTTGAAAGGCTTTTTTCTTGTCTAAGCCATCATCTAGAGCGCTAATAAAAATTACAGGAATATTGGAGGCTTCAGGATTTTCTTTTAGGATTAGACATAAATCATATCCATTAAGTTGAGGCATATCAATATCAAGAACAATCAAATCAAATCGATTTTCTTTTAAAGTCTTTAATGCCATCTCTCCACTAATTACTCTTCTGGTTTGATAGCCTTGATTAGTGAGGATTTCAGATAAAATTGTGAGATTAACGGGATTATCGTCTACAAGAAGTATTTGAATACGTTTTGCTATCTTGGTTGAAGTATCCATCACTAGAAAATGTTCAACAATTGATTCCAATATAATTCAGGAATTAATGAGTTGCTACTTAAATCTTTTGGCATAAGAATTAAAGTTTTTGTTTGTATATAAAACTACAAAATGATCGTGGCTTTTTATACAAGAGTTCTTGCTGAGTCAATAAGAGATACAAACTATAATTTTATTTTTTTGATTTGCTTTAGGGAATTATTTCGGCTTTTTATTATTTCCAAATGCTTTGAAGCCTTTATAGACATGATCCAAAAAAGCCTGAACACGTCCATTACGTTTAAGATCGCGGTGAGTCAACACCCAAACACTGGTATCAAATCCTTTTAAATCATCACTTAGGCGAACTAGTTTATTACTCAGATCACCATATATCGATGGCAATATACACGCACCGCCTCCAGCCTCAGTCATTATAAATTGTGAGATTGCGCTATTCGCTCGAAACCGAATTTGTTCAGGAGGCACATGGTTTTTCATCCAAGCATCGATCATGCGGGCATTAACTGTTGGATCCCACCCAATCCAAGGGAGAGTAGCCCAGCTTTTAAAAGAACTTTCGGCGATCTCACTATGAGCGTAAATAGCATATTCGGTTTGAAGTACTCGCATTCCCACTAAAGTATCATCTGGTTTTTTAGAGACTCGAATCGCGATATCTGCTTCTCTTTGGGTCAGACTGTGTAATCTACTCGTCCCAGAAATAAGCTCTAAAGTAATGCGGGGGTATGCGGCAGAAAAGGACTGAAAAATATCTTGGTGAAAAAACACCAGCATGTCTAATAGTGCTACTCGTAATACTCCTGACAGATTATTTTCTTTTCCTTTGATAATACGCTGTAGACGATCAGATTCTGATGCCATAGCATCAGCTGCTTGTACTACTTGCTCTCCAAATGAAGTGAGAACTAGACGTCCGCTTATATTTTCAATAAGTTTCTGTTCCAAATCAGTTTCTAGTGCTCGAATTCTCCGCGATACCGTACTGATATCTACTTTTAACTTAGTAGCAGCTTTTTGTAGGGTTCCTTCACGATGAAATATCAACAAAATCTGTAAATCAGACCAGTTCAAAGTAAACTCCCAGGATGGACTTGCATTGATACAAATAATGTTTGCATATTTTAGTAATGACATTGTATTTTTACAAGTTTATGATTCTCGTACTGACAAAACTTACAAAACATTCTTAAGTAATTTGTAGGTCAATATTAGAGAGAATTAAATTATGGCAATACCCACCAACACTGCATGGTTAGCTGCATATTTGATTGTTTTACAGCAAGTATTGATGTTTGCCGTTGGAATTTACCGAGGTAAAAATGAACATGGCATGGGGATTCAAGGCGATATCACTCTTGAAAGGATGGTTAGACGACACGGCAACCTAGCAGAAAATGCGGGTATTTTTATCGCATCTCTTGGTTTACTAGAGATTGTGGCTGGTTCCACCTCAGTTGTTCTTTTTCTCTGTTGGACCTTTGCAATTGCAAGGACACTTCATGCGATTGGCTTTTCTTCTGATTACGGTGCGTATAAGTTAGACGGTCAAGGCTTCAATCGTATTTTTCTGATTTCACGGGCTATAGGGGCTACTGTATCTGGGTTATCGGGTGTTGTTTGTGGCATCGCTATTGCACTGGCTTTGGCTTCGTAAATAGCTGAAGAAATTAACGATTTACTGTTGACTTTCAAATCTAGTGATCGCGATAAGAGAACTATCTTGTCAGGGAATACTGGGATTAGCAGCTTTGAATCTTGTCCTATGGTCGATTTTTCTCAACATCCCGATTTCTCTGCCCATAATTATCAAATTATCCGTGAACTGGGTCGCAATCGAGAGGGAGGTAGAATCAGTTACCTGGCAACTACCCTGGACGAGACACAACAAGTCGTTATTAAACAGTTCCGTTTTGCTCAGGTGAGTACTAGTTGGCAAGGCTATAAAGCATATCAAAGAGAAATCGAAATCTTACAAAGTATTGATCATACCTGTATCCCTAAGTATCTTGCTTCTTTTGAAACAGCAGACGGCTTTTGCATGGTGCAAGAATATAAAAATGCCACTTCATTAGCTGAAAAAAATAATTTTTCTCCAACCGAAATTAAGCAAATTTTGGTTTCTATCTTAGAAATCTTAGTGGATTTACAGCGATCGCTACCGCCAATTATTCATCGTGATATCAAGCCAGAAAATATCCTCATAGATCAGGATAATCAAGCTTACTTGATTGACTTTGGGTTAGCTAGGGTCAACAGTCAAGATATTGCCATAAGTAGTGTTGTTGCTGGGACTCCAGGGTTTACTCCTCCAGAAGAACTGTTTCAAAGACCGCTAACTACCGCTTCCGATCTTTACAGTGTGGGGGCAACTGCGATCGCTCTGATTACCAAGACTCCTTCGCACAAACTCAGCACTTTGATTGATGATAGTTATCGACTCAAGTTTCGCCATCTAACAACAGGTATCAATCCAGATTTCATGGATTGGTTGGATCAAATGGTCGCTCCCAATTCTAGCCAGCGGTTTAGTGATGCAGCCTCAGCTCTAGCAAAACTAAAAGCATTGCCTGTGGTTGGAACTAGTGCCCATCAAACTAAATCTAAAAATAAATCTCGAATTGATTATGCGATCGCTAAAGTATCTGGCATAATCGCCCTTTGTACGATAATTAGTTTGTCCTGGCTACAATCTCAACCAAACACCGCAGAAAATCCGAAATCTTCAAAACAAACAGTTAAGGTTGTCAGAAAGTCTTCTCCCGCAAAAGTTGATCTTTCTCAAGAGCGAGCTTGGTTCCAGAATATTAAATCTCGCTGTAATGCTCTAGAAGTAACCGTCGCCTTTAAAAATAGCCCGCCTCATCCTGATACACCTCAAGGAGTAGGCTATGCCGCTAGCTGTTATGCTCTAGCCGGCAAAATCAATCGTGCCGATGAGTTAATTCAACCTTTATCCCCAGAAGAAAGTTACTACGCAGCAGCAGTTGTCTTTGCTATTGGACATCCTATTGCTGATGCAGGAGATGATGAATCCGCAGGAGGAATCATGGAGTTAGTTTTACGCTATTGGCCAAATAATTTTATGGCTCGCTACCACGCTGGAATGTCAGCATATGTCCTGGGTGATTATCCCAAAGCCGAAGCCCACTTGCTTCAGTTTTTAGTAGAGTACCGACGCTCTGACTCTTGGACAAATAAGGCTAAATCAGCACTTACAAGAATGGAACAAAATATTCCTGCCGATGCTAGCTTTTCCATACATCATTAAAAAACTTCGTGCCCTTAGTAAGGAATTATTTTTATATGCGATCGCTTTAAAAAACTCTTGACCATACCCATATTTTCTAGGTGTGACGATGATTCTGATTTTGAATTGCTTGCAAGATTTAACCTTGGAGATAAAATCTAAAATACTTAGCACATTGCACCTTCAAAAACAGCCCTGTAAATAGCTATATTTCCAAGTACTGCGTAGTAAGTTGTATCTCTTTGAGGAGTCAGCAAAGCTTAAAATTATGTTAAGTTAAGTTTTATTACGCTGATTTTTTGAGAATAGAGAACACCATGGATTTTGCACTTCCCGACGCAGTCAAAACCTACTCCCAGTTCGGCCACCCCATGATTATGTGGGTACTATTTGGATTAGGAATGTACGCTGCTTATTCTGGTTTCCAGAGTCGTCGCACTCGTACAGCGGACAAAGAAATTAGAAAAGAACTAGTTAAAAAGAAATTTACAATTAAGCATCATCAAGTAGGCTCCATCTTGTTGGCCTTTGTTGTCCTAGGTAATATGGGCGGTTTAGCAGTTACCTATATCAACAACGGTAAATTGTTTGTAGGTCCTCATTTGATTGCTGGTTTAGCAATGGTTGCTGTTTTAGCAGTTTCCACTGCACTTGTACCATATATGCAGAAAGGTAATGAAACTGCCCGTTTGAGCCATATTAGCCTCAATATCGTAATGCTCGGTATTTTTGGCTGGCAGGCAATTACAGGAATGCAAATCCTTCAGCGCATTTTAGAAAGAATGATGGCCTCTTAGGTAATTCATTTAGTAGTTAAATTTAGTTGATTGTGTAGGGTGGATTTAGTAAGTGACAAAACGAGCTTGATTCACCCTTGATTAATTGAGTAAATTAGATTTAAATAGAATCAATTTTAAGAAAAATATGGATAGTAAAGATTTAGCCCAATATATGGAAGCTACTGGCGGAATTTCTAAGCCTTGGCTTCTAGTACAACTAAGATTAAAAAAACTAGAAGAAAATAAGCCTAACCTTAGTCAAA
>CAZSEZ010000268.1:0-4693 GCA_964606015.1 uncultured bacterium
AACAAGCATTAATCATTATCAACGCTGAAGTTAACGACAACAAACAGCTAATTTCTGCCTCACCAGTTACAGAAAGAATGGTTACAGCACTCCAAAAAGGAATTGCCAAGTACTCTCCAGAAGCTAGCATAGACATTACATCAGCTGGTTCTTTGTGGAGCAAAATTGGGAAAAAAGGTGACCGTAGGAATCGCTTTCTCTATTGTCCTCTGACAATCCAGCTCCCAGAATATTTTGATTTCCCCAGCAAAAAAATCTTCGCTGCTTGCAAAGATATTTCTGGTAGGAGACGCTGGGTAGAAAATAATTTAGGGATCAAAACTAGCGTAGGTGATTCTTGGCTAGGTCATTTATGGCTACCCATCATTTTGACTAAGGAACAACCCTTATTTGGCAGCATTATCGGTGAGGGAGCTATTCCCAACTTCTACGAGCAACCAGTAGATTTTCCAGCAGCTAAGAGAAAGCCTCTCTATAAGCTAGCCACTAGTCTCCTCGAAAATCTCAGAGCAACTCCTGCAGTTTACCTATTGCAGTTTAGTCTCTACAGCAATGAGATTGTTTTTGACCGCCTATGGCCTTTTCCTGCAGCTCCAGCATTAGCTAGCCTAAGAGGTCCAGAATTGGATTTGTATACCTGCCATTGGCTCTGCCTAACAGGTAAATCCATTACAGATTTAGATGAAGTCAGCACTTCAATGCCGATCAGATAGGTTTGATTACAAGTCTGAGGAAGTACAATTTGGTAACTTAGTTTCTCTAGTCAATCCATCCAGCAAAATTGCTAGCTGAACTTGTAGTATTTTTTGACAGCTTGATTAATTTTCCAGGTGCAAGACATACCTCTTGGAAAAGTAACTAAGTCTCCTTTTCCCATAGCTACTGGTTCACCATCTTCAGGCGTCACCACTACCTGTCCTTCAAGAAAATAACAAGTTTCTGTGGCATCATAGCTCCAAGGAAATTCTGATTTCTCTTTCTCCCAAATTGGCCACTGACTCACAACCAGCTGATCCAGTTTGTTCTGACTAGGTTGATGTTCAACAATAATTTGGGTCATAGTAATTTTTTTCCCAGAATAATTAGGTTTTTTGCTTGTGCATCTAGTTCGGCAACTTGGGGCAAAAAACCCCAACGTTCAAAGCCAAAATTAGCAAACAGTTTAAGACTAGCTTGGTTATGAGCAAAAATAAAACCCAGAAGAATTTTAATTTTCAACTTAGGAGCGGTTATGGTCGCTTTTTCTAATAAGAGACAGCCAATTCCTTGACGACGATAATTCTGCGCTACGTAGATGCTAAGTTCTGCGGTGTGGGCATATGCGGGGCGACCGTAAAAGTTATTAAAGCTTAACCAGCCAATCACTTGTTCTGAAGTTTGTACAACCCAAATAGGACGAGTCTTAAAATCTCGTTTCTGGAGCCAATCTAGTCTACTTTCAACAGTTATAGGTTCGGTATCGGCGGTAGCCATCCGGCTTGCGATCGTAGTATTATAAATCTCTACAATGCTTGCTAAATCTGCGATTCTGGCATCGCGAATAATTATCGTCACAGGCTTTTCTTTGGTCTCTAAAAGTCTTGATTATAGTACGGGAAATTCAAAGCACTCTATCATTGAATTCTCAGGAAAGACCGCCATACTAAAAGTCAATAAAATAATCATTTCTCATTTACAATCCACTTCGATTAATGAAAAACCTCTGGCGAAAAATCGATTCTAAGTCACTCAAAGTTCGTTTGACTCTGGGGATTGCTGTGTTTTCTACTTTAGGGGTAGGAGGCTTAGCAGCTTGGGTTAGCGTGAGAATGCAGTATCTTTTGGTGACAACCCACAAAGAAAATATCGAATACATCGCCGAGCGTTTTCCTCAAGATGTTGCTGTTTACAGCGATATGGTAACTCTAGAAGAGGGTATGCAAAGAGCTATTGACAATCTGTCAGATGAAACGAAACTACTCTGGGTAAAAAACCAAAACCAAGCAGTAGCAGCCCGTTCTGAGATTCTTCAGCAAGCAGAGATTGGTGATGTGTTGCTGCCCTTGAAAAATGTTCCTACCATTCCCCAAGTACAAGATCTTTCAGGACGCTACTGGTTGATGTGTGCTACTCCTTTAGTCGTCAATGGCGTTACTCTAGGCAAATTTTATATTGCGCAAGACATTACTAGTGACCAAAAAATGTTGTTACGGCTTCTGAGTAGTTTGGCCGTTGCTACAGCGATCGCAACTATGGTGTTAACTACGGTAATTGCGCTATATATAGACCGTTCTCTGAGACCTTTGAAAAAAATTAGTCAGATCACCGAAGACATTTCCGCTGATAAGTTAGCTGAAGCGCGAATTCCCTTGCAAAATCCCCCAAGCGAGGTAAAGGAATTGGCAGACACTTTCGAGCAAATGCTAATACGTCTATCCGAATCCTGGGAACACCAAAGACAGCTACTTAGCAATGTGTCGCATGAGCTGCGTACTCCTCTAGCTATTATTTGTGGTTATTTGGAAAGTACTCTCCGCCGAGGCAATAATTTAACAGAGATCCAGAGAGAAGCTCTTACCACAGCAGCCAGTGAAGCAGACAATACAGTGCAACTTTTACAGGATTTACTCGATCTAGCCAGGGCAGATAGCGGATCGATGCCCTTTACACTAGAGCAAGTGGAGATAGACAATGCAATCTCCGAAGTAGTTAACATGGCACAACAGTATAGTAATCATCAATTTGTAGTTAAGAATGTAGAAGAGAAACAACTGACCATTGCTGCAGACCCGAAACGCCTCAGACAAGTCTTACTAAATCTAGTGGACAATGCCATCAAGTACTCTGCACCAGAAAAACCCATTACTATCTCAACCAGCAACAATAATCGACACACCAAAATTACTATCAGCGATCACGGTGTAGGAATTCCTCTTCAGCAACAAACTCGTATTTTTGAGCGTTTTTATCGCTTAGATGAGGCGCGCAACCGTGCAGGAGGTACTGGCTTAGGTTTATCTATAGTCAAAACTTTAGTCGAAGGCATGGGTGGCACAATTAGCGTTAATTCCCGTCCAGGAGCAGGCAGCAGTTTTATTTTGAGCTTTCCTGTAGCCTAATCCTCTAAATTGCGTTGATTATTTAGTATTCAACTTGAGATTCTGGCGGACAATCCGATGCACTCAAGGAGTTTTCCGACTTTGCCCCCAGAGATCGCCAGATATGAGAAGATAGTCTCAGGTTTAAAGACATATTAATTATTGTTAAAGAAATACTATGGCAGAAATTCAATTTTCTCGTGGAGTCAAGGAAAGCGTTGTACCTGACATTCGCGTTACTCGCTCTCGCAATAAAGACGGTGGCACCGCTACCTTTTACTTTGATGGCCCTGATGCGCTAGGAGAAGAAAGCACAGTAGAAATTACTGGTCTCTATCTAGTCGATGAAGAAGGAGAGATCGTCAGTCGCGATGTTAAAGGAAAGTTTATTAATGGTAAGCCTTCTGCTATCGAATCAAAACTATCTATGAACTCTGCAGCAGAGTGGGAACGCTTTTTAAGATTTATGGAACGCTATGCAGAAGAAAATGGCTTAGGTTTACAGAAAAAGGACTAGATAACTACATGTATAAGGTGGATTTGACTAATATTTCCACCCTTATGACTCTTTTATCTATTCAAAGGTTTTATTTAGCTCAGTTTGGCTTTATTACTAAAAGTTTAGCCACTTCAACAGCTTCTTGATAATTCAAAAAAGTAATCAATTTCCGAAGGTTATCTCCAGTATCTAGATCACTACCTTCAGCTCATGAGCGTCGTCTGCGTCTTTTCCTTCCAGAACCAAAACGATAGGACAGACCAAGTTTAGGAAAGTGTAATCTACCCTGGATACCTCTTTTGTTGATTCTAAATTGTAAGCACTTGAGACGAATTATCAAGCTGGTCAATCCCTTAGTGTCAATATGTAGCCTGATACCTGGTAATAGCCGCATATTCTTGCGATATCGCAATCCCATTTGCAGTGATTCTCCATAGAATAGAAGAGTCCATCTCACATTTTTCTCTTGTTTAGCCTTCTGGCTACCTTACTAGATAAGTATTTGCTAACTTTGCTGATGGCAAAGATCAATAAACCTGCTACAAGTGCGATCGCTAGTAAAGGCAAGGTCAGTGCCAAAATTGATAATACCGCCGCAGAAAGGGCTTCCATAGTTGCCAAGAGAAAATTTCCCATGCCACCAGTAACGCCAGTAGAAGCCAATCTAGTAATACTGGTAGCACTTTCAATGACTCCGGCTGTTCCACCTCCAGCAATTACAGCTAGAGTCCACTGTAAAACTGGGTCAACTTCCCCAAGATTTGCTCCTGTAAGGATTGTGCCAAATGCGATCGCAGTGGGAATTTCGATCATATCCAGTAAGTTGTCAACTACCGGAATGTAGTAAGCCAAAATTTCGATTATGGTAGCAATGCCTAAAGTAACAGTTGCCACAGGAGATTCTAGCCAATTTAGCTGTGAAGCTAAGTCTAAATTGCCATAATTTGCCGCCAAACTTAGAGCAAAAGGAGGGATAAATATGCGAAACCCGCAAGCTGCACTCAGAGCAACCCCTAAACAGAGAGCTAGTAAAATATCCATAAAATAGAATTAATTTTATATCTTATTATTTTGTATCGTTTGTAACTAAATACTTGCAATTGGTTATAACTTTGAT
>CAZSEZ010000269.1:0-4656 GCA_964606015.1 uncultured bacterium
AAAAAATTCTCGTTGTTGATGATGAGGCTAGTATCCGTCGCATCTTAGAAACCCGTTTGTCAATGATTGGCTACGATGTCGTAACTGCTGCTGATGGAGAAGAGGCATTAGAAACTTTTCGCGTTTCTGAACCTGACTTGGTAGTACTGGACGTCATGATGCCCAAACTAGATGGCTATGGAGTATGTCAAGAACTTCGTAAAGAATCTGATATCCCTATCATCATGTTGACAGCACTAGGTGATGTTGCTGACCGCATTACTGGTCTAGAATTAGGCGCGGACGACTACGTTGTCAAACCTTTTTCGCCCAAAGAGCTAGAAGCTCGGATTCGCTCTGTACTTCGTCGCGTAGATAAAAATGGTGCACCAGGAATTCCTTCTTCAGGAGTGATTCATGTTAGTTCGATTAAAATTGATACTAATAAGCGTCAAGTTTATAAAGGTGACGAACGCATTCGGCTCACAGGCATGGAATTTAGCCTCTTAGAGCTGTTAGTCAGCCGTTCTGGAGAACCTTTTTCCCGCTCAGAAATCCTTCAAGAAGTCTGGGGCTACACTCCCGAACGTCATGTGGATACTCGCGTGGTAGATGTTCATATTTCTCGTCTCCGTGCCAAATTGGAAGATGATCCTAGTAATCCTGAACTAATCTTAACAGCTAGAGGTACTGGCTATTTATTTCAACGAATACTAGAGCCAGGGGAAGAGTAGTTTCGTTAATCGATGACAGATTCTAATTCTAGTAAGGCTAATTCTTTCGGGGGTTTGCGTTTGCTACCCCTAGTTATTGGCGGTTTGGCAGGAACCTTACTATTGCTAAATCGCTTGTTGACCGCTTCGGTAACGCCTTCTCAGGCTCGTTCCGATGCTCTGGGAATCATTGAAGGGGCGGCGCTGCTCCTGATCTATTTTTTGTGGCAACAGATCCAACCAGTCCCACCAGAGAAAGTAGAACTAATTGGCGAACAAGGCTTTGAGCTTGATCCAAACTTATCTGAAACGATACAAACAGAATTAGCTTGGGCCTCTCATTTATTGCTTACCAATACTGTTACACGATCACTTGCTATTTATTATGGCGAAAAAACTATCTTACGACGCGGTATTTTAGGACCCAATAAAGAAGTAAAACCTGGAGCAATCGTTACTAAAACTTTAGAAAAACAAAAGGCAATTTATTTGGTAAATCTCAACCTCTATCCAGGAAAAGTTGAGTTCGATTATTTACCAGAAAATACTCAAGGAATTATTGCACAACCTATCGGAGATCGCGGTGTTTTAATCCTGGGAGCGGATACTCCTAGAAGTTACACCAAGCAGGATGAAAAGTGGATCGAAGGAATTGCCGATAAATTGGCCATAACTCTAAGTTGAGTAGAAGTTAGTCCTAATCCTAGTCTTGCAATGTCACAAATAAGCAAGAGAGTTAAACAAGAGTACTTAGGTGCTGTATCAATTGATTAGCTTGATGTACTCCCTCAATTTTACTAACTGGTTGACCATTGCGGAAGAGAACCATCGTGGGTAAAGCCTGAATCGCATACTGCGAAGCAATATTAGGATAGCGATCAGTGTCTATTTTCACTACTTGCAAGCGATCGCGCATTTGCGTTCCTACTTGTTCCAAAATAGGACTCATCATCTGACAGGGGCCACACCAAGTTGCATAAAAATCTACCAAAACTGGTTTAGGCGAATTCTGAAGAAGTTCTTGAAAAGAATTGAATTGTTTTTTGACTACCATAGCGACACTTTTCCCAAGTGGAAATTTTGTTATAAAGCTATGTTAGCCAACGCTAATGAGAATTGGAGTTTCTTCCACAGCAGAATTTTGTAATACTGAACTTTAGTTAACAGAACTTGATATAAGTCGGAATCCTTAACAAATCAAAGATTATGCTGCTGCGCCCCGAACATCGTACTAAACAAGATCCCTCCAACGACAGTGACTTTTACGCTGCTCCTCGCTTTGTCACTCACGTCGATTCTGGTTTTATCGACCAATTGACACAACTTTATCGAGAACGCTTGAAGCCGAATACCCGTATTCTCGACTTAATGAGTAGCTGGGTTTCTCACCTGCCAGAAGACGTCGAGTTTGAGCATGTAGAAGGACATGGCATGAACCGTGAAGAACTAGCCAAAAATCCCCGCCTCAACAGTTACTTCGTACAAAATCTCAACCAGAATCCCAAGTTACCTCTAAACAGCGAAGATTTTGATGCTGTGTTGATAACTGTGTCAGTTCAGTATCTTCAATATCCAGAAGCAATTTTTGCGGAAATCCAACGTGTTCTCAGACCGGGAGGAATTGCCATTATTAGCTTCTCCAATCGGATGTTCTTCCATAAAGCGATCGCTATCTGGCGAGATAATAGTGAATCGGGAAGAGTAGAACTGGTAAAAAGATACTTTCAAGCCGTACCTGGCTTTAGCAACCCAGAAACAGTCGTTAGCGAATCTCCAATACCTAATTTTCTCCAAATGTTGGGCATGACAGGAGCAGACCCCTTTTATGCTGTGATCGCCACCAAGCCATAAAACCTACCTTTGCTCAGAATAAAGAGATATAGGGTTAAATGCCTTAAATAATGCGTCTATCTCTTCTCTGAGCTTGTCCCAACAGAGAAGGTGCTGCCGAGATACCACACACCACAAATGGATGATATCTTGGCAGTCCAAAAAGACTCTCTACAAACCTTCTAAAGGAACTTCCAAGAACCTAGCTAGTTCTGCACCCTGATTTTCTAACCTTGCTAAAGCGATTGGTTCGCCAACTCTAGTTAGAGGAATATCTCTAAGCTTTTTAGCTTTTAGATAAAGTACTCGCTTAGGGTTAACTCCTTCCCTAATTTCAGCTTTGACGGATTGAACATCATCGAGAGGGATTTTTACCTCTACTTTACGGTCTTTACCAGGGAACCCAGAACGGTAAATTGTCGCTTTACCACTCTGCTTATCAAATTCGTTGTAACCACCGCCCACATCCCAGAGGATGACCAGCCAGAGATAAGTAGCTAGTAAAGTTCCTGCCACGCCATAAAACGTCAGGGCAACGCCTTGAGGAACAAATTGGATGTCAGATACATCTGAAACCAGCAGAAAATTTTTCTGAAAATAGCTGGACAGTCCAGAGAGCAAAAAACCTACTCCCCCCATTGTAACGATCGCTGCCCAGAAAAAATTACTAAATCTTCGAGAGCCTAATACCTCTTGGCGCAGTACTTGTTCGCGCAGAGTTTGAGTTTGATTAGTCATAGTAATATCGTTACTTTTCTTAATACTTAATTATTCAAAATGAGAAAACAGAACTCAAGATATTGTCTCATTAAGCGAGAATCTGTTTGCAAAACTTGTTCTAATTCTCAGGATAGAGAGCTTAGTGAAACTAATCATCCAAGATTTCTTTTAGTTCATATTTACTAAAATAGGAGGCGAAAGTCTCTGAAAAGTCGCTTAAGAAGCATCAAAGCTAGAACTCGTGCTATTTTAAAAATTACTAATCCTAATCCTGAGTAAAGGGTAAAGATTAGTAACAATTTTTAGTCTGACGACTAAGCAATCATAAATTTTGCGAGGAAGTGGTCTCAGCAAGGGCAAAAGGCTAGTTCTTCGCTCCAGAGCGGGTTACCTGCCATGCCTTCGTTTGAAAACCAAGTCTTCATAGTAGAAAATGGTTATGGATAGCAGCTAGAGTTATCGTAACCAAACTCAAAAGACAGTTCACAAAAGTTTGTGATGTCTGTAGGATTGTAAGAATATCCTTTTTGAAACTAATTTCTTGCAGTTTATATAGTCAAGCAAGAGGTATAAAAACTTATGACCATAGCAGTAGGACGCGCACCAGCACGCCAAGGGTTGTTTGACGCCCTTGACGACTGGTTAAAACGCGATCGCTTTGTCTTCGTAGGTTGGTCTGGAATCCTACTATTCCCCTGTGCTTACATGGCACTAGGCGGTTGGTTAACAGGAACCACCTTCGTAACATCCTGGTACACTCACGGTTTGGCATCCTCCTACCTAGAAGGAGCAAACTTCCTAACCGTAGCAGTATCCTCCCCCGCAGACAGCATGGGTCACTCCTTGTTGTTCCTCTGGGGACCCGAAGCAAACTGGAGCTTCACACGCTGGTGTCAAATCGGCGGACTCTGGAGCTTTGTAGCGCTTCACGGTGCCTTCGGACTGATCGGCTTCATGCTACGTCAGTTTGAAATCTCTCGTCTTGTCGGGATTCGTCCTTACAACGCGATTGCCTTCTCCGCACCAATCGCAGTATTCGTATCTGTATTCCTAATGTATCCATTGGGACAATCCAGCTGGTTCTTCGCACCCAGCTTCGGAGTAGCAGGTATCTTCCGTTTCATCCTGTTCATCCAAGGATTCCACAACTTCACCCTAAACCCATTCCACATGATGGGAGTAGCAGGTGTACTAGGTGGAGCACTGCTATGTGCAATCCACGGAGCAACAGTAGAAAACACCCTATTTGAAGATGGCGACGGAGCAAACACATTCCGAGCATTTGAGCCAACACAAGCAGAAGAAACCTACAGTATGGTAACTGCGAACCGTTTCTGGTCTCAGATCTTTGGAATTGCCTTCTCCAACAAACGTTGGTTGCACTTCTTCATGCTATTCGTTCCAGTAACAGGAC
>CAZSEZ010000270.1:0-4635 GCA_964606015.1 uncultured bacterium
GAGTTGTTCGAGATGCCAGCAACTCCTACCGTCGAGCTATTTGCGATACCGTAGAAAAGTTCACTGAGGGGGCTTTTCGCCCTGTGATGGCGGATATCGACCAACTTAAATCAGAAGGAATTTGGAACAACGATTGGCAAGCTTCTCAAGAATTAGCCTATCGCTATTATGAATCCCAAGGTAAACTGCGCGCAGATCATTCTATTGATTACGATGCAGTGGTAGATTTTTTTCAGGCTAAGTACCGAGGACAAAATCCCGAACAGTTTGATGGCTATATTGCTAGCGAACCTTTATTGATGTCAAAAACGTATCTGGATTCTTTAACTCAGAACCAGATTGGTTGGGGATTTTTTAGTGGGGCAACTAGAGGTTCTGCTGAATATGTTCTTAAGAGTCGCTTGGGCTTGAGTAAGCCAGTTTTAGTCGCAATGGAAGATGCACCTGGAAAGCCTGATCCTGAAGGTTTGTTTCTCGCAGTAAAAGATTTAGGTTTAGACAGCTTATCTGTACCTGTTCTCTACGTAGGCGATACTGTGGCAGACATGCAAACCGCTCTCAAAGCTCAAGAGCAACAGCCCTCAGGTCGTTTTATTGGGGTTGGAGTCCTACCTCCGCACGTGCAAACTGATGCTGAGATCAAACAAGTTTATCGAGCTAAATTACTAGATTCTGGTGCCGCAGTTGTTTTTGAGAACGTCGAGCAACTCGATGCTGTAGCAATTGATGGTTTGGTTAGTTAAGTTATTGAAACTACTAAAAATTCTTCATAGTTATCGCTCTGTATTGTGTTGCTTTCTACAGTTATTGCTAGAAAGGTCAGAATAATTTGTGATTTTGAGTGGTCTGCTTAGTATCCATTTTGTACTAAGAGAGTTGTCTAGGATGTGAGTGTTTACAAAAAAAGGAGTAATGATTTAAGTAATTTCTAGTAGAAATTTAATACTTTTGCTGATTTATTTTCCTCCCTAATTCAGATTTTCCAGAGCTATAATTGACTTTTTTTAAAAGACATTATCTAGTGTGGGGTAAAGGGTGAAGAGGACGTTAGTAGGTTTGGGGCTTGCATTATCTGCTTTGCTACCTGGCAATCCAGCTATGGCTGATAATCAGAAAAACTTGATCACCATTTTTGGGGGGACTCTAACAGAGGATGAGCTAAGGTTCCCTGTTCCCAGATTTGAAAATGCGCATCAGTTTGGCATCAATTACAATCGTTCGATCAAATCTTTCAAACGAAGTGGTTTTGAATTTAATACTGGTTTATATAGACATGTTCAGGAGCAATTCCACTGGGAGCTCACCGCGGCGGTAATGTTTCGTTACCAGATATTTAAAAACAGATTATCCTTTGCTTTAGGTAATGGTTTATCTTGGGCTTCAGATATTCCTGATCTAGAGCGAAGAAGGCATCTTCAAACTAGTAATCTTCTTAACCTAGTGCTAATTGAAATGGCTTATGACATCAATGACTTTAGCGCTTTAGCAGTACGCTGGCACCATCGATCTGGAATTTGGGGGCTGTTTAATGGTGTTTCTGGCGGTTCTAATTCAGTTCAGTTTGGTACACGTTATAAGTTTTAAATTTGCTGGTTTAGGCAGAGTTTATGATGTGATATCTAATACAGTTGCCTAGATAATCAAGATGTACTAATATCCTTTCTACCTAAGTAAGATGTTGGTAGTTGGAGTTGGTTTGACAATTCGGTAAGGAAATATACGAGAAGTGGTTCCCAAATCTAACAAGTATCTGTTACAATACCTTAACAATAGAAGATTAGTAATCGTGAAGTTTAAAAATCCGATTGCTAAAGGCTCTTTAATAATGTCAGAGGTAATATCTTGCCTTTTCGACGGATAGGTGGACTTGGTTTGTTTATCCAGTTGTCATCGGGGAAGTTATAACATATAGCCGTTTATTAACTTGACCAATCATAGATATTGAGTCTGACGCAACAAAAAGCTCCTTGTCTACAATTAGTTAATGGTCATCATACAGAAATTTTATGGCAGAAAAGCCCAGTATTGCCATATCCCATTTGGGATGTGAGAAAAACCGTATAGATTCTGAGCACATGATTGGTTTGCTCGCTGAAGCTGGTTACCAAGTCGACTCAAATGAAGAGGTGGCAGATTACGTAGTTGTAAATACTTGTAGCTTTATTCAAGCTGCAAGAGAAGAGTCAGTTCGTACTCTTGTAGAGCTAGCAGAAGCAGACAAGAAGATAGTAATTACAGGCTGTATGGCACAACATTTTCAGGAAGAACTGTTAGAAGAAATTCCTGAAGCTGTCGCTGTTGTTGGTAGTAGTGACTACCACAAGATAGTCGATGTTATTCAGCGAACTGAGAAGGGTGAAAGAGTAACTGAGATCTCTTCTGAACCTAATTATATTGCTGATGAAACTGTACCTCGGTATCGTACTACTACAGAAGGTGTGGCTTATGTCAGAGTAGCTGAGGGTTGTGACTATCGTTGTGCTTTCTGTATTATTCCTCATCTTAGGGGTAATCAGCGATCGCGAACTGTTGAGTCAATCGTTACCGAAGTCAACCAATTGGCAGCTCAGGGTGTACAAGAGATAATCTTAATCTCTCAAATCACGACTAACTACGGTAAAGACATCTACGGTAAGCCGAAACTAGCGGAATTGCTTAGAGCTTTGGGCGAGACAGATATTCCCTGGATTAGGATTCATTATGCTTATCCCACTGGCTTGACTCCAGATGTCATCGCTGCGATTCGTGATACTCCCAACGTTGTCCCCTATCTGGATTTACCACTACAACATTCTCATCCAGAGATTCTCCGCGCCATGAATCGTCCTTGGCAGGGTCGAGTCAACGATGAAATTATCGAAAATATTAAGGAGCAACTCCCTGAAGCAGTGCTGCGTACCACATTTATTGTGGGGTTTCCTGGGGAAACAGAAGCTCATTTTCAACATCTCAAAGAATTTGTCCAACGCCACCAGTTTGACCATGTAGGGGTTTTCACTTTCTCTGCTGAAGAAGGAACACCTGCCTACGATTTGCCAGACCAAATCCATCAAGAAGTAATGGATCGTCGGCGCGAAGAGTTAATGGTGATTCAGCAACCCATTTCTGCTCAGAACAATCAGGCTTGTTTGGGTAAAACAGTCGATGTTTTGATCGAGCAAGAAAACCCCAACACGGGTGAGTTGATTGGGCGTTGTGCGAGGTTTGCTCCAGAGGTAGATGGTATGGTCTACGTGCGCGGTGAAGCGTCTTTGGGGTCTATAGTTGCCGTAACTATTACAGCAACTGATACATACGATCTTTATGGCGAAGTTGCTCAGGTAGCAGCCTATTCCACGGTCTAATTTCCATATTAGTTAATGGTTTTTAATTTTTCCCCTTGAAGTTATCGAGAGGAGCGCCATAGTTAAACTGCTTAAAACTGTAAAGTTTTTTTAAGTAAAATCCGTAAAAACTAGAACAAAATAACTAAGTTATGACAATTACTTTCAAAGAGTTAGGACTATCCGATGCTTGTACAGAACAGCTAGACAGCATTGGGTTTGTTGAACCTACTCAGATTCAGCGAGAGGCAGTTCCTGCTTTACTTCAAGGGCGAGATATTTTTGGTCAATCGCAGACTGGAACTGGTAAAACAGCAGCCTTTTCTTTACCGGCATTGGAATTGGTCGATCCCACAAGTAAAGCGGTACAGATCTTAATTTTGACTCCTACCCGCGAACTTGCACAACAGGTAGGAGATGCAATCAAAGCATTCATCGGGCAACGTCGTATCTTTGTCCTTAATGTTTACGGTGGTCAATCCATCGAAAGGCAAATTAGCGGGCTCAGAAGAGGTGCACAAGTTGTTGTCGGGACACCTGGACGAGTCATTGATCTTCTGGAGCGAAGAAAGCTTAATCTTGAGGAACTCAAGGTAGCAGTTCTGGATGAAGCGGATGAAATGCTAAGCATGGGCTTTATTGATGATGTGAAAACTATTTTGCGTCAGGCTCCTGATGAGAAGCAGACTGTTTGTTTCTCTGCTACGATGCCCAGAGAAATTAAAGATCTAATTCGTCAGTTTTTGAGCGATCCTGTGATGATCAAGGTGCAACAGCAGCAAACTGCACCTACAAGAATCAACCAGCAAGTTTACAACGTACCTCGCGGTTGGCAAAAGTATAAGGCACTGCAACCTATTCTGGAAATTGAAGAACCGGAAACTGCAATTATCTTTGTTCGCACCAAGCGCACTGCTAACGAGTTGGCAATCAAGCTCCAAGAAGCAGGCCATAGCGTGGATGAGTATCATGGTAATCTGAGCCAAATTCAACGTGAACGTTTGGTGAAACGTTTCCGCGATGGCAAAATCAAGATGATCGTAGCAACCGATATTGCTGCAAGAGGTTTAGATGTTCAGGATCTAACTCATGTAATCAACTTTGATTTGCCAGACAATACGCAAACTTATATTCACCGTATTGGACGTACCGGACGTGCGGGGAAAACTGGGACGGCAATTGCGCTAGTTCAACATGGCGATCGCCGTATGCTCAAGCAGATTGAACGTCGTCTCAAGCAGAAAATCGAGATTGCTAAGATTCCTAATCGAAATCAGGTGGAGGCTAAACGTATTGCCAAACTCAAAACTAG
>CAZSEZ010000271.1:0-4610 GCA_964606015.1 uncultured bacterium
TGCTTAGCAATATTCTCAAATACAGCAATCGCCATTGGTTGATAGGCCTGGCATTCAAGAGACGCAACAGGTTTACCACCAGTTTGGTTTCTGACTGTGCCACTCATGACAACCACTGCACCATTTGCGCCATCATCAGCCAGGGAGTAGACACCAGCAATATCCAGAGGAGCCAATGTAACATGTAAACTATCTTTGCTCATCTTATCTCGACTAAACTTAGGCTTTTCATGCGTCTTCTAGGCTTTTGGTCTAACAAAAACTATAGCTTGTCGCCAGATCAGGGTTGCTTGTTCGTAGTGATCTTTCACGCAAACACACTGATTATCTTGCCAGATTATTTTCCCCACAATCAAATCATCTGTCACTAATTTGACTTCTACCTCTTGTTGGTCTTTTACATAGCCTTGAATCAGCTTCACACTAGGCAAGCCAGTATCAAATTCAGTCATAATAATACGATTATCGATAAATTAAGGGGAATCACAACAGAACAATGGTAATCGAGTTTAGCAAATATCACGGGCTGGGTAACGACTTTATTTTGATTGATAATCGTCAGAGCAATGAACCAATAGTTACGCCAGAACAAGCAGTAGCTATGTGCGATCGCCACTTTGGAATTGGAGCCGACGGAGTTATTTTTGTGCTGCCTGCTCAAGCAGGTACTGACTACACCATGAGAATATACAACTCTGATGGTTCAGAGCCCGAAATGTGCGGTAACGGAATCCGTTGTTTTGCCAAGTTTATCGCCGATCTCGAAGGAATCGCAGAGGTTAATAAAACCTACAGAATTCACACTCTAGCAGGAGTTATTTCACCACAAATTCAGAGTGGGGGAGAGGTCAGAGTAGATATGGGCGAACCCTTACTTACAGCCACAGAAATTCCGACCAATTTGGCCCCAGCAACAGAGAAAGTAGTAGCACTTCCCTTAGAGGCAGGTGATCGCACTTGGGATGTCACTTGTGTCAGTATGGGTAATCCTCACTGTATTACTTTCGTTGAGAATAGTGACGAAATTCCTTTAGAAAAAATTGGTACCTTATTCGAGCATCATCCGATGTTCCCTCAACGTACCAATACTGAATTTATTCAAGTAGTTCGCCCCGACTATATGAAGATGAGAGTTTGGGAGCGAGGAGCCGGAATTACTCTAGCTTGTGGAACTGGTGCTTGTGCCTCTGTTGTCGCAGGCGTCTTAAATCAAAAGTGCGATCGCACTTGCACAGTTGAACTCCCAGGAGGTTGCCTAAAAATAGAATGGTCAGCAGACAACAATCGTGTGTACATGACAGGCCCAGCCCAGCAAGTCTTTACAGGAAAGTACTCCAATTAGGTATTCAGCTGCCAATAAGTTCGTAAATCAATTCCAACTTTAAACTTTGAGAATCCTCTGAACTAATAACAGAGGATTTTTTTTGCTTACTTAAACTGCAATTCGCTACCTATCGGTGTTACTTATAGAAAACTTTAGGGAACGATAAGGTTGTGCTATCTAAAATGATAGCTCCTAGAGCTTATTCATCTAAGAAAAAAACAAGACCTTAGGCTATTTTACCTAGACTCTAATGTTCGATATTGATCCAAGGTTAGTCTAACAAAATCTCAATTGATTTCTAAAAAAACAATCCATATTTAAATAAATTATCTACAATCACATACTACTTTTAAAAGGAGCCTTATTCAAGGAATATATGAACAGATGAGCCATAAAATTTTAGTAGTAGAAGATACTCCCTCAGTTAGGGAATTAATCGCTAACTACCTCAAGAAAAATGGATATGAAGTAATAGAAGCTCAAAATGGCAAAGATGCTTTGAGCAAAGCAGTCGAGACCTTACCGCACATTGTGGTAACTGATGTAGTCATGCCTGAAATGAATGGATTTAAGCTTTGCAATAACCTCAAAAAAACCCCTGCTTTGAAAGATCTCCAAATTATAGTTTGCACTTCAAAAAACCAAGATATAGATCGACTCTGGGGCATTAAGCAAGGAGCAAATGTTTACCTAACTAAGCCTTTTACTGAAACAGAGCTTATAGAAGCGGTCAAATCGGTTACGGTCTAGAAATTGACCATCCATCTATCAACTCACTGCTATTTCACTTGTGTAAATTTGATTCATGCTCATTTAGTCTTTATCAAGAATAGATAGCTGTTGTGATTCCATTCAACTGAGTTTTCTGCCAATAGATGTAACTTTTAGGCTTGATTTAGGGAACTGTAGAAGGAGAGATAGAGAGAGAAGGGAACAACTTAACTGACCACATCTTGCTTTTATCGATCAACTTATATCAGATAGGAAATTTGAAATGACGACAGCCAAAAATGGAATTAGTCATGGTCGTACTAGAATCCAACAATTCAATGCTGCTAAACAAATTGAGTTTTTTGAATCCCTCAAACAATCGAAATTTAGTGGACAGTTAGCAATTGCTGATTCTCAGGACACTTCTTGGACATTTTATTTATACCTAGGGCGAATTGTCTATGCAACAGGAGGAATTCACCCGGTAAGACGCTGGCGTAGACATGTCGTAGCCTACTGTCCACAGAGGCTGGCTCACTTTAACGAAATTCAGCAGGAGTTAGCAAATATTCCCGAGGAGGCTTGCCGCATTTCTTGGGAGTATAAGTTGTTATCTCTATGGATTGACCAAAATAAGATTACTCGTGAGCAAGCAGCTAGAGTAATCAAGGCAACCATTGTCGAGATTTTATTTGATGTCAGCCAAGCAGTAGAAGTTATTTGTGAAACAGTTCACGACAATCTTTTATCTACTAGGTTAGTACTGATTGAAGCAGAACAAGTCATCAACGAAGCAAATAAGTTATGGCAAGCCTGGCAAGGGGCTAAAATAGCAGATCGCTCTCCTGACATGGCACCAGTAATTCGTCAGCCAGAAGCCCTAAAGAAAAGGACCTCACCTCAAGTATTTCAAAATCTCAGTAAACTACTCGACGGTAAACAGTCTCTAAGAGACTTAAGCATTCGCATGAAGCGAGATGTAGTAACTGTGACTCGTTCCTTACTACCATATGTGCAACTTGGTTTAGTCCACCTGGTCAAAGTTGAAGATGTTACCCCTCCAGTCTCTAGTCCTATTGCTCGAAAGTTTGCAAAAAGTGTAACTCCTCACCGAACTCTAATAGCCTGCATTGATGATAGTCCAGCTATTTGTCAGACAATGGAAAAAATCGTTTCCAACGCTGGCTACCAGTTTGTCAGCGAGATGGATGGCTTGAGAGCGATCGCAGTATTACTTAGTCGCAAGCCAGATGTTATTTTCCTTGATCTAATCATGCCAAACACTAATGGCTATGAAATCTGTACTCAGCTACGAAAACTTTCTTTCTTCAAAAATACTCCCATCATTATCGTTACTGGTAACGACGGAATCATAGATCGAGTAAGAGCAAAAATGGCTGGTTCTACAGACTTCATTAGTAAACCAATTAATCAAGAAATAATTGTAGAAACCGTCCAAAAGTATCTCAAACAAAAAACGTAAATCGTGATTGTTTTGAGTAAAGAAGTTGCACTGTTAAAAATAGTAGCTATTTAGAAAAGTTTTTAAAGTAGAGATTGAGGTAATAACTATGGGCAACGCCCTTATTGTAGATGATTCAGCAACAGAAAGAGCCATTCTAACTGGTTGTTTAGAGCAAATTGGAGTTGATGTCTTAATTGCCACCAGTGGAGAGGAAGCTCTAGAAAAAATTGCTGCCACCGCTCCCGATTTGATTATTTTAGATGTTGTCCTACCTGGACGTAGCGGATTTGAAATCTGTCGTGAGTTGAAAGGAACAGATGATACTAATCAAATTCCGATCATTTTGTGTTCGACCAAAGATACGGATATGGATCGATTTTGGGGGAAAAAGCAAGGAGCCGATGCTTACATACCTAAACCGGTCGATCAAGAAGAGCTAATTAAGGTCGTCAAACAGTATCTCAACTAGCCCAATTATTCAAAAATTTCCTATTTATGTCAGCCAATTTAACTCAGTCAAAAGCGGATAATTCTGCTTTTTCCCAGCAAGAACAACAATTTATCGGTTTTTCTTTAGAGCCCAATACTTCCATGATGCTGCCGATCACAGGAGTAACAGAGGTATTAAAGCTGACTCTAAATCAAGTCGTACCAATCCCTCAAATGCCCGATTGGACAATGGGGGTATACAACTGGCGAGGAGAAATTCTCTGGATGGTCGACCTAGGGAACCTGCTAGGTCTTTATCCTTGGCAACAACAAAATTTGAATACTTCTCTAGTGACAGCAATTATTATTTCTACTCCCAAAGGTGCCAAAGCTAAAGGATTAGTCAAAAAAAGTTTAGGTTTGATTGTCCCTGGAGTCGAGGATATCGAATGGTGCAACCCAGACGAGTTCCAAACCGTACCAGCTTCGGCAACTACGCCAGAAATGATTAATCTTCTTACTGGATACTGGCTCAAACCAAGCGGAAACATGGTTCTAGCTCTCGATAGCGATCTAATTATTGAGCGCTTAGCCTAAAGCAAATAACTCATCTTGATTAAATTTTTTATTTTTATTTATAACGCTTATCCAATCACTATTATTTACAGTTCGAAGAGTTAC
>CAZSEZ010000272.1:0-4524 GCA_964606015.1 uncultured bacterium
TGACTTCTTCTTCAGAAGTGAGCTGGCGGTCAAAAGACAAAATATCTTTGTAAGGGCCTGACTTGATCGTTTTAAAAGAAACACCGATCTTATCGAGTAATCTTTCTAGATTGTTACCACGTAAGATAACCCCAATACTGCCAGTAATGGTTCCTGGGTTAGCTACAATTTGCTTAGCTCCAACACCAATATAGACCCCACCCGAGGCAGAAATATTACCAAAGCTAGCCACTACCTTGAGGTCTTTTTCATCTTGTAAATGCTTAAGGGCTGCATAGATCTCTTGGGAGTCGCCGACAGTTCCTCCAGGAGAATCAATTCTGAGTAACAGTGCAGGGAATTGCTTTTCTTCAACGGTTTTTAGGGCTTTGAGAACCTGTACTCTCGTTTCTCCAGCGATCGCACCTGAGATTTCAATCCGAGCAATTTGCTTTTTAGCTTTCTTTTTAAACGGCCAGATCATTAACTATATTTTTTTGTATATTCTAAGGACACACTATAACAACTAAAGCTGAATGTTTGCACCCACCCCGATGGGTAAACCCAAGCCAAACCAAAGCACTAAAAAGATTGTCCAACCCAGTAAAAACGCGATCGCATAGGGCAACATAGTGGCAATCAAGGTACCAATGCCTAACTTCGAGTCATACTTATTACCGAAAGCAACGATTACAGGGAAATAAGGCATTAAGGGGGTGATGATATTAGTCGTGGAGTCACCGATGCGATATGCCAACTGGGTAAATTCGGGACTGTAACCCAACAGCATCAACATCGGTACGAAAACAGGAGCCATAATGTTCCACTTGGCTGAGGCTGATCCAATAAACAGATTAATAAAACCACTCACCAAAACAAAAGCAACTACTAAAGGAATTCCTGTAAAGCCTGTACTTTCTAGAAATCCGGCACCTTTGATAGCTAAAATCAAACCCAAATTACTCCAGCCAAAGTAAGCTACAAACTGGGCAGCAAAAAACGCCAGCACAATGTAGTAACCCATAGAACTCATGGCATCACTCATGGCACGAGCTAAGTCGCGATCGCTTTTTATCGTTCCTGCTACCACACCGTAAACTATCCCTGGAACCAAGAAAAACAAAGTAATAATCGGGACAATACCAGAGAAAAAAGGTGAGGGAATCAGAGTAAAAGTTTCGGGATCGCGCAAAATCCCTTGAGCAGGCAACAGCATTACTAAAAAAGCTGCCACTACAGCTAACAAAGAAAACCCAGCCCACTTTAAAGCCTTTCTTTCCTGAGCTGTGAGTGACTCCATGTCTGCGGTATGGTCACCTTGAAAATTGCCCAGCCGAGGTTCTACAACTTTATCTGTAATCAGCCAACCAAGCAGCGTAATCAAGATAGTGGATGCTGCCATAAAGTAATAGTTGGCGGTGGGATTGACCAAATAGTTAGGCTCAATAAGTTGCGCTGAACTCTGACTAATCCCTGCCAGTAGAGGATCGAGAGAACCAATTAACAAGTTGGCACTAAACCCCCCAGATACCCCCGCAAAAGCAGCAGCCAACCCAGCCAAAGGATGACGACCAAAAGCTAAAAAGATCAAGGCACCCAAAGGAGTCAGAACTACATAACCAGCATCCGCAGCCAGATTCGACATTACCCCTAAAAAAACAATCCCTGGGGTCAACAACATCGGTGGAGTAAGCAATACACCTTGACGTAGCAAAGCACTTAGCAGACCAGTCGCCTCGGCAACACCTACACCCAACATCGCTACTAACACCGTGCCCAAAGGGGGAAAGTTAATAAAATTTTTGATTGCTTCGGTAATTATCTTTCTGATGCCAGACCCATTAAGTAGTGAAACTGCTGTAACCGTTTCTTTGGTTCCTGGATGGATTACTTGTAAATCTGTAGCAGACGCGATCGCGCTAATAAAGACAATTGCAACGGACAAGATAAAAAAGATTGTTATCGGATCGGGGAGTTTGTTACCAATGCGTTCGATTAGGTTAAGGGCTTTTTGTAAGGGCTTCATTTAATAGGGTCGCTGTTGCTTTTGAGATAGCTAATTTATTAAAGATTCCATCCTATCAAAGAGTGCTATTTGAGGTTTAGAAATAGCTGTTAATAAAATCGTCTCAAAACTCTTAGCGATTAGTAGAATCAAAATAAAAGACTTAAATGTTGGCAACTAGAACATTTTTTTAATGAACTATTTATCTCAACTGCCCAAAAAATTTAAATATAAAGCCAAAAAAGCGGTTAACCAGGCAACAAAAATAATTGCCAATTATTCTGCTGGTTATGGAGGAAATATGTCAGAACATGATCGCGTTATTTTCGATCTTAAGGGTTATCTGGTGAAGCCAGCAGTCCTTAGTAAAAGTGAAGTTGCAGAAATTAAAGAGTTTGTCTTGCAACAAAAAAATGATCCTCAAGCTTTACCTGTTCATCAACGCAGTTTGCCAGGAGGCGCTTTTGCTCCTTTAATCGATCATCCTGAAGTGATGAATGTTTTGCTCAATGTTATCGATCCAGATCCTAAGAAAATTCGTTTAGAAAATGTCTTTTTGCAAACACGTCAGTTGGGTGAGGGAGAATGGAGTCCTCATGCAGGAGGGAAAACTACTAACCCCAACTATGCTTACAATTTTCACGACGGCAGAATCTATTCAGGTATGACCAGAGTGGTTTGGGAGCTGAATGAAGTTTTAGAAGATCAAGGGGGAACTTGTTTTTTGCCTGGTAGCCACAAGGCAAATTTTAATATCCGTACTAATCCACTCCCAAGTATCGATAGTAGAGATTCAGGATTGTGGGAAAGCTACAGTTGTCCTCCAGGTTCCTTGGTGATTTTCTCAGAAGCGGTTCGTCATTCCGCAGACTTTTGGCGTAATCCTGATTCACCTCGCGTTGCTATTTTTTGTGCTTACAACCATGTGAATGTGCGCCATCATAAGCCAGATTTTGATCCTGTGGTCATCGAAAACTTAGAACCGAAGCAACAACGTTTTTTCCACGATGTTTATCATCCCCAGTTTGATAGATAATCGCTTTAGAAAAGGGATCTACAACTGTAGAACCCTTTAAATCTGACTTTGTTAGCTGTGGGTCATTAGGTACTGAGCGTTACCCAAAATATTGCCTTCTTTAGCTTCAAAGTAAGCAATACACCAGAGCAAATAAAGTCGCCACATCCTTCTAAATTTGGGGTAGGGCATCGCGAAATCGAGCTTTTGGATCTTGTCTTGATGGAGATCGAAATTGTTTAGCCAGGCTCGTAAAGTTTTGGCGTAGTTAGTTCCGTTGAGATACCAGCGATCGCTGGTTTGTAGATGTTGGTTGCATTGAGGAATAAAGTCATAGCGCCAAACCCGACCGTAAGGAAAAATATACTTGTGGATAAAAGGCGACCAATAATTGAGCGGTAAATTGGTGCTGATGATATGGATTAAGACTTTGCCTTCAGGAGCCAATAGAGAAGCAACTTTGGCAAAAGACCTACTCAAATTACCAATATGCTCGAAGACTCCTAGAGAAATAATCCGATTGAATTTTTGCTCTAAAACAACATCATTAAAATCAGCTTCCACTAGGTTAAATCGGGGCGAGTTTAAAGCACTATTGGGCTGATTTGCTTGGTGGCGAATGTAGGTACACTGCTCGTGACTTAGATTTAAACCTGTAACGGTTACATTGGGGAATTTTTGCAAAATATAATTGGCAGCCGAACCCCAGCCACAGCCAATATCCAAGATAGTATCGCCGTCAGTTATTTCTGCTTTGGCAATTAGGTCGTCTAGCATAGCGATCTGGGCTTGTTGCAAAGTAGTTGCTCCTTTTTCCCAGAGTGCCATTGTGTATTTGGGATACATAATGTCAGTTTCTCCCAGCATCAACCTAAATAGTTGCGTTGGCAGATTGTACTGAATTTCCATTAGCTCTTGAGAACCTTCTGCTAGGCGATCGCTTTCTTTGGTAATCCAGTCGTCAATGATTAACAATGAGGGGAAATATTGGTAAATAAAAGCGGTGGCTTTAGTCAACCAAGATAGACAGGCTGCGTCAGAAATAGGTAAGCCATTGATATAAGCTTCGGCAAAGAGTAATTGGGCTTGATTGACTTGTCGGACAAATAAAGGATTATATTTGGGCGTGAAACTTGGAGATTTGGTAATAAATTTGTCGTCAGAGTTAGGTGTATCAAAATTTCTAATTTCTTGAGTAGAAGTCATAGCTTAATCCTCAATTACAAAAAAAGATTTTGTGCTTGCTTCCTAAGGGACAAAGATCTAATCTCGTTGAGCATGACCAAACCAAGATCTTGCTGCTTGATCTGGTTGATATTTTGCTGCTAACAAATCCGTAACATCCTGGAGAGTTCCCTCAGCAGAAATCCAGCCATCAGCCACATCGGGAAAATCGATCTGACAGTTGGCACATTTTTTCTCAGAGTAAAAACGAATCGGACACCAAAAAGATTCGACATTGCGCAGCATTTCAGTTCCCAAAGACCAAACGCCAGTCATCCAGTCGCAGTACAGACACCAAATT
>CAZSEZ010000273.1:0-4477 GCA_964606015.1 uncultured bacterium
GATCCAAAATGCTCTGTTTGAATTCGGGAGCAAGTAAGAGATTTGCCAAGCGAGGATTGTCCTGGTAAGCCTTCTTGATTTTATCGAGGAAGCCAGCTCGAATAATACAGCCTCCTTTCCAGATACGAGCAGTTTCCGCTAGATCAACGTTGTAGCCGAACTCTTGAGAAGCTTTGGCAATCAATGCCATACCTTGAGCATAAGAGCACATCTTCGAGCAGTAAAGAGCATCTCGAATCTTACTGACTAGAGCTTTTTTATCACCTTCATACTTACCTGTTGCAAAGGTTAAATCTTTCGAAGCTGCAACCCTCTCTTCTTTATAGGCAGACATTACGCGAGCGTTAACTGCTGCATAGATAGTGGGAATTGGTACGCCCAATTCTAGCGAGCTAACGACAGTCCAGCGACCAGTCCCTTTTTGACCCGCAGCATCAAGAATCAGATCGACTAAAGGTACTTGAGTGGAGCCGTCTCTTTTCTCAAAGATGTCGGCAGTAATTTCAATCAAGAAAGAATTTAGTTCTTCAGTTTGATTCCACTCGCTAAATACTTGATGTAGTTCTTCGCTATTGAGGCCAACAGCATTCTTCATTAGGTCATAGGCTTCCGCAATTAATTGCATATCGCCATACTCAATGCCATTGTGAACCATCTTGACATAGTGACCTGCGCCGCGAGGGCCAACAAAAGTAACACAAGGCCCATCATCCACCTGGGCGGCAATCTTAGTTAGAATCGGTTCTAACTCCTTGTAGGCTGCTTCTGTTCCACCAGGCATTAGGCTAGGACCGTTGAGTGCGCCTTCCTCGCCACCACTAACGCCCATTCCCACAAAACCGAGGCCTGTGGCTTCTAGCTCTTTGGTTCGTCTTTCGGTGTCGTTATAAAGAGAGTTTCCGCCATCGATTATCATATCGCCTTCATCCAGCAAAGGCTTTAGCTGTTGGATGACTGCATCTACAGCCTTCCCTGCTTTTACCATCACCAAAATTTTGCGTGGACGTTCCAAACTATTAACAAATTCTTCTAAAGAATATGTGGGAACGACGTCTTTCCCTGTTGCCCTTTTAGCCATGAAGGCTTCTGTTTTTGCTGCGGTACGGTTATAAACCGCGATTGGGAAACCTCGACTCTCCACATTGAGAGCTAGATTTTCTCCCATTACCGCTAGACCAATAACGCCAAAAGTTCTTTGTGTCATAAGATATTTTGATATCGTTTTGTGTTCTCGAAATTAATTATTTTTACGCTAACGCGAGAAAGAACAAATCCGCCGTTAAGACGATCTTAAATTTTCTAATTTTAAAAAATATTCAATTTGATGATTAGTAGTAGCCAAAATCAACCTGGAAATATCATTATTACAAATCTAGCTCTTACGTAAATTACCTGAATATCAAGTACATGGCATTAGGTTCTAATCTTTTGTTAAGAAAGTTTTAACCTTCTATAGATTTGGTGAAGCTTTAAACATAAGAAGCTGGGAATTCTGTCATTAAGTTCAGACTTGTTAACCTCATTTGAAAATAACAGTTAACATAGAAAGCGATCTTCTATTTGTAGATAATCCATGTTTAGTAAGCCAGCTCGCGAAACTCCCAAGTCTCAAACTACTAGCTCTATTCCTGATCTTAAACTACCCGAGAATCTAGTGTTGGATGCTCAACCGCAAGCTCCGTCTTTGACTCCAAGACCAAGTCAACAGATTGCATCAAATATGAAAGATAAAGAAATGGCAGAATCTTCTGAACTAGTGACTAGTGTTGAAAAGATTAGTCGTATTGTTTCTCCCTATTTTATCGCTATTGTCGGTTTGTCTTTATATAGAGAAAATTTTTTCTTAGGCACGATTTTGATTTCGGTGGGGATTCTTTCTCTGTTGAAAGTCTCGGCGAAAGATGTTGCGGCTTTCCTAGAATGGCTCAAGGATTTTCTAGGTTTTGGTGAGGATGAAGTGGGACTCTAGTCTGTTTGGGGGAACTGAGATCGCCTGTTTGTCTTGCCGCAAAAATTAGTACATTTACAACTAGTCAACTTTCTTTCCGAGGCTTATACTGACGGTGCGGAATTGGTTATTTTGTATGTTGGCTAGGGTATGGAGTGCTGCCATTATCGGTGTTGATGCCTTTAAGGTAGGAGTAGAGGTAGATGTTGCCGGAGGATTACCTAAGGTTGTAGTCGTTGGTTTACCTGATGCCGCAGTGCAAGAGAGTAGAGAGCGAGTTAAAGCAGCAATTAAGAATTCAGGTTATAGCTTTCCTCCTCGTAAGATAGTAGTTAATCTGACCCCCGCAGATGTTCGGAAAGAAGGCCCTAGTTTTGATTTGGCGATCGCGATCGGCGTACTAGCAGCTTCACAGCAAGTCAGTGGCCTCCTCTTGGGAGATTATCTTTTCTTAGGAGAAATGTCTCTTGATGGTAGTTTACGACCAGTAGCGGGGGTTTTACCCATTGCCGCCGCAGCTAGAAGCATGGGAATCGCGGGATTAGTTGTTCCTAAAAGTAATGCTCAAGAAGCAGCAGTAGTTCAAGATCTTAGAGTTTATGGTTTTGAACACTTAACAGAAGTTGTTAATTTCCTGGAAAATCCTGATCGCTATCAACCAACTGTTGTCGATCTCAAGCAAAAATTTAGTCGAGCCACACAAGAGTATTTTGAGCTTGCTGATGTCAAAGGACAGGTGCAAGCTCGCAGAGCTTTGGAAATCGCCGCTGCGGGAGGTCATAATCTTCTCTTGATTGGGCCGCCAGGAAGTGGGAAAACTATGTTGGCAAAGAGGTTGTCTGGAATCTTACCAACGCTTGATTTTTCTGAAGCTTTAGAAGTTTCTCAGATTCATTCGGTGGCTGGTTTACTGAAAGATAAAGGCTCGCTAATTACTAGTAGGCCATTTCGTAATCCTCACCATTCAGCGTCTGGACCTTCTTTGGTTGGTGGAGGGAGTTTTCCTCGTCCAGGAGAGATTTCTTTGGCTCATCAGGGGGTACTTTTTCTCGACGAGCTGACTGAGTTTAAACGCAATGTTCTGGAGTATTTGCGCCAACCTCTAGAGGACGGTCAGGTGACCATCTCTCGCACTAGACAGTCTGTGGCTTTTCCCGCCCAATTTACTTTAGTTGCTAGCACCAATCCCTGTCCCTGTGGCTACTACGGTGACTCGGTGCAACCTTGTAGCTGTAACCCCAGACAAAGAGCTTTGTACTGGAGCAAACTTTCTGGGCCACTTTTGGACCGAATCGACTTGCAAGTGATAGTTAGTAGGCTCAAACCCACAGAAATGACCAGTGACCTTAAAGGAGAAAGTTCTGCAATTGTTCGCAAAAGAGTAATTAAGGCTCGTAATCTTGCTAGAGAAAGATTCAAAACAGATCAAAAAGTAAACTGTAATGCTCAAATGCAGTCGCATCATTTAAGACAGTACTGCGTCTTAGATGAAAGTAGTCGCAATTTATTAGAAACTGCGATTAGAAAGCTGGGCTTATCTGCTAGAGGTATGGATCGAATTCTCAAGGTAGCTCGTACGATCGCAGATCTAGCAGAACAAGAAACTTTGCTAACAACACATATTGCCGAAGCAGTTCAGTACCGCACTATTGATCGTTTGCAGTAACCAATAGTTTAGTATCTATGATAATTAGTTGAGATCGCTACAAGTACTAAGACTCAAAACTGTCTCTGGCTCATGTTTCAGGAAAGCTTGTCCCAGGTCAAATTTCGATTGAGCAGTAGTTTCTATCCCACTTAGTCTGACATCGCTGTAGTCGCTAAGGATTTGGACTTTGGTGATATGGCTAGGGACTATGACGGTTGCATCATAATTATTTTCAGCAACCAAGCAAACATTAGGGAGAGATAATTCGTGAGCAATTTGCCCTCCATTACGCTCAATGGTTAGAGTCGCTCGGTTTGGCAAAATACTAACAATATAGGCTATGTTCCCATTGTTAGCTCGGTACATTTCTCCTGATTCGAGGGCATTGGCAGGCAAGAAGATTGTACTTGCTCGTTCTGCTTTGGTCTCACCCAGATAATAATGACTATCTCCTTTTTTGCAGATGTTGACTACGTGATTATCTGTTTCAAAAGCCCTTACTGCCTGGTATCCGTGGCCGATTTGCTTGCAACCTTGCCATGCACCATCTACTAGAAAGAGATAATCAGCATTAGACGTATCTGCATTAGCAATTTTAGCGGAAAAAATTCCTAGAGGAGCAGTCGCTGTAATTATTGCGATCGCTGAAATAAATTTTAAATTGGTCATCTTAAGTTGATTTATTAATCTAACAGTCACGTGCCAGTTTTATTGTTAGCTTGTCTGAATGATCTCAAAGTTATTAAGAAGAGAAAGCCAGTTTAAATGTTTCTAAAATATGGATTTTCCTGTATAAAAATTGAACTACAGTGAGGTTAACTTTGCGATTAGAACTAGCGGATCTATCTTGAGATATAAGCCACAGCTATGAGCATTGATCA
>CAZSEZ010000274.1:0-4384 GCA_964606015.1 uncultured bacterium
TGCTGTTTTTTATAGCTGTTAAAAATAAGTATATAAGTAATCTCAGAGGGATTTTATAAAGTTTAGATGAGTGTTAGGTATTTTTCTGTGAAATATCCATAAATAGATTTTTGTATTAGACACATATAACTATGAGTTAGAGAACAAATAGATACAAAACAGGGTGTTTAACAGAAAAAACACTTAATTAGATATCAAAAGAGTACCATAGAGTACAAGAATAAAGCATATTTTCAAATTGATATCTTTTGATCAAGTAACTGACAATTTAGGAAGTGTCACTGAAATATAACAATTCCAAAGTCAAAATTTTTACAATTATTGTCAGTAAAACCCTACTTCTCAAAGAATTTGTCATGACACAAAGACAAGTCACCGTTCAAGAACATAGTCCTGCTTGGATAGCCCAAACTTGGGTTTCCTTTATCATTTCTATCTGTGCAACTTCAATTGGTATATTTTACTTACCTGTAGATTATTGGACAAAAGGATTTATGGGTATGGGACTATTATTTTCTGTGGGTTCAACTGTCAGTCTTACGAAAACCCAGAGAGACATCCACGAAAGCAATAAGCTAACTTACAAGATCGAAGAGGCTAGAGTAGAAAAGATTCTTAGCGAGCACGATAGCTTTAAGTAGCGCCAAAGATAGTAATCTTAGATATCAATGGAGAATTGATCACAAGTAAATAATTGCAGATAGGGATAAACCTGGTAGATTATCCTTCTCTATTGAACTTGTTGAATTCTGGAAATCACAGGCTTAGCGTTCGGACTATCACTAACAACAATAGCCTTACTAGTTTTGAGGTTAATTGTTGCTTTGTCGCCTGTAAGAGCAACTTTTGGTCGAGTTTTATTGTAAATTACGTTTCCTGACGCGATTACTTCTTGATTGGCTATTGTCCAAAGAGCATCCTGAGCGTAGATAGTTTCTGCTTCAGTAGTTTTGCCCTCTATTCCCTTAGAGAGAATAACCAGCTCTTTATTTAGGTCAACAGTACTTTGATTACCGGTAACGGTAAACTCAGGTGCGACAACCCGCATTGGCTGATCACTAGTGATACTCCGCAATTGATAATTCCAGATAGCAGTTTGGCCTGCAGCCGTTAGTTGTGGTTGGAGAGATCTTAATTCGAAGCTACTCTCAAAATTTGCGGTTTGCCTTCCCAAATCCACCAACACATTACTACTCAGTAAGCGGTCAGTGACTGTATTCTCTGCATATCGAACTATTGTGGCCTGACCTTCAGTACTAATTTTTTGTTGAGGTACCTGCCAAACAGCGCGATCGCTTTCTAAAACTAGATTAGGATTAACATTATTGATTACAACATTATCAGTTAGTTCCAGGCTTTCGCGGTCTGTGTAGTAATTTGCACTGGAAGCACTCAAACTAGTATCAAGTCGATTTGCACTCAAATCTTCTGTAATGACCAAAACACTATCTAATGGTCGCCATTCTAACCTGTTACCTTGCAATACCATGTCATTACGGGCATCACCCGCCACGATATTTTGCTGAAGCAGGATTAAGTTACCTTGTTCACGGACTTCTCCCTGATCACCTTTAAGCTTGAGAATAACCTTACCTTCTTGTAATAAATTCGCAGTAATATCTTCTAAATAACCAATCTGACGATCATCAGAATAAGTAGTTCGTTTAGCTTTTATTTTCCAAACTAAATTTCCCGTTTGATTAGATTGCTCTAAAACAGCATCATTGAGAGTTAATTGTGTATTAGAACGCCCTAAATCCTCAGAGTTAGCTTGCTCAGCACCCAAGTTATTACTATTAGAAGTCTGTCCCTGACAACCTAGTACCAAAAAGATTAAGAGCAACAAACAACCAAAGTGACAAAGATACTGTAACTTGGTGTTTAGCTGCTCCTGGATTTGATTTAATAATTTCACGAGGAGTGCTTTTACTTGCTTTACCTTAATGTTAGCTAATCGATAGCTTACTCAGCAAAAGTCCCGATTGAGAAACCACAATTGGGAACTACAAATTCTTCTATTTAGCTTTACTATCATCCAAAATACCGAATCCAGAAAAAGCATGATAAGAATCATGGTGCTTTGTATTTTTCTTAATATCCTCTTTGATTTGATCTAAGTCGATATAACGGTCTGCGACGTTAATCAAGCTGTCGCTCGTCATAGAACGAAGACTAACAACTTCAACCCTTGCACCGCGATAGCTAACGGCATCTACTGCGTAGGCTAAGTCTCCATCGCCACTGACGAGGACTGCTGTGTCGTATGCACTGACCAGAGCCATCATGTCTACAGCGATTTCGACATCCAAATTAGCTTTCTTAGAACCATCTGGAAGCTGAACTAAGTCTTTAGCGATGACACGATAACCATTACGACGCATCCAAAGTAAAAAACCTTGTTGCTTTTCATTTGTACGGTCTACTCCTGTATAGAAAAAAGAGCGCAATAAACGCGATCCACAGGTTAGACGATACAAGAGCTTGCTATAGTCTATTTCGATCCCTAACTGCAGTGCCGCATAAAAGAGATTTGAACCATCTATAAATATTGCTACACGGCCTCTATTTTCGAGAATTTGTTCTGGAGTGAAAATAGGATCGCTGTCAAAGTTTTCTAACATTTTAAAGCCTCTTTGTTTTAGAAAAAAAGTCATTTCTTTGTTTGATTGACCTCCCTCCATTAGATAATTTATGCTGGTTCTTATGGATAGATTCAAAAAACAACTGTTCTTATAATTCCGATGATAGTTCCAGTTGTGTGAAAACAGGACGAGCTTTATTAAGATTTTGGTTTGCTGTGAGTTCCCCCCATTGCGAGTGCTTGGCAAAAATAGCCTGCGACTCTTTTTGAGGCAAAGCGTTAAAATCTATCGTAAATCCGAGCTGATCATAAATATCATTGCTAAGGTTAGGAACAATTGGCGAAAGCAAATAAGCACACAGTCGAATGGACTCAAGAACAGCGTACATAACACTTTCTATTTCCGATTGTTTTCCTGCTTTAAACAAGACCCAAGGCGCACTATCATCGATATATTTGTTACTTGCATTAGCTAATTCAAGAATCGCTTCGCAAGCTTGCTTAAACTGAAGGTTTTCATAGGCAATAGTTACTTTGTGTGTGAGTGTAGTCCCTACAATAAGTAAGGGATGATCTTTGGGATAGTCAGACTTAGTAAGCGATGGACAGTTCCCTTGACAGTATTTCTTGAGCATTCCCAAAGTTCGATTGAGTAAATTACCCAAGTTTTTGGCAAGATCCTTATTCAAGACATCAACAAAACGAGTTTCATTGAAGTCACCATCTTTTCCCAGTTCAATACCTCGCAAAAAGTAATAGCGCACAGCATCAGAGCTATACCTATCCAGTAAATCAAAGGGATCGAGAGTATTTCCTAGGCTTTTGCCCATTTTTAGTCCGTCTTTCGTCAAGAAACCATGACCGAATACTTTCTTAGGTATAGGTAATTCCGCAGACAAAAGCATAGCTGGCCAATAAACCGCATGAAATCTTAATATATCTTTACCAATTAGGTGCAAATCTGCAGGCCAACTATCAGCCAAAGCATTGGCTAAAGTGGGATCTTGTTCTGGCTCTAACAAAGCAGTTATATAGCCCAAAAGTGCGTCAAACCAGACATAAATTGTATGTTTTGGGTCTGTGGGCAGGGGAATCCCCCATTCCAAATTCACTCTAGAAATTGAGAAATCTTTTAGACCCTGTTCAACAAAATTGAGTACTTCATTACGTCTAGTAGCTGGCTGAATAAAATCGGGATTTTCCTGATAGATTGCTTCTAATTGTTGCTGGTACTTGGAAAGACGAAAAAAATAATTTTCCTCATCCCGCCACTCTGCTTTTTTATTGGGGTGGATCTGACAACATTTATCTTCAGTTAGTTCTCGTTCTTCTTTAAATTCCTCGCAAGATACGCAATACCAGCCTTGTTGACGATCCAAATAAATATCATCTTTTGCCCAAACACGCTCAAAAAATTCTTTAACTATTGCTTCGTGCTTTGGTGCAGTAGTACGACTAAAGCGGTCATATTGAATATTTAATTTTTGCCAGAGATCTTGAAAACTCTCTACAATGCGATCGCAATGTTCTTGCGGAGGCAAATTATTATCTTGGGCAGTACGTTCAATTTTTTGTCCGTGTTCGTCTGTTCCCGTAATTAATAAAGCTGGTTTTCCTTGCAAACGTTGCCAGCGAACCAAGGCATCCGCGTTCATAGTTGTATAGGCACTGCCAACGTGAGGCACCCCATTAACGTAATAAAGTGGTGTTGTAACGACAAACTTTTTATCTTTTGATCTATCCATTTATATATATACAGACAGTTTTAAAACTAAAACAATAGGTACAAGTACCTCATATTTA
>CAZSEZ010000275.1:0-4374 GCA_964606015.1 uncultured bacterium
TCACTTATTATTCCTGCAATCACTAGTGTATATACGCAAAGCCAAAAAACAGCCATGTTTATAAGCCCACTTAAATACCGCAATAAACAGAGGAGAAATTGCAAAAAAAATGGGTTATACAAATAACAGTTAATCTATCTTGACTAAAATAGAACCTATCTCCAATCCTTTCTAGTAATCACATACAAGTAAATCAAAAAAATCGAACTCAAGCAAGTAAGACATGTACGATAAATATCCCCCACACATTTTTGGAATCTAAATTTCAAAACATAGTTTTCAAGTAAGCTTATTTCTCTTATAGAGAAAAATACTTTTAGCAAATTCCTAAAAAAGTTAGCGATCTACCCCTTGAATAACTGGTCGAATATCATTATCATCAAAAGGCTGCGAATTACCGCGCCAGGCAAAACTGTTAATACGGAAACTAAACGACCCTAATTCCAACACAGGGTTATAGCGAATAGTCAGGTTATGCGTACGGCGACTGTACTCCAAAATATAGTCTGTACTAATTTCTTCCCCATTATCCAAGTTCCAAGAGGCCTGTACTCCCAGACGGATTGGTCCATAGAACTGTTGGTTAATTCCTACAGCTAAAGTTTCAGGATCGGCGATACGGTCAAAGAGAAAAGGAGATTCTCCTGTGATAGTACTAACTCCATAAGTAATATTGAATCCTGTGTAGTCGAACCAAGTACGCGAAAAATTACCTAATTGTCCTTGAATCCCAATAATGCCTCGCAAAGAAACTTGATCATCATCGTTACTATAGAAACTGCCAACTCCACTAACACCCGTATTAATCTGTAAATAGGGAACCACGGGATATGGGGAATAACGCAAAGCTCCTTCCTTAGTTGCAGGAAGAGCCTGCCCTTGCCAAATATCAAAACTCTTACCCAGAAAGACAGCCCCTTGGTAGCGGGTCAAATTAGTAAGATCAGTATCTTGATTCAGATCTAGAAACTCATCTTGGTCAGTGGTAGCCGTCACATTTTGAATTGAAGCTTGATACTGTAAATTAATTCCCGTTTTGCCCAAACTAATATTAGGAGAGGTGATGATACCTCCAAAACTACTACGTACAGTCTGAAAACCCAAAGATCCATTGAACAGACGCTCGCGAAAATTAGCTTCTAGGTTCAAAGAATGAGGATTACTGAGATTACCTAATAATCGTGTACCACTGATTCTTGCTCTAAGATTGTCATCTAAGATCTCTGAGTCAAAGCCAGTAATCGAAGCTCTAGCTTCTAAACTGTTACGAGCAGAGAAAACTGTACTGAAACTACTCCGAACTCCAAAAGTTGCAGGATCGAGAAAACCACCCTGCCCTTCATCACTAAAACCAAATAATTCTGGTGCGATCGCTCTTTGTAAAAAAAACTGAGGGGTTACTGACCATTTAGTTTGCTCACCGTTAATAATCCGCCAAGTCCGCTCAATAAATAAACCTCCCCGTTCATCGCCATCAAAACCAATGTCAAAAAGTCCAGGATTCTGAGGATTATTATCAAATACGAGTCTATTTCTAAATAAGGGGATGCTCAGACTATCATCAATAACCAGACGCGACTTAGTAGTTGTCAGTTGACTAACCAAAGGAGCGGTCTGCTCAAATTTAGCAGTATCTACCCGAAGCTCTAATTCTGGGGGAGAAAAAGGATCGTTAGTCAAACGTAAATTCGTTGCTTGCCAATCCGTTCCAGTAAACTCAAGGAGATCTGCCTCAAAACGCAATTTACTGACAGTTCCCTGCTGACGTCTGGGCTGTTCCTGTAAAATGTTGAATTCACGACTACTACCGAGAGCAAGTTCAATTTGATTTTGCGCTTCGACATCGGTAATTGGTTGTGAGAGAGTTAAGCGATCGCCCAAAGCTCGTTCGGGAATAACGCGATCTTCTGGAAGTGTGTTGCTTAGATCCTGATCTAGAAAAGCATTGTCAATCTGTCCCCCTGCACCAATTACAACCCCTTGATCCTCAACTAAATAGTATTCGAAACGCGAACCAGTTAAAATCTGCTCTCCTCTAGTCAAAACAACATTGCCTTCAGCAACCGCAAGTTGCTCCACCAAATTAACTTCAATGCGATCACTAGTTAATACAGCATCAGCAAACTGCATGACCACATTGCCCTCAGCGGTTATTATCTGAGCCTCAGCGTCATACTCCTGACGATCTGCCGATACTTCAACCACATCGATGCTCTCTATCGGAACAAATGTAGGCTCTTGCTCTGTACCTGATTCAACCTGGGGTTCAATCTTGAGTTCAGTATTGGGTTCTTCGCTCTCTAGTTCGGTTGTTTCCTCCAAAGCTATGTCAAATACATGCCTTTTACCAGCTCTTTCCTGGGTAATTAATCGTACTGATGGCGTTCCAAAAAGCTCTTGATCTGATAATTCAGGGTTTTGACTGATTAGTATTTGCTCGGCAGGGGGTGATGAGATAGGGGGTAATTCAAGAAACAGTATCGACATTAAATAAATCTGGATAAAAATTTTTTTAAATAAGCTTTATCTGTGGCTGATTTTAGCTTGTTTTTTCGACGATTAGATATTTTCACCCTTGGCACTTCTTAACAAAAGTTAATAGAATAAGCACTGAGAAGAAACAGGTACATATGCTTAACCCTTAAAACTCATGGAAACTTTCCCAATCCCATGGCTAACTGCCATCACTCTGCTACCGCTAGTTGCGGCATTTGCTATTCCGCTGATTCCTGACAAGGAAGGCAAAACCGTCAGACTCTATGCCCTATCCGTTGGTTTGGCAGATTTAGCATTAATGGTCTATGGTTTCTGGTCAAATTACAGTACACACACCACAAAATTCCAACTAACAGAAACTTATCCTTGGATGCCTCAATTAGGTTTGAATTGGTCTCTGGGTGTCGATGGTCTATCGATGCCCTTAATTTTTTTATCAGGCCTAATCACGACCCTGGCAATCTTGGCTTCCTGGAAGGTTAAGCATAAACCGCGTTTATACTACTTTTTAGTTTTAGTTTTATTCAGCGCACAGATTGGGGTCTTTGCAGCTCAAGACATCCTGTTGTTCTTCTTGATGTGGGAAATTGAGCTAGTTCCTGTATATCTTTTAATTTCTATTTGGGGTGGCGAAAAAAGACAGTATGCTGCAACCAAATTTATCCTCTACACAGCTTTAGCATCGATATTTATCCTAGTTTCAGGGTTGGCTTTGGCATTCTACGGTGACACCTTCACCTTTAACATCACCGAACTAGGGATGAAAGATTATCCCCTGGGATTAGAACTACTGGCCTATGTAGGTTTCTTGATCGCTTTTGGGGTCAAATTACCCATATTCCCTCTACATACTTGGCTACCTGATGCCCATTCTCAAGCCTCTGCACCAATTTCAATGATCTTGGCAGGAGTTCTTCTGAAGATGGGAGGCTATGCCCTCATTCGTTTCAATATTGAAACTTTACCTCATGCCCATATCAAGTTTGCGCCTTTGCTAATTATCTTGGGGGTGATCAACATTGTTTATGGTGCATTAACAGCATTTGGTCAGACGAACCTCAAGCGGAGACTCGCTTCTTCTTCAATTTCCCACATGGGTTTTATTCTGATTGGAATTGCCTCCTTCACTGATTTGGGTCTAAATGGTGCAGTCTTACAGATGATTTCTCATGGTTTGATTGCTGCTGCCTTATTTTTCCTCTCTGGAGCAACCTATGATCGCACTCACACACTGATGATGGACGAAATGGGTGGAATGGCACAAAAGATGCCCAAAACTTTTGCCATGTTTACCGCAGGTGCAATGGCTTCATTGGCTTTACCAGGAATGAGTGGTTTTGTCGGAGAGCTAACAATCTTCTTGGGAATGGCCACCAGTGATGCCTACAGCCAAACTTTCAAAGTTGGGATTATTTTCTTGACTGCAGTAGGTTTAATTTTGACTCCAATTTACTTGCTATCGATGCTGCGTGAGGTCTTTTATGGTGACACAAATCCTAAGCTAAAGTTAGAGGATTTTGGTTTAGACGCTCAACCTAGAGAAATCTTCATTACTGTCTGTCTGTTGATTCCCATTGTTGCGATTGGTTTATATCCAAAGCTTGTTACTAGTACTTATGATGTGAAAACTATCCAGGTAGCGGACAAGATGCGCTCTGCTTTACCTGTAATAGTACAAAAAACTGACAGCGAAACTAAGGTAAGCACTAATTCTTTCTCTCTATGGCAAACTCCTGGAATGATTGCCCCTAAAATTGAGCATTAGTAGTACCAAATAACAAGAAAAAAATTGTCGCCCTTTCCTTTTATGGAAAGGGTTTTTTATGATTTTTTTGAGTAATCTTAGACTATTTGTGGAGCTGAGTTATTTACCTCGTT
>CAZSEZ010000276.1:0-4360 GCA_964606015.1 uncultured bacterium
TTTCCACAACGCACTATGCACAATATTGTCCCCTATTTAGATGCAAACTGCTGTATCTCTAGAGCACAAGTTTAGAAAGATATTTTCCTTAAGTGATTTTGAAGAATATGCTTATGGATTTTCAAATCAAGAGCTTCGGATAGTAAAAATAGATAAAAACAATAAGATAGCCAAAAATTCAAATTTAAGTGATTTTGTGTTGATACTTGACACTTATCATGAGGTCAAAAAGCAGAGGATAAATCTAGAGAAAGAGCTAAATTCTGTTATTGCCAAAGAGGAAAGTCTTAGGCAAGAACTCCTTCTTTTGGGAGGAGAAAAAGTGAAGACATATCTAGAAAAAATTAGTTATCAGCTCTAGCACACATAGATCACGACGCTTGATAGTCTATTGGAGTGGTTATCCTCATGGCAGATCAAAGATGTTACGGAATCGTTTTACAGCAATCTTTACAGACTATGATATATGAGGTTGTAAGTGATTTCTTATGTCGATTTTATGCGCTATCTCGTAAAACTAGAACAAACCGAAGAAGGATATGCAGTTTGGTGTCCTGGTTTACCTGGATGTTGGTCGCAGGGAGATACAGAGGCAGAAGCTTTGGAAAATATCAAGGATGCAATTACCACTTATTTAGAGACAGTTGAGGAAATTAATAGAGATGCTGAATCTAGATATGTAGAAGTAGGTTAGAAATGCCAAAGCTTGCAGGAATCAATCATAAAAGGGCGATCAAGGCTTTTGAAAAAGCCAATTTCAAAGTAATTCGGCAGGGCAAGCATATTTCCATGTCAGATGGTAGTCGTATTATTGTGATACCAAGAGCTAATCCCATCAATGCCTACACAATGGGTGGAATTATCAAAGACGCTGGTTTAAAAATTGGTGAGTTCAAAAAACTTCTATAGAAAATTTTTTTAGAGAAAGCTCAGAATAGCGATCGCACAAGTAACACAACATCTAACACTTTCAGGTAATACTCATTTCTCCTTCATAAGAGCTTAAACCAAGTCAGCCAAGCTTAATCCAAAGACTTAAGTAATCAACTGTGCTCTAGGAGAAATTTCAACTATGTATAAAGTACCTATTACCCTATATCGTTGGGCAGGAGCTTGGGGACCGTTCAAAGTTAAAATTCCCTGCGGAGAATGTACTTTAACCAAAGATGTCATCAAAGATACTCTAGAACAAGAGCTAGCAGGCATTCCAGTTGAATTAGAAGTCCGAGAATGGCTTACAGAATGGTGGAAACCCTTACTGAAAGGCGGTTGGCATGCACCAATCGTCATGGTGGCAGATAAAGTGATTAGTCAAGGTCATGCTCTTAACCGCGGTTTACTGACTCAGGCAGTAGTAGAAGCCTATGCTAGCAATACCCCAATTCAAAGAAGTCATTTATTTGGTAAGGAAAGTTGCCCTCACTGTAAACGAGCCAAGGCCTATTTACAGGAGCAAGGAATCGAGTATACCTATCATGATGTGGTTCGTAACCCAGAAGCTCTCTATGAAATGCTGGCAAGAGTTAAACCTTTAATCGGCCCAAAAACACCGATAACAGTTCCCCAAATTTGGCTAGGAGGTAACTATATTGGCGGAGCTGATCAACTCCAAGAGTTTTTGCAAAAACAACAAGAGAAAAACTATTCAAGGATTTAATCGCTTAGCTAAATTCAGCCATAATACGCTGGTCTAGACATCTCGAAAAGAGCTATAAAACAATATCAGCTCTTTTTCAATTCAAGAGATTTTCGAAAGTATCCAAGCAAACTCTTTTGCTAAAGATTGGGCTTTGGGACAAAATGGGTTTGATTACTCAAGCTGGAGTAGTCACTTGATTTAAAAATCATCTGATAGACCTAAAACCTCAATAGCCATATAAGTTAAGTAATGAACCTACAGGAGTTACAATCCAAGCTCTCCAAACTGACCCAAAAAAACCTGTTTAAAGATACCTCTTGGATGCTGATAGCCAGGCTAGTCAATGTAGTAGTGCAGGCTGCCTACTTCATTATCGTGGCTAGAGCACTTGGTGCAGAAAATTACGGGTCTTTTGTAGGTGTTACCTCCTTAGCATCCTTACTTTTTCCCTTCATTGCCTTGGGAACAGACAGTGTTTTGGTCAAAGAAGTTTCAGTAAACCGTCAGGCATTCGCCAGCCATTGGGGAAATACATTATTGATTCTTGGCTGCAACAGTGCCTTTTTCGTCACAGTTTTACTGCTTATTTCACGCTGGATTTTTCCTGATAATATCTCCATCTTCACGATTTCAGCTTTGCTGTTGGCAGATTTACTACTTCTTGGCTTATTTGAAGCAACCACTAAAGTATTCAGAGCCGTAGATTTAGTAAAGAAGACAGCTCAGCTCGTAGTTCTTAGCACAGTAGGGAAACTACTAGCTGCTCTATGCCTTATTACACTCTTTAAGCCAGGAGGAGACTCTAGTCACTTTAGTGTGACCACTTGGTCAATCCTCTATTTTTTGAGTTCCCTTGCTATTGGCTTACTTGCTCTCGGCACAGTAACTCGAATGGTGGGCATGCCTAGTTTGAATCTCAAGCGAATTAAATCAGACATCAACCAGGGTATTTATTTCTCGATTGGCATGTCAGCTAGCAATATCAATAACAACATTGATAAGACCATGTTGGCTAGTATGGCAACTTTAGAAGCGACTGGGATCTACGGCTCGGCATATCGCTTTATCAATATCGGCAATGTCCCGCTCAATGCCCTATCTGCTGCCTGTTATGCCAGGTTTTTCCAAGAGGGAGCCAAAGGAATTCGTAATTGTTTCAAATTTGCGAAAAAGCTTTTACCACTAATCTTGGGCTACTGCATTATCAGTATTTTGGGATATCAAGTTTTAGCGCCATTGATTCCAAAAGTTCTCGGCGCTGAATATGCAAATGCAGTTTCTACGTTGCGTTGGTTAGCACCTGTTCCTGCTATTACTTGTTTGCAATGGCTAGCAGCAGATACTCTTACAGGCTCTGGCCATCAAAAGATCCGTAGTCTGGTTCAAGTCACAGCCGCAATCCTTAACGTAATTTTGAATTTGTGGCTAATTCCCCTTTACGGCCTAAGTGGAGCAATCTGGGCCACTTTGACTTCGGATACTTTTCGCATGATCATACTCTGGTTAATTCTCTTTTTCTTACATGATCTAGCAGAGAGAAGCTCGGACGAAAATTTGGAACAGACTGGTGAAAGTTGATAAAAATTGCTCTCACAGTTAGTCTGTTTTTTCGTTCATAATGATTGAGTAATAAATAACTGAATAAATACTGGAAATTTGTCATGGGAACGTCACAAGAAAAATTTGCAATTGAAAAAACTGAACAGGAGTGGCAAGAACAGCTAACTCCCGAACAGTTTCGAGTGCTACGCCAACATGGGACAGAAAGAGCAGGTACCAGCCCTCTTGATAAGCTTTACGACGCAGGTATTTATGAATGTGCTGGCTGTGGTCAACCTTTATTTGATTCGGAAACGAAGTTCAACAGTGGCACTGGCTGGCCTAGTTTTTATCAACCTCTAGATAATGCGATCGCAACTACTACAGATCGTTCTTTCTTTATGGTAAGAACTGAAGTTCACTGTGGCCGTTGTGGTGGTCATTTAGGACACGTTTTTGGCGATGGCCCCCGTCCTACTGGTCAGCGTTATTGCATGAATGGGGTTTCCTTAAAATTTGTCCCCAAACAAGCTTAATTAGTAGTTAGCTAGGACTTTTAGGTTTACGGAGGAGCAGCAACAAAACAGCTAAGCCTCCTCCTATAGTTCCTATCAACCATGGAGTAACCGAAGAAGCTTTTGGCTGAGATAAAGGCTCAGACTCAGACTGCAATGACAATTCAGCTTGAAGATTAGCTGGCTCTACAGAGTCCTCTTTGACGGGAGATTGTTCTGCTTCTTCACTAACTAAATTCTGCTCCGAAATCAATCCAGGTTTGACAGTGACAGGATAGCTAACACGAAAAGGCGCAAAATCTCCTGCGATCGCTGGTTTTCCCACTAATTCAAGATCGTAGATTCCAGGTTGAGGAAAAGTAATATTGGCTCCTGGAATATTGCGATACTGCTCTGGAGAGATTGGCACCAATTCTGGGCTAAGAGTTGGCGTATCCGAACGATTCCCCTGATTAGTTAGATAAACATTTAGCTGACAAACACATTCTTCTAGAGGAATTAATTTACCCCCTTGCCTAGTCAGAGCAAACCAAGCCTGATTGCTCGTGCCAACGCGAGGATTATGATCTGGCTCAATATGAAATGTCACTCCTACGTCTTCACTAGTTTTGATATTGTGTGCCAACAGGGGCGGAGGTGCTACGGCAAACGGTAGTAAGCTACTAGT
>CAZSEZ010000277.1:0-4337 GCA_964606015.1 uncultured bacterium
TCGGACACCACCCGCCTTTTTGGTAGATTGTCCGAGACGGCGTTGTATGATATAATTACGAAGCGGACACCTGAGTCCGAAGCCTTGATGCCTCACCTGCCGGGTACTACGCTTCCCAATAAATGTAGGCGTACATACTATTCCCGGATACCCATATATGGCGTTCCCGGTTAAGTGTGCTGATCGTGAATGTGCCGAAACGAATCGAGGAGAAAGGCCAACTCATACTGTACGTGTGATGACTTATTGATAACAGTCATCGACACGGTTAAGTGTTACAATGGAAGGAAACGGACTTTTCTCTCACGAAAGGGGTTCATTGACCTACAAAAGACTCCGCACAGCACCATCAAACTCCCGGTTGGCAACAAAGCCATGAGCAGAAGCGATACAGTGGGCAAAACGCTCGCAGTATCGTGGGTACACAACTTTGGCAACCAAGAAATCACCAAAGGCACTGCATCTTCATCGCTTCTCTCGACGCAGCACAAAACGACTCTGCTTGCCACCAACACCAGTAGCAACCATGTTCTTCCGGATGGTTTCACTGTTTGTCTTGCTTCTCCCGTTGTTGGCGATTGCCTCGTCGCAACCGGATGAGGCACGTGAACCGGACAATGCGGTTGGTCTTCGAGGTGCCACTGATGATGATGATGATGCGCGTCGTGAACTACTGAAACTAAAGTGCACCACCGACCCAAACCTCAGCGAGGACTCCATCTGGTATACGATCGAAGTCGACATCTTCTCCATCACCGATCTACAGTGCAACGCATACGAGTGGCAGTATATCCGGAGAGCCCTGGAAAACGAGCTTGACAAGATGGATCTGTATGATCAGTTCAAGATCATCGATCTGAACCCCAAACTCTGCGACAATCCCGCCCGTCGACAACTTTTGGGAAGTGCCGACGAAGATGACCCAAACGATTCACAAGGTGTGATCAAGCCATCTTCTGTTGTTGGACAGAGACGACTCGCTGAGCCCATGATTATCTGGTATGACCTGTTCTACAGGGGTGGGTCCAGCTGTCTGTTTTGCATCCCTGACAACGGTGATGCCAACAGCCGGCTTCTACTTCAGGGGAGTCTGAGCAACCGTACCATCGCGACAGCCGCCGCCCAAAACACCATGAACAGCAACAACGATCCCATTGGTGACGCCCACGACGTGTACGACGATATTGGCTTCGAAAATGCCGAAGTCTTTTTCAACGAGGACGTGGATGACGAAACCTATCATCAGGACTACACGGATATGGATGACTATGGAGACACTCCGACCGTCATGAGCAACTTGACAGCAACGACCATCACAGCCACCGATGATGATGATGATGATGATGATGATGCCCAAACAGCCCGGGCTTTAATCAGGTGTGGTGGGTGCTACCGTCTAAATGGAAACTCGGAAGGAAGTACCAAGGTGGTCGACAAGAAGACGTACGTCAACAAGAATTCGTATTGGGGTGCACCGTATGCTGTCCGAGTCTCTGCGGTGCCCAAGAACAACATGTGCAAGTCGCCTGGCGGGATGGTCAACCTCTTCGATGCGGGAAATCCGGGCAAGAGTCCCCATTTGGGTATGCCAAATCAAGGTTGTCCCGAGAAGGGCCCCGGCGTAGGCGCTGGTGGCAAACAGAAGTGGAGCAACGGATCACTCAACCCGCACAGAAATTGCTACGCGGGAACAAACAGCAAGGTATGGACCCTCCAACGTCCGAACAACGCACAAACCGAGGCGTGCAACCATGGCTTTTCCATCCACTACAACTTTCGTTTCCCAGTCTCAATCAACGTCATCAACTTTCTCGATGTACACGAAGAGAATTCGGTGAAGGTCACTATCGAACTAACGAACGGCAAAAAGCAACACTTCTGGGCGAAGAACACCGGCAGAAACTCACTCCAATTCATGGGCTTCAAGGGGATCAAAGGTGTCAAGAAGATCAAAATCGACTTCAAAAAGGGAGGAGGTAAGTTCAGTGCACCACTCCATTTGAGAGTGTCGTTGTTGGTGGTGGTCAGATTTCGTTTTGTTTCCAAGGAGGTGAAACAATCAAGTGATCTGTGTTCAGGTCAATCTCTCTCTCTCTGTGTGTGTTCATGTCTTCGTGCGTTCTTGTCTGTGTAAGTGTTCCTTTCATTGAACAACGAATCGATCCTCACAATCAACACTTTGTCGTTCTTGTACATCTACACCAACATACCCAAACAGCGGTCCGTTTCATCGATTACTGCCACAACTGTGGTGACGAGGAAAAGATCCAGAAAGCTCTCGAGGATTATTATCCGCCACCCGGCTCTCGCTCTACCGAGAATCAAGCCTCTGTCGTTTACTTCAAGAAACTCATTCCAGAGTTGAACAAGGTCGTCTCCGACAATCTCGAAGCCGTCCTAAACGACAATTATCGAAGAAAGAAAGACCATTGTCTGAGGGGTCAGACAGTCGGAGTGGATACCGCCATCCAAGTCGCCACACCCACACAGGCCAATCAATGCTGATTACCAGGGGGAGCACCGTCCACAAAGCTCGAACAGCGAGCACCCAATCCATTAGATCCATGTTGTTCGTGTATTGATAATCAGAGTATGTATTCAAAGTCGTGAGCTTTAGGTTTCGTTCCGTCTTTCTATCATGTATCGATAGATAGCCGTGCTTCGGCCCGTGTCCGCCTTCTCAATGTCTGTATACATTCCCGCTGTCTTTGGTCACTTTGTCGGTTTCTTCTTTCCTTTCCCATGATGTTGTTGTCTTTGCATTCTTTGATTGCGGCTCCCGTCATGGATCATTTTGCGTCCAACTCTTCAATTCTGGCCCCTGTTGTGGATTGCTTTGCATCCGTCTCTTTGTCTTTTGTCCTCACATCCAATCCCACCGTTGGGATCCGCATGTAGATGTTGTCACATACTACGCAAGAGACTTTGATGGGTTCGAGGCGGAAGTCAAAGGTAGACTTGCTGAATGTGCCTCCGTCTTTGTCTTGCTTGGCAGAAGGGACAAGAGTCCATTGGGACCCAAAAAGGTTGACAGCAACTCAAGTGTGAGACGATTTTCTGGAAGTGCTGCGATAGATCAAAACCATTACGGACACATCCATCAACATATCTTATGCTTCAGCATCTCCCATCCCACTGGGGGACAGCATCATGGAGTGGAGGGATTGGTGGACCCCTCCGTATGTGGAAGCGCCCAACACAATCATGCAGGAAGCATCGCATCGACTCAACAACGACCATTCCAAACTCTCGAACTTTTCGTAGACGTATTTCTTGGACATTGGGAACACAATCGATCCGATTTGGGATGATCCGGGTAGCTGGTGTCACCCATGCCGACATTCGTACCGGAATATCGATCGAGGAATGTTACAGATCGCTTACAAAGACATTCAAGAAGAAGGAGAAGCGCAATCAGAATAGCACCAGGATGTTGCAGCACGAGTGAACAGTCGCCGTTTTGGAGATTGTACATGTCATAGCATTGCAAGAATAGTTTTGGAGAATGATGGAGAGATGGATATCAAGTAGATAGGTTCTAGTTGTTGTTGGTCCTCAAGAGAGGAAGAAAATAGCGAATAGGATGGGTACGATACGATCAAGATTGAGTTCAAGGCAGCAAGAGTCCAGTACGTCCCTTTCCAACTGCTTTGCTTGCAATACATGTTGTTGACGATCTTGTGCTGCAGTCACACCTCTGGTCTCTATCAACAGTCACCAAACGAGCGTCATAACGATACATAGACAACAAGAAGCAAAACCAACGTCATTCCTCCTTCTTTGAAAGGTCAACAGCAACAACACTTTGTCCATGAACGGAAAGGGCTCTACGCTCGTATCGAATAACGGTAGTTGTCCTAAGACACAACAAGTCGTTCTATCCCGACAACCACTTGATCCATGACAGCATCACTTTCCACTTTCTCCTTGTTGGATAAATACTTCTTGTCAATGGACAGCTGGACACATTGAGACACTCGAAGGAGTAACCGGGGTGCTGTCTTGAAGTGACCCGTCTTGTCCTTGCCTTTGGTCATACTTGCCGATACCCTATTCTTCTTCTTGAGCAAGAACTCAAGCAAGACGATATCGTCACTTTCAATCGTCTGATACGATATATCTTCCTCTTGATACCACGGCCGTTCATTCGTAAGTCGTAAAAAGCTAGAATTCCACAACACGATTATTGCTGCTTCGGACAATACGCAGACCGATACACTCTTGTTTTCCTTCTTCGCATCCTTTTCTTGGGAACGTCTCGAGCTCATCCAATAAGATTCACTGTATCCGCACATCAACAGCGTCTTGAGGACTTTGCTGGCGAGACACGGTGAATG
>CAZSEZ010000278.1:0-4337 GCA_964606015.1 uncultured bacterium
TCCGATCTTCCCCCTGTAGGAAAACCAATCACCGTACAGATTTCTACTTTGTGATTGTGCAACATCTCTGTTGCTTGTCTCACGGCACAAGGATACACACATACTGTCGGAAAATTATATTGGATGGCATCACGACAACACTGCTGAATTTCTTCTGGGATAGCAGAGGGCTTAAGCAAAGTATGCTCGATATATTCAGCAAGATTAATCTCCGAAGGATCGAAAGGCATAATTTATGAAGAAATAGATTATTGTGACTACTACAAAAAAACAGATTCACTTCCAGGACTTCGACTAAACAGCACCACTATTTTTATTGAAGAGAACGGTCACCGTTTTAATAATTAGAAAGATATCGTAACGTAAATTCCAATTTTTCTGATAGCGCAAATCTAAAGCAATCACATCTTCAAAGTTACGTACACTAGAGCGACCATTTACTTGCCATTCTCCTGTCATCCCAGGCTTAACATTAAGTCTTTGCCACTCAGGTACTTGGTAAGATTCCACTTCTTCCTCAGTAGGGGGTCTAGTACCAACCAAGCTCATATCACCTTTCAAAACATTCCAGAACTGGGGAAACTCATCTAGACTAGTTTTACGCAAAAAGCTACCTATCTTGGTAATCCGAGGATCAGCATCGTTCTTAAAAAAAGCCCCACTTGCTTGATTTTTAACTTGCTTCTTCAAAGCCTCAGCATCATTGCACATTGAGCGAAACTTCCAAATTTGAAACTTTTTTCCTAGCCAGCCGCAACGAGTCTGACTGAAAAAAATCGGCCCTGGACTATCTAATTTTATTGCGATCGCAACTGGAACTAAAATTACTGCTGTTAGTGTAAGACCTACTAACGCACCAACAATATCCATAAGCCTCTTAACAAGAGAACTAATAGATGGGTGAGTTTCTGGAGCAGCTTGAATACCCAAACTTTCATCAGACTCAATCTGAAACAACTGCAAAAGATCTGTTAAGGACAATACAGCAATCACCGGAGGTTGGACTGACCTCAAGACCAACTGAACTTCACTTTTGATCGCAGATTTGTAATTAGCAACTAAAGCACCAACACCGCTGCTATCTATGAATTTAGTCTTACTAAAGTCAAGAATTACTTCCGAAACTAAACGCTCATCCTCCATCAGTTCCTCGAATGCCTTTCTGAAGGCTACAGCTTCCAAAACAGTTAAACGTTCTGGCAGTTCAATGACAGGACGACTATTACTGTGAGATAGCTGAAACTGATCTTCTGGATGCTGGTTACTCATTCGTTTTCGGCTGTTGGTTGGTCTTTTGCCTTGGTTGGCTTTTATCCTTGCCAAAAGTCAGTAAAAACCGAAACTTTGACTGCCAATAGAATAACTCAGAGCTTTAAGTTGCTTCAACTGTATATAAAAGTTCTCTGAGAATTTACTGAAATCTACATTAAAATACGTCTATTGTTTAAAGAATTCAGTATATTTACTGTCAAATTAACTTAAAGACGTCGATTTGCTCCCCCAAGAGGCTCGCTTTCGTTACCCATTCTGGCTTTGGCTTTAGCTGCACTTTTGCGTAATGCTTGAAGCCTTTCTTCATACTGTTTGCGGTTGCGACGACCAGGAGTCTGCTCGATTATGGTTTTCAAGGCACTACCAAGACTTTTATAAGCGTTAGGCAAAGAATAACCAAAGCGTGTAGCCAAGGCTATAGCTTTCTCATCAGCTTCGATCGCATCGACAAGAGTCTTTTCACTATTATTTTTTTGCCACAATCGATAACCAGAAATTCCACACAAAGTTAGAGCTAAGAATAGTAACAACCCATCTTGAACCCAAAGCTCTCCTACAGCACCACCCAGACCGATAGCTAAAGCTGCCATTTCCCAACCTTCCCTGGGAATTGTATCGTTCTGGATTTTTGCTACTTCGTGCCAGAACAGAAGGTTTCTCTGGTCGATCGCCAAGTTATCCCATTTAGGCAGATCAATTTGAATCTCAATTTCATCTTTACCCAATTCTTCACAACGAATCAGAGGCGGGTTCACCTCGGTACTTCCTTCCACTATTACCCAGCTTTGAAGTTCTGGCGGTAATAGAGTTTTTAAGCGTCTTAACTCATTAATTTCTGCCCTGGCAGAGGAGGAAGCATAGCTCATAGATTAAATTCCAATCGATCCTAAACTCTTTAGTACTTTCTCATGATAACGAGAAACCATTTTAAAGTATCTTACTTACTGTCGTCTCTTTTTGAAAATAGTTAGATATGTCTAAATATGTGATGTGGGGAAGTTATTGTGAAAACGCCCTGGAAAAGCGCACTCCGTACCGTGAAGCCCATCTAGCTGGCTTGAGCCAACAAAAAGAAGCGGGAACTTTGGTAACTCTAGGCCCCACAAAAGATAATTCATTAGTTTTTGGCATTTATGAAGCAGAATCAGAAGCCCAAGTAAAAGAATTAGTCGAAGGCGATCCTTACTGGAAAAACGGCATTTGGACTGAATATCAAATCAAGGAGTGGATTCAGGCTTTTTAGCTTGGTTTAACTATTTGCGATCGCTTAGTCAAGAATATTAATTATATTTAGCTTTGCGATCAACTATTTTTGGCTAACCCTGTCAATATCGACTAAATCATTTTTACAAACCTCAACCGATCAAGAGGCTAAAACTACTCGCAGTAAAAGATATAAGGTCATTACTGCTGAAGTACACGAGGAAACTACCCCTGGAATAGGAATAAAAGCAATCAACAAAAAATTACTAATAATCCCTATCGCTATAGCTACAACAAAACCAGCCAAAATCATACCAAGAGAGACTATAGCGCCTAAGACAGAACCACTTTCCCCATTGGTTATGGATAAAGCCTGAACTAAAAGAGGAATACTGCTAAATGCCAGAACTATATGCATAATCCTTGCAATCACATAGCCAATGATTATTCCAAAGAAAACTTGAGCTAAATTTTTCCAAAACTTCATTACTGATAATCAATTGAGATAGACGTTTCAAGCATAAGCAAGAAAACTTCACTCCACTGTGATCACGCTCGCCAACTGATAAATTGAATTCACAAAAAAAGAGATGGTTTTTAAGCCATCTCTCGAAAAATTAATTAGTTATCTATTCGTCTGTTGACCTAGATTTGAGGTACAAATCTTTCCTTTTCAGGGACCTCAGTATACTCAGCTACAATCTCACGGAACTCGTCACCACCAATGGTTTCTCTTTCAATGAGTAACTCAACTAAGCGATCCACTGCTTCGCGATTATCACGGACAATCTTGCGTGCAATCTGGTGGGAATGTTCGATGATTTGACGTACCTGCTCATCGATACGAGCTGCAACTTCTTCAGAGTATTCAGAGCGAGAGGTTAAACCGCCACCGAGGAATACCTCACCACCCTGACTTTCAAGAGATAAAGGCCCTAGGTCGCTCATGCCGAATCGAGTTACCATTTGACGAGCCATTCCAGTTACTTGCTGTAAATCACCACCAGCACCAGTTGTTACTTCGTCATAACCAAAGATTTCTTCTTCAGCTGCGCGTCCACCCATTGCTCCTGCAAGTCTTGCCTGAAGTTGAGAACGAGAAACTAGGCCTTGGTCTTCATCAGGAGTAAACCAAGTTAAACCTTGAGCTTGTCCGCGAGGAATCAAAGTTACTTTCTGAACGGGGTCGTGCTCCTTGATTAGAGTACCAACGATCGCGTGTCCTACCTCGTGATAAGCAATCAAACGCTTGCTCTTACCATCAACTAGAGGAGTACCTTCCATCCCTGCAACAACACGGTCTACCGCATCATCGATTTCTGCCATAGTGACAGCTTCTTTGCGTCTACGAGCAGTTAGGATGGCTGCTTCGTTAAGTAAGTTCGCGAGATCCGCTCCAGAGAAGCCAGGAGTACGACGCGCGATCGCATCTAGAGACACTTCAGTAGAGATCTTCTTGTCTCTAGCGTGTACTTCGAGGATTTCTAGACGACCCTTAATATCAGGGTTGTCTACCATTACCTGACGGTCAAAACGACCAGGACGCATTAGTGCAGAGTCAAGAACGTCAGCACGGTTAGTCGCTGCGATGATGATGATGCCAGAATTACCTTCAAAACCATCCATTTCAGTTAGCAACTGGTTAAGCGTCTGTTCACGCTCGTCATTACCACCGCCGATACCAGCACCACGCTGGCGACCAACAGCATCGATCTCATCGATGAAAATCAAACAAGGAGCATTTTCTTTAGCTTTCTTGAACAGATCGCGAACGCGAGATGCACCAACCCCGACAAACATTTCTACGAATTCAGAACCAGAAATACTGAAGAAAGGTACACCAGCTTCACCAGCGATCGCTT
>CAZSEZ010000279.1:0-4326 GCA_964606015.1 uncultured bacterium
CCATATAGTTTAATCATTATTTCTTTCCTTTTTTTTATTTCTTTATTTTAATACCGATCGATCGGTACAGCTTTATTGTAACGATCGTTCTAGTAAACTGTCAAGAGATTACTTAAAATTCTTTTTTTGGTTATATATGAGGGAGTTTACACTCCTTGTTAGTTATTAATTTGTAAGGAATAGCTTTATCAATGAAGGTGTTATTAATGGTTTATCTTAGTTTGAGGTTGCTTGTAAAATTAATTACCTTTGCCCTTTACCCTTTTTTGACTTTTTCAGGAATAGATTGAATGAAGCGACGAAAAATAGCAGGATCACTTAAACCTTGAGCTAAAATCAAGGAGCCTTGAATGCCGATCGCAATTTCTTCACTTGTTGCTTGAGCTGTTGTTGCATCCATACCATCTTCCACTAAAACTTTGGTCATCTCATCAAGCCACGATCGGAAAAAATGGTGAACTTGTTCTTGAAATTTATCTTGAGCATTACCCAACAAAACGATCGCTAAGATACAAGGTTCTTCACCCCCTTCATAAATAGACATAAATGCTTCTCCCATTTTCGCAAAACGTTCTGGGATAGTACCTTCACCCCTTAAGGTTTGAATAGTATGATTTTCTAATCTTTTACCTAAAAAATCTAAAACAGATTTCATCATTTCTTCTTTTCCACCCGGAAAATGGTGATAAAGACTAGCTTTGCCTAGTCCTGTAGCTTTAGAAATTTGAGAAATCGAAGCACCGTCATAACCAGAATTACGAAAAACTTTCACTAATGTAGATATATGTTTATCTCTGGATTTGGAAGACATAGTATTTTTTGATAAGGTCAAATCTATTTAGTCTTCTATTCTACCGAACAGTTAGTTTTGAGTCACAAAGTTAATCCTTATTTATTGACGATCTCGAGGAGTCATATCTCCATTGTGGAGACGAGTGTGGACTCCCAACTCCCATGTGGAGTTTAAGCTCCATTGATTTCTATTTAGAACCAAAGAAATCTAATTGATCTTGAACAATATTGATATAACCTTCATCGTTTATAGTTTCAGGAGATAAACGTCCCTTGTCGATCGCACTTTGAACTAGTTTTTCTGCGGTCACATCACCGATCGTCACAGAATAAAGAAAAGCACTACCACTTTTTATTCCTTGATCTTCTAAAAATCCTTGGAAAGCAATGTTTACTAAAGTTACAGGGGCTAATTGATTTTCTTTATTAGAATCCTTTTTTAGAGCTACAACTTCCTGGTCTTTGGGAGTTTGAGCATTATGATTAATATTTTGACTAGTGCGTGTTTCGTTAAGACGATCGAACTTTGTCGAGTGAGTTTTAGAAGCAACGATATCCTGAGCAAAACTAGGAGATACAACTGCGACAACAGATAAAGTGGATAAAGCAATAGAAAATAAACGATTCATAGTTTCAAGCTCCTTTTCTTATTTCGATGATTCTATTATTCATGCCCTAAATGAAATCAATCTAATCAGAATGTAAGAATTGGAGCTTAACTTGCTGAGATTATCCGAAGAATAAATGAAAGGTTTTTCAGATATAAACTGAGTTGAGTTTTAGATGTATTGGCTAAGAGAGGTTTTAGGTTTTAATAGTAAGATGCCTTGTCAACTTATTAATTTCAGATCAAAATGACTATGAAAAGTTGCGTCTGATTATTGTAAGATCAATAATCTATTAGTATCAAAGACAGCAGATTATATTTATTATTCATGTCCAATCAAGAACCGATTAAATTACCTCGCACTAGTGAATCAGAAGAATTAAAGAAAATTCGCCATACCACCTCTCACGTTATGGCAATGGCAGTACAGAAACTATATCCTAATGCTCAAGTAACGATCGGACCTTGGACAGAAACAGGTTTTTATTACGACTTCGATTTACCTGAACCTATCACTGCAAAAGATTTAAAGTCCATCAAAAAACAGATGATTAAAATCATCAACAAAAAATTACCCGTAATCAGAGAAGTCGTTTCTAGAGAAGAAGCTCAAACTAGAATCAAAGAAATCAATGAACCCTACAAATTAGAAATTTTAGATAGTATTACCGACGATACTATTACCGTTTATCACTTAGATGACCAATGGTGGGATCTATGTGCTGGTCCTCATGTGGAAAATACAGGAGACCTTAATCCCAAAGCGATCGATTTGGAAAGTGTTGCGGGTGCTTATTGGCGTGGAGATGCAAATAATCAACAATTACAACGAGTTTACGGTACTGCATGGCAAACTCCTGAACAACTCAAGGAATATAAACGCCGTAAAGAAGAAGCGAAAAAAAGAGATCACCGTAAAGTAGGTAAAGAATTAGGTTTATTTATCTTCAGTGATCCTGTCGGTCCTGGGTTACCCTTATGGACTCCTAAAGGTACTATCATTCGATCGACTTTAGAAGACTTCTTGAAACAAGAGCAAGTGAAAAGAGGTTATTTACCAGTTGTGACTCCTCACCTTGGTCGAATCGACTTATTTAAAACTTCTGGACATTGGCAGAACTATAAAGAAGACATGTTCCCCATGATGGCGGAAAATCAAGAGGAAGCGGAGAATGAAATCGGCTTTGTTCTTAAACCCATGAACTGTCCTTTCCATATTCAAATCTTCAAGAGTGAATTACGATCGTACCGTGAATTACCAATGCGTTTAGCGGAATTTGGTACAGTTTATCGTTATGAGCAGTCTGGAGAATTAGGAGGTTTAACTCGGGTTCGTGGTTTTACTGTAGATGATTCTCACCTATTTGTAACTCCTGATCAATTAGAAGAAGAATTCTTTAATGTAGTTGATTTAATCCTCACTGTCTTCAAGAGTTTACAACTGAAAAACTTTAAAGCTCGTTTAAGTTTCCGTGACCCTGCTTCTGATAAATATATCGGTGGAGATGACGTTTGGGATAAAGCTCAAAATGCGATCCGCAAAGCCGTAACACAGTTAGAAATGGATTACTTTGAAGCTCCCGGTGAAGCGGCTTTTTATGGTCCTAAATTAGACTTTATTTTTGAAGATGCTTTAGGACGGGAGTGGCAACTCGGTACTGTTCAAGTAGACTATAATCTCCCTGAAAGATTCGATCTAGAATATACTGCACCCGATGGTAGTCGTCAGCGTCCGATTATGATTCACCGTGCGCCTTTTGGTTCTTTGGAGCGTTTAATCGGTATCTTAATTGAAGAATATGCTGGTGATTTCCCTATTTGGCTTGCACCAATCCAAATGCGTTTAGTTGCTGTCAATGAAAAGTTTATGGATTACGCGAAAGATGTTTGTCAGCAAATGTTAGCTTTGGGTGTTCGTGCTGAAGTTGATACGAGTGGTGAGCGTTTAGGTAAGATGATCCGTAATGCTGAAAAGCAAAAAATTCCTGTTATGGCGGTTGTGGGTGAGAAAGAAGTTGAAGCTAATACTTTAAGTATCCGAACCCGTGCTGATGGAGATTTAGGTGCGATCGCTGTGACTGAAGTAAAAGACAGAATGTCTAAAGCTTTAATTGAGCATATTGGTTTTTAAAATACAAAAATTATCGATCGTCATTACTCGGAGTTAATACTCCCAGCAGTTATAGCTCCGAGTAAAAACTCCTGTAAGTGAAAAGCCTACCGCTGATAGCGAACAAAATTTGCAATAAAGAAAACACCAAAATTAATCAAGACAAATTTTCTTCCGTAGGGGTTGAAGAGTCTTCAACCCTTTATTCAATGATTATCACATCGAGATCTAAGAGTTTTATTTACAAGCGATTTGCACGAACATATTCAATAATACCCGAAGCGATCGCCTGTGCCATTTGTTTTTGGAAATTAGGATTAGTTAGTTTTTGGATATCTTCTCTTCCTGTCAAAAAGCCAGCTTCCACTAAGACAGAAGGCATTTTTGATTTTCTTAAGACATAAAAACGAGCTTTTCTAACTTTTCTATCCTTAACATTTACTTTTCTTAAAACATTACGATGAATCGTAGCGGCTAAATTACGACCACTTTGGAAATAATAAGTCTCATAACCACTAACATGAGGTTTATTTTTACCAGCAGAGTTAGCGTGAATACTAACAAATAAATCAGCGTTCATTCTATTTGCCATCGCAGTTCTTCCCTGCAAACTGACAAAGTAATCACTATTACGAGTCATTTTTACTTGAATACCTTGCTGTTCTAAAATACGGGCGACTTCCTGAGAAATATTCATGACGACTCTTTTCTCCTGAACACCACCAATACCGATCGCACCGGGATCTTTTCCACCATGACCAGGATCAATTATCACTAATACTTTACTCTTATTGGGAGAACCAGTATTTCTAGGAGG
>CAZSEZ010000280.1:0-4291 GCA_964606015.1 uncultured bacterium
AGCTATGTTCCTTAGTTTTTTCTGCGAGGTACAGAAATACATGTTCAGTAATGATATGCGAAGGTACTTAGTAACCAGAACTGGTTTAGGTACATTAGTTCTAACATTTATCAGTCTATTAACTATTCCTGCTGCTTGGGCACATCATCCTTTCGGAGGAGGAACTCCTAGTAATTTTATTCAAGGTCTTCTCTCTGGCTTAGGACACCCTGTGATTGGCTTAGATCATTTGGCATTTGTCGTGGCGATTGGTCTGTTGGCAGTACTTAGAGGCAAAAAAGGTCTAGTCTTACCTTTAGCTTTCACAGTCGCGACGGCTTTGGGCACACTAACTCACCTTCAGAGTATCGATCTTCCCTTACCAGAATTGATCATAGCCGTTTCAGTTCTAGCAATTGGCTTGGCTCTAGGTTTACAACGCGACTTTAATTTAGTGTTGTTAACCATTCTGGGTAGTATTGCGGGGTTATTTCATGGTTTTGCCTACGGAGAAGCAATTTTCGGGGCAGAGATGACACCCACTATTGCCTATCTAATAGGGTTTGCAAGTATTCAATTAGTTATCAGTGCGATCGCTTTTTATCTCGGTCAAACCACTCTGGCTAATATTCAACAAAGAACTTCTTTACCTTTGCGTTTTGCGGGTTCTGCGATCGCAGGAATCGGCATGACTTTCCTCTCAGGGGCAATTTTGGGATAGGAAATTAACCGAAAGTCTAATCGAAAGACAGTAAAAATTATCAACTAAATAATTTAGGTATATCGATGCATAAAGTACCAGTCACCGTAATTACGGGTTTTCTTGGCGCGGGCAAAACCACTCTCGTGCGCCATTTACTCCAGAACAATCAAGGTCGTAAGATTGCAGTCTTAGTTAACGAGTTTGGAGAAGTCGGCATTGATGGCGAACTTTTACGTTCTTGCCAAGTCTGCGAAGAGGATGAAGACCCTAGCACCAACATTATCGAGCTAGCTAATGGTTGTCTCTGTTGTACGGTACAAGAAGAATTTTATCCAACCATGCAAGAGCTACTACAGCGCAAGGATAGTATCGATAGTTTATTGATCGAAACTTCGGGATTAGCTCTACCCAAACCATTGATACAAGCTTTTCGCTGGCCTGCAATTCGGAATTCTGCCACGGTAGACGGAGTAGTCACAGTCGTTGACTGTAAAGCACTAGCGGAGGGAACTATTGTTGGCGATCTCCAAGCTTTGGAAGAACAAAGGGCAGAAGACCCTAACCTAGACCACGAAACTCCCCTCGAAGAATTGTTTGAAGACCAACTCGCCTGTGGAGACTTAGTACTACTTACTAAAACAGATTTAGTTCCTCCCGAAAAATTAGAACAAGTTAAACAGTGGTTAGCCAAAGAAATACCAGTTGGAGTCAAAATGGTCGCTTGTCGTGACGGTCAAATTAGTCCAGATCTTCTACTGGGATTCAATGCCAAAGTAGAAGACGATTTAACCAATCGCCATTCTCACCACGATCACGAAGAAGAACACGATCATGATGACGATATCAACTCAGTAGAAATCGTCACAGCAGATACCTTCGACCCTCAGGACCTAGTAGTTAAGCTAAAGCACTTGGTAAAAGATACAGACATATACCGCATCAAAGGATTTGTTAACGTGGCAGACAAACCAATGCGAATGGTACTTCAAGGAGTTGGAAATCGTTTTGACACTTTTTATGATCGCCTATGGCAGCCGACAGAAACCAAACAAACTCGTCTGGTCTTTATCGGCCACAATTTAAATCAAGCTAAGATCAAAACCGCTCTGGCTGGCTAACCGTTTGAGCCTGAGTTCTTTCTGGTTCTAAGGATTGTAGTAACAGTTGTGATTGCTCCGAGATCTGCGGTTCTGCTTTCCTGCGTAGAGCCAGAATAGACTTATATTTACGCCAAAATGATTCCGTGAAAAGATCTGCATCTAGTTGGGCAGGAACAAATAATCTCATCAAAAGATTACCAGCTTCTAAACCCTGAATTTCTCTAATGTAGATTTCTTCACAGTTATATTGCTTTTGGAGCCTCTGTAAAGCTAATAGCGCTGTTAGCCAATCAACTTCTACTTCAAAAAATAAGTCCAAAGTTCCTGCCATTTGCTTGACTAACTTTTGAAACCTTGAAGGACTAAGAATTTGACTATGTTTTTCAGGAAAGCGTTTTTGCTTACCTCGTTCTAAATAAATATATTCACACTGTACGTTAGATAACTTAGTGCGATGATCTAGTTTCAAGTTTTCTAGACAAGCTCCTGTCAGATTACAACCTTGAAAATTAGTATCAAAAGCTCTGGCTTCAACTAGTTGAGCATGACTAAGATCACTTCTTCTGAGGTTAGCCTGACAGATATCAGCATTATGAAGAGCAACTCCTGACAAAATTGATTCTTCTAAGTTAGCGCCTTGAAGATCGCCCTTAGTCAGATCTGCATCAGTTAGATCCGCGTGTTCGAGAATTACTTCTTGTAAATTTGCTTCTTGTAAATTTGCTCGGATAAAACTAGCAAAGTTACACTTTGCATTGCTTAAATTCGCTTCTATCAAACAGGCTTGGTTAAACTTAGCTCTAGTTAAATTAGCCTTCACAAGGTAAGAATCAGCGAGGTTGGCATCTGTTAAATTAGCATTACTCAAGTTTGCTAAATAAAAATTTGCCCTAGTCAGATTCGCACCCTTAAACTCAGCTCCATCAAGATTTGCTTGACTCAAGTTGGCATTAACTAGCTCGGCACCACTAAAATTCACGATTCGCAAGTTAGCTTCACTCAGATCGGCCGTGTTAAGAACTGCACCAACTAGCTCTGCATTACGATAATTGGTATTGATTAAAACCGCACCCGTTAGGTTTGCTCCAACCAAACTTGCACCAGTCAGATTTGCCCGCGCGAGATTAGCATAACTTAAGTTAGCCCCATCTAAATTGGCTCCACTAAGATTGGTTTTGACTAGATTTGCCCCACTGAGATCTACCCCACGAAAGTCAATCCCCATCAATTTATTGTTGCTGAGATTAACATTTTTCAGATTTAACTTCTCAAGCGGATTACGAGCCCGCCATTTATTCCAATGTTCGGTACCTTTCCTTAGTTGTGCGTAGCCTTTTTTCTTTAGCATCGATAGATAATCAATAGTTAGGGCAGTACATATCGGTTGGGTTCATGCCTCAATATATAAGCAATTTACATATCTAAACTATGAGCTTTTTTAAGAAAACCTTTACTTTAATCCTGAGATGATGCTCAAACTGAATATTTAAATCTTTGCGTTAGTGCGGTCTATTATAGATGTGTAAGAACAATCAGGATAGGAGAATGTGTAACACTGTAAGGTATAGCATTAGTAACAAAAAATTGCTATCTCCTATTAGAATTGTGCAAGCTAGAATTTAAAGCTTGTTATAGTAATAATTTTGTACTCCATTAATCAAGGATAGTATTGAATCATGGGATTATTCGATCGTTTGAGCAGAGTCGTTCGCGCTAATGTTAACGATCTTGTTAGTAAAGCAGAAGACCCTGAAAAGGTTTTAGAACAAGCTGTGATCGATATGCAAGAAGATTTGGTGCAGTTAAGACAAGCTGTAGCAAGAGCGATCGCAACTCAGAAACGCACTGAGCAACAATACAACAAAAACCAACAAGAAGCAAATACGTGGCAACAAAGAGCCCAACTAGCCCTTTCTAAAGGAGATGAAAATCTAGCGAGGGAAGCTCTAACCAGAAAAAAATCTTTTAATGATACGGCAACAACCCTCAAGCTCCAATTAGATCAGCAAAGTACCAACGTAGATACTCTCAAACGTAATCTAATTGCTCTAGAGAGCAAAATTGCTGAAGCCAAAACCAAAAAAGATATGCTCAAAGCCAGAGCTAACGCAGCAAAGGCTCAGAAACAACTCCAAGAAACTATCGGCGGGATCGATACTTCCTCCGCAATGGGAGCATTTGAGCGCATGGAGGATAAGGTAATGCAACTAGAAGCAGAGTCTCAGTCCGCAGCCGAACTAGGTAGTATGGGTCTAGAACAACAGTTTGCCGAACTCGAAGCTAGTAGTGGTGTAGACGACGAGCTAGCAGCCATGAAAGCCCAATTATCTGGTGGCTCGGTTAGTCAAGGTTCTTTACCTGCTGCTGATAATTCTGCTACTGCTCCCCAAGATTCCCAGGCAGCCTCAGCGATTGATGCCGAACTAGAAGAGTTGCGCTCGCAGCTCAAAGACACGGAATAGAGAATGTGAGCAATTTAGGGCAATAAATTAATTAATTAGCGACTACA
>CAZSEZ010000281.1:0-4275 GCA_964606015.1 uncultured bacterium
CAACAACACTGTTCCAAAAAAATCTGGACTGCTAATAGACCTTATTAATAATTAAAATTAATAGAGACTATTCTGCTCATACAGTAGATGCTGAAAAATAACTACTATGCTGGCGATCAGATTATTTTAAAGATCTAACAGTAACCATTGGTTGGTAATTTACCAACCATGATTGACTAGAACATCTCAAAATCTGGAGTTGTTTCTCCAGTGAAATCATCATAATCGTCTGTAGCTAGATCATCGCCGCCAAACTCGGAAGTCTCAGCAATTCCTCCAGGAACATGAGCCTCGCCAAAGATTTCTAGTTCTACAGGAGCTTCATCGAAAGCAGTGGAAGCTTCTGGCGTTGTCTCAGCGGTGTTCAGATCGCCAACGGCATCAGCTGACGCACCTTCGGCTCCAGAATCAAAATATCCGGAAGACTCTGTGGTACCAACATAACCAAAATTGTTCTCTCCGCCTTCACCAGGTTCTTCAGCGATAGTAGCCTCGCCTTGGATACCAACTATATCAAGACCCTCGATCACGCTTGGCGCATCTGCTGAGTCTCCCCCATAATGCAAAATACTAGACATTAATCCTGTTTCCTTTGAATCTCAAATAAATGGGTTATGTTTTAGCCAAATACTTTTCCAGCTACTAAATTCGCTGTATATGCTTTTTAATACAGTGTTTCCACTCGGTATTATAAAAGAAGTACTCATTTGTACTCCTGCTTAACATACTACAGTAAGCCTCCGCACTTCTGTGTATTTTTACTCAAAATACATGAGAAAAGGTACTTGGTTCGCCGATTTTTTACATTTGAGATCGTAGTATTCGGGTAGTGCTTAGTTGATTAAGACAAATTGCCTAGGTGAAATCATCAATTTCATGTAGTGATCGTTGATCCCTAGTTGAGCAGAACCAAAAATTAATTTTTTTGGTTGATTTGGTAGATTTTGAATAGGAATAGTTATATCGATTTTTGAGTCTCCAGCATTGATTGCGACGATCACAATTTCAGAATCGAGAACCCGAGCAAAACAGTAAAACTGTCCTTCAGCTGCCAAAACTTGGTAACTACCAGTTCGGAGGGCTGGATACTGGTGACGCAGTCGAATTAAGCTTTTGTAGTGCTTGAGAAGTCCGCGATTCCAGGCAAATTCATCAGGAAAACCATAGCGACATTCTGGGTCTTTGCCTCCTGCCAGACCAACTTCATCCCCGTAATAAATAGAGGGAACACCAGGAAAAGTAAACAATAAAGTAGTAGTTAGCAGAATCGTATCTAGATCTTCTCCTACCGAAGTCAACAAGCGTGGTGTATCGTGACTGTCGAGCAGGTTGAGTTGAGTTTGTTGGATTTCCCAATCGTAGAGCGTGAGTAAGTGATGGATACGTTTACTGTATTCCTCTGCGTCAATTTCAGGATAAGGGTGATAATGATACTGACAATACTCTGGTAAAAAACGACCTCCAGCAGCAAAAGCAATAGTTGGTTCGGTAAAGCGGTAGTTCATTACCCCATCAAACTGAGTCCCATCGAGCCATTGCGAGGCATCGTCCCAAATCTCGCCCACGATGTAAGCTTCGGGATTAATTGCCTTGACGCGATCGCGAAACTCTTGCCAAAAACCAGGTGTAGTAACTTCATTAGGCACATCCAATCGCCAACCATCGATCCCTTGTTCGAGCCAGTACTCAGCGATTTGCATAATATATTCTTTGACTTGGGGATTGTCGTGATTGAACTGGGGCAAAGCCCGATTACCTACCCAAGAATCATAGTTAGCTGGTTTGCTGCCATCATAGGCTGATAGAGGCCAAGCCTCGACTTTGAACCAATCCAACCAAGGAGAATTGGAGCCATTTTCTAAAATGTCATTAAAGAAAAAGAAACCACGACTCGCGTGATTAAAAACTCCATCTAGAACTATTTTTAGACCTCTCTGGTGAGCTGCCTTGATCAAGGCGATAAAAGCTTTATTCCCCCCGAGCATCGGGTCTACTTGATAGTAGTCGTGAGTGTGATAGCGATGGTTGCAAGCAGACTGAAAAATAGGCGTAAAGTAAATTGCTGTAATCCCCAAATCCTGCAGATAATCCAGACGATCAATCACTCCATAAAGATCGCCCCCTTTGTAACCATATAGAGTTGGTTTGCTGTCCCAAGATTCGAGACGAGTCGAAGACCACAAACCAGGTTGGGGAGTTTTGCTTTTGGCAAAGCGATCGGGAAAGATTTGATAAAATACAGCGTTTTTTACCCAATCAGGAGTGCTAATAGTCATTATGTTGTCTTGATCTTTTTATCTTAAAGAATTGTCAAGTTATCTCACTCTACAAGGACGAGGTCTGGGATAAGTCTCCTGTGAGACTTATACTTGAGTTTCTTTGTAAAAAGACTGATCGCTTTACTTTACGTTATTTAGCACCAGTCGAGAGGATCTCAAGAGTCAAGTGTGATCGTGACTTTTTCAGTTTCCTAATTGCTGTATGGTGAAAGTTAAGTAGGTATTTAAACTCTTCTCCAGTGCATTGATAGCGATTAGTTTTGATGAATTTGGGGATTACAGTGAAGGTAACGAGAACAAAGGAAGTATTAAAACGATATGCAGCAGGAGAGCGAGATTTTCGAAGGTTAAACCTTACGAGATAATAACTTGCATAAGTTCTAAAATGGCGAAAGTGGAAGTCAACCTCCGTCCAGCAACTATCCAAGATCTTGCCCTACTCCAACACTGGGACAAACAACCTCATGTAATCGCTAGCGATCCCAACGATGATTGGCAATGGGAACAAGAACTCAAACATGATCCAGAATGGCGTGAGCAATTAATTGCTCAACTAGGTGATCGCCCAATTGGCTGTATTCAAATTATCGATCCAGCTCTAGAAGAAGAACACTATTGGGGTGATGTTGAGCCAAATTTAAGGGCTATTGATATTTGGATTGGTGAAGCAGAAGATTTGGGCAAAGGTTACGGTACCAAAATGATGCAATTAGCTTTAGAACGATGCTTTGTAGATAGTTTAGTTACTGCGGTGCTGGTAGATCCCTTGGCTAGTAATACTCGCGCTCATAAGTTTTACCAACGCTTTGGCTTTAAGCTTCTTGAAAAACGCAGATTTAATCTGGATGATTGTTTTGTGTTTCGTTTAACCAGAAAAGATTGGGAAGCGTATGTGCGATCGCATTAATTTTCATTCAGTTTTTTGTTTTCAGAGATTGACCTGTATCTGCTGCAAACAGATGTAAATCATCGCGGGAAATTTTAACTGGTAATTGTTCCCCTCTATTGACTCGGAGATCTCCAGGAATTGAGATTGTAATCTGTTCGGGATGTTCCTCTAAAGAGGTATAGATATAGGTTTCGTTGCCTAGAGCCTCGATCGCATTGACCCGCACGCTAAAGTCTTGAGTCTCAGGGGTAGCTATTTGTAAATGTTGGGGACGAACTCCCAAGACTAACTGACTAATTTTTTGTTGAGTGAGAATCTGTTCCCATGATCCTTCTAGAACCAGCTTAAATTTCGGGTGACGGAGGATTCCCTGCGCTAGCCATTCTACAGGGATAAAATTCATCGGCGGAGAACCAATAAACCCTGCCACAAATTGGTTTGCTGGTTGAGAATAAACTTCTAGCGGTGGGGCTACTTGCTGGATTTGTCCCCGATCCATTACCGCAATGCGATCGCCCATAGTCATTGCTTCAGTTTGGTCGTGAGTCACATAGATCGTGGTTGTTCCTAGTTGTTTTTGCAACTCGACGATTTGTCCTCTAGTTTCTGTACGGAGTTTGGCATCTAGATTCGATAAAGGTTCGTCCATAAGAAATACTTGGGGGGATCTCGCGATCGCTCTACCTAAAGCCACTCGTTGTTTTTGCCCTCCTGAAAGTTCTTTGGGTAAACGCGATAGCAAAGGTTCGATTTGGAGTAACTCGGCAACGGAGTTCACTGATTCTGCGATCGCTTTTTCCCCAGCAGACTGATAGTGGAAGTTTCGGGGTAGAGAGCGAGTAATGCCCCGCAAAAAGTCTGCAACTGGTGAAGGTTTTTTTGCCTGGCTACGTCTCAAACCAAAAGCAATATTGTCGTAAACGTCTAAATGAGGATAAAGTGCATAGTTTTGAAACACCATCGCGATGTCTCTGGCTTTTGGAGGGAGCGATTTTACAGAGCGATCGCCAATATAGATATTTCCTCCTGTCAAACTTTCTAGACCAGCTAGTAACCGCAACAAGGTGCTTTTGCCACAACCAGACTGTCCGACCAAAACCATAAACT
>CAZSEZ010000282.1:0-4225 GCA_964606015.1 uncultured bacterium
AATATTTTAAGATTCTCTGAAAAAATTTATTTTTGATGAGGGCGATCGCAGATATTGTCAAATTTAATATAATGAGGCTCAAAGTAAATCGTTAACTAAATTTGGCCATTGGAATTACGGGAAATATATAGCTATGGTTGCTCTGTGTGCCATCACAATCTCACTATTACTTGTCGGCTTTATCTACCAAAAAGTAAGTGAGGCACTAGATCGACGTAAATACCCTCCACAAGGTGAACTTGTCGATATAGGAGGATTCTCTCTGCATATCAAATCTATTGGACAGGGCACACCAACAGTGGTTATGGATGCTGGTGGTGGTGCTCCTTCAATTACTTGGGGTGTGGTTCCATCAGGAATTGCTAAATTTACTCGGGTTTGTACTTATGATCGAGCAGGTTTTGGCTGGAGTGATCCTAATCCTAAAAATCCTCGTACCAGTCAACAGAGCGTGGCTGAATTACATTTACTTCTGACTAAAGCTGGGATTCAGCCACCATACATCTTGGTTGGACACTCATTAGGTGGGGTAAATATGCGTTTGTATGCGAGTCAATATCCAGATGATGTGGTGGGACTAGTGCTGGTGGATTCTTCTCATGAAGATCAAATGACATCTGAAATACAAGGGCGTGTGACGATGGCAGCTTGGCTTTATCAGATTTTGAGGATTGTCAGCCAGGTAGGTGTGGTGCGGTTAATTGGGGCGCTAGATACTGTATTGCCTGTTCTGAAAAAGATTAAGCAAGATCTGCAAAAATATCCTCTGGAAGTTCAAAGTTTATTTGATACCTTTAAATCCTTTTTTTATAGTCCTCATTATTGGGCAACTGCATCCAGTGAATTTGGAAATATAGAAAAGAGTTTTCAATCAGTTCAATTAGTCAAATCGCTGGGTAATCTACCGGTGATTGTTCTGAGTCGAGGCTCTGCTGATTCTAGGATGAGTCGAGAGAGATTACAAGAATGGAACTCGCTTCAGTTGGACTTAACCAAACTATCTTCAAATAGCAAGCAGATCATTGCCGAAAACAGTGGCCATAACATACAACTAGATCGACCAGAATTAGTTATTGGTGCTGTTCAACAGTTAATTGAGACAACCTAAAATTGTTGGTCTTAATCCTATTGTCGACAGGCTTTTTTGCCTAGTATTGATGTCTTAATACTGCTTTTCTCCCAGATGAGAAGGAGGGTATTTTCCTCTGAACTAAATTAAAAAGTTGTGCTTTGCCCAAAGATTTATCCAGTCCATAATCAACAAGGTTTTATTTTGGTAATATTGCTGGAAGGTGGTTTGTGGCGTATTCTCAACTCTCAAAGGTTGCTAGAAAGAAAATGGGATGTAGCTTGGTAGACGTTATTTGCACTCACTCTAAGTATTTACTCAGATAATCTTATTTGCTTACTCAGACTAGACTTAGTTTGCTCTAAATCTTGCTGCCTAATATGAGCTTGTAATCATCAATTTTGAGAGTAAGCCACCATGTATGTAGAGCAGGATTTAAGCGATCGCAAGCCTGGAAATTCTCAGTATCCTCGCGGCAAGGAAAATGATTTAGTTTTGAAAATGCCAATGCTGGATCGTAGAGAGGCTCAACAACTAATCTCTGCTTGTGGTGAATTAGGTGCAGATCCGAGTTCTGATTATTTTGCGACCCGTACTAAAAATATTGCTTACGTTGTGAGATTGGGCGGGCAATGGTTTCAGCTTCGTGCCAGTTGCTTCGTTCAGTCGGAAACTTATAATGATTTTTCTGGTGGTTATCAACGTTGCTATCAAGAAATGCCAGAACAGTTTCTCGAATGCCAGGCAACCAAGAAAGTACTCGACGCCTTTCAGTCTACTTACAACATTCCCGAAGGTGAACCAATTTTAGTCCAAGTACAGCAAAGCCACATCAATCCAAATACTGCGGGGAAATGCCTGACCGGACAAGGGATTCACTCCGATGGTGCAGACCGCGCGCTTCTAGTTTGTTTAGAGAGACAAAATATTGAAGGAGCAGAAAATGCTGTTTATCGCGATTTAGAGGGTAAGCAAGCTTTACTCGATCCTTTTGTTTTGCATGAGGGGGAGGCTATGTTCTGGCATGATAATCAAGTATTCCACCACGTTCAATCTGCTCAACCAGTTGACCGCGAGGCACCAGGAACCAGAACCGTTCTCATCGCTCATTACCCAGCAATTCATTACTTGCAAGGTACGGTAAATCCCAACAATAATCTGAGGACTCAGGCTGTTGAACCAGAGAAACGTCTGCGCCAGCAAGCTTAGCTCTCATCATAGTTAAAGTTGGGAAAGTAACTGGTGACTATGCAAAATTAACCTGATTACTTATTTGTGATACGCGATCGCCAAAATACTTTAAAAAACTAGAACTAGGTTGGCTTTTTAGCTATTTCCCTGGTTTGGCAATTACGATTCCATAAGCCTCTGGATTGAGATATTTCTGGGCAGCAAGCTGTAAATCTTTGGCTGTAATTGCTTGAATAGTCTGAGGATAGTTAAGCGCGGGTGCTAAATCTTGCAGTTGAGAATAGTAATAACCGTATAAATTGGCTCTTGCGCTAGGAGTTTCGTTCGCAAAAATAAAGCGGTTTGCTACTTGCTTGCGGATGCGTTGAATATCTTTATCAGCGATTAGTTCGGTACGAATTCTTTGAATGTGTTGGCAGATTGCGGACTCTACTTCGGCAATATTTTCTGTGGGTAGCTGAGCGGAGATGTAGAATACGCCCTGCTGAGTTTGAGTCATATTGCTGACACCAATTTGGGTTACTAACCCTTTTTCTTCTCGGAGATCGCGGAATAAACGAGAGACTCTACCCTGTCCTAAGATGACAGACAAAATATCTAAGGCATAGGTTTCTGCTAAATCTACCATTCCTGGAACTCGCCACATCATAACCATGCGAGCTTGTTGCAGACTTTCATCAGTAGATTCGTGACGAATAATTTCTTTGAACGGTTTTTCGGGAGTATATGCAGGGGTGACAGCAGGTTTTGTCTTGCGATCGCTATCGTAATGATGGTCAAAGCTATCGCTAACAATTGAGATCAAATCTTCTACAGGCAAGTTACCGACCACCGCAGCAGTCATCGATTCTGGCTGATACCAAGAACCGTGAAAATCTTTCATCTGCTGAGACTTCAGATCGCTAATTACCTCTGCTGGCCCTAAAACACGACGACGGTAAGGCAAGCTCTCAAAGCAAGTTTCCATTGCTTGATAGAAAGTGCGCCGACGAGGATTATCTGCTGATCTTCTGATTTCTTCGAGGACTACCAGTTTTTCTCGCTCAAATGCTGAGTCTTCTAAACTGGGATTTAAGACAACATCTAACTGAAGCGGTGCTAGTTCTGCAAAGTCTTTGGGGGCGGTTGTGATGTAGTAATGAGTATAGTCTTGGCTAGTAGCGGCATTCGTTTGAGCGCCTCTAGATTCAATAAGTTGCTCAAATTCTCCGATCCCTAGACTCGGTGTCCCTTTGAAGACCATGTGCTCTAGGAAATGCGCCATCCCATTGATCTCATTAGTTTCTCTCGCAGAACCAACATTGAGCCAGACATTAAAATTTACTGCATCTACAGGGATTTGTTCGGCAATGACAGTTAAACCGTTGGCTAATTTTTTGATTGTAGGTGTATTAAGCTGCTTCTTTTCTAGAGTGTTGAGGTTCATGCGCGCTATTTAATCCCGTCTGGTGACTGCTAGTTAGACTTATTTTAGCGATTCCTCAGGATAAAGAGGGGGAACCGAGAAACCTAAACATTAGAGACGACTATTAAGTTCCCTAATACTTAGGTGCAATAGCCACACCAAAAATTAAGGTGACAATTGCTATAGTATTTGCAGTCAAAAGTTTCATCGATTAACTGTTCCTCTCTATTTCTCGAACCACATGGCAGTCACCATCGCACAATTACAGAAGTGGAAACAACAAAGACGCGCGATCGCATCACTCACGGCATGGGACTATACGTTGGCAAGGATTTTAGATAATGCAGGCATCGATTTGATCTTGATTGGTGATTCTCTATCTATGGTGGCATTGGGACACAGTTCGACACTGCCTGTAACTCTTGATCAAATGATCCATCATGCTAGTGCTGTGAAGCGAGGTGTTAATAGAGCTTTAACTGTTTGCGATCTTCCTTTTCTTAGTTATCAAGAAAGTATTTCTCAGGCAATTCACTCTGCGGGTCGAGTTCTCAAAGAAA
>CAZSEZ010000283.1:0-4203 GCA_964606015.1 uncultured bacterium
CGCTTTGGCTTGTTGATTTATCTCTTGTAATGCTTGAGTAGTATCAGCTTGCCAATTGTCTGGCATATCCCCTTGCATGCGACGTGTCAGTTCACTTGCTAGTTCGGGATGCTGTGTTTGGTATTGTGCGAATTGTTGCTGCCAATCACTTTGTTGCTCTGCTCCCTGCGCAACAGCACTCCACGCCTGATAAATATCATCTGGAATTTCAAATGCAGGATGACTCCAACCGATCGTTTTTCTCACTAAGTCAATTTCATCATCACCCAGCGGTGCACCATGCACACCACCCGTGCCTTGTTTATTAGGCGACCCCCAACCAATGATAGTTTTGCAGTCGATAAGCGTCGGTTGCTCTAGATTGCTTTTGGCTTGGTCAATGGCTTGATCAATCGCGCCACTATCATGCCCATCAACATTTCGCACCACGTGCCAGCCATAAGACTCAAAGCGCTGCGGGATATCTTCAGTAAACCAATTCTGCACTTCGCCATCAATTGAAATGCCATTGTTATCGTAAAATACGATTAACTTGCCTAGCTTCAAGGTCCCTGCGAGAGAACATGCTTCATGTGAAATACCTTCCATTAAGCAGCCATCTCCGGCGAAAACGTAGGTATAGTGATCAATAATGTCGCTATCTTGTTTATTGAACTGCGCTGCTAACATTTTCTCTGCAAGCGCCATTCCCACTGCATTAGCGATGCCTTGTCCCAACGGACCGGTCGTTGTTTCAATGCCAGGCGCTTCTCCCACTTCTGGATGACCAGGTGTTTTGGAATGTAGCTGGCGGAAGTTTTTAATTTCTTCCATAGAAAGGTCATAGCCAGTCAAATGCAGTAATGCATAAATCAGCATCGAGCCATGCCCGTTTGATAATACAAATCGGTCACGGTTAATCCAGTGCGGATCTTTAGGATTATGTTTGAGATGCCCTCGCCATAACACTTCGGCAATATCTGCCATACCCATGGGTGCACCAGGGTGTCCAGAATTCGCTTGTTGAATGGCGTCCATACTCAATGCACGAATGGCATTGGCAAGTTGTTTATTATTTTCCACGAGGTTTAGTACTTATTTTTAGTGTAAACGTTACAAGATCTATCTCTTAAAACCACGAATGTGGCTAGCCTCACTTATACTCGAGACCCAAATTTAAGCCGCAATTGAAAAGTGATCAGATTTAAAGCGCAAACATTCTCCACGAGTTGCCCGTGACTAGCAAGCATCGTATGGACGATTCACACTTTAGTTAACAAATTTTGCCTTTTTGAATACTGGCGCTAGCCATTTCTCCACTTGATATTACAGCCCATGCTTGGCTTTTGCTCAGCCGATACTTCTTTTCCTGAAACAATGGCATCTAATGCGGTGCGCAAATCTCTACCCGTCACAGCAATGTTATTTCCAGGGCGAGAATCATCCAACTGGCCACGATAAACACAGGCTAACTTGGCATCAAAAATGAAAAAATCAGGGGTGCATTCGGCATGATAATCCCTGGCCACTTGTTGGGACTCATCATATAAGTAAGGGAACTGATAACCATGCTGATGAACTTCCTTGATCATATTATCTGGCGAGTCATCAGGATACGTATCAACATCATTAGAATTTATCGCAATGACTGAAATCCCTTTTGCCGGATATTCCTGTCCAAGCTTGGCTATCTCGTTAGTAATATGCTTTACAAACGGACAATGGTTACAAATAAACATTATCAGCGTGCCGACTTCACCGCGATGTGATTGCAATGACTCTATGCTGCCACTGAGCGGATTAAGCAATTCAAAATCGGGGGCAATTGTCCCTAGCGGAATCATGCTGGAAAGTGTTTTCACCATATATTTCAGTCCTTTTGTGATGTCGGTTGTCGCCATCAGGCGTTGCACAATGTACAATCACGCCCGCTATTAATGCAATGGCATTAGTTAGTTAAATATGCTGACACCCCATGAATGAGTTATTACCAGTTGGTGTGATTAAATCAAATTTAATCCATCAAGCCAGGCAAATTTCAGCATCAGTATTTCCAACTTTAATATTAAAGGGCTTACTAAATGAGTAATCGCTACGTATTCACTTCGGAGTCTGTCTCTGAGGGCCACCCAGATAAAATGTCTGACCAGATCTCAGACGCAGTATTAGACGCTGCTCTAGCACAAGATCCAGATGCACGGGTCGCATGCGAAACCTTAGTCAAAACTGGGATGGTCGTACTGGCTGGTGAAATTACCACAACCGCCACTATCGAATATGAAAAATTAGTCCGAGATACTGTTAATGAAATTGGTTACGATCACTCTAACAAAGGTTTTGATGGCAACACATGTGCAGTGATTAATGCTTTAGGTGCACAGTCACCAGATATTGCACAAGGGGTTGATCGTTCTAAACCCGAAGACCAAGGTGCGGGCGACCAAGGCTTAATGTTCGGCTATGCTACCAATGAGACTGACGTGCTCATGCCAGCGCCCATCACATACTCCCATCGCCTTGTTAAGAAACAATCAGAGGTGCGTAAAAATAGTCAGCTACCTTGGTTGCGTCCAGATGCCAAAAGCCAAGTAACTTTTCGCTATGAAAATGGTGTGCCGGTAGCAGTTGAAGCCGTGGTACTTTCCACCCAGCATGATCCTGATATTTCGCAAAAAGACTTACAAGAAGCAGTCATGGAAAATATTATCAAGCCCGTGCTTCCTGAAAAGTGGTTAAATGCGGAAACCAAGTACCACATTAACCCCACTGGCAACTTTGTGATTGGCGGACCAGTTGGAGACTGTGGTTTAACTGGCCGTAAAATTATTGTTGATACTTACGGTGGAATGGCACGTCATGGCGGAGGTGCATTTTCTGGCAAAGATCCATCTAAAGTTGACCGTTCTGCTGCTTATGCGGGACGTTATGTCGCAAAAAATATCGTCGCTGCAGGTCTAGCCGAACGTTGTGAAATACAAATCTCTTATGCCATTGGTGTGGCAGAACCGACATCCATTTCAATTGATACATTTGGTACTGGGAAAATCAGTGACCGCGACATAGAAACACTAGTTCGCGAACACTTTGATTTAAGACCATATGGCATTTTAACCATGCTGGATCTCAAACGACCTATTTATAAGTCCTCTGCAAGTTATGGACACTTTGGCCGTGAAGAATCTGAGTTTACTTGGGAACGCACCGATAAAGCAGACGCGTTACGCCAGTAACCTTCCCGGTAAATGGAATTTTATTTTTTTATGCTTAGGAGCACATTAAATGAGTACTGAACAAGATTATAAAGTTGCAGATATTTCTCTTGCTGATTGGGGACGTAAAGAAATCGCCATCGCAGAAACTGAAATGCCTGGCTTAATGTCTTTACGAAAAAAATACGCAGGCAAACAACCTTTAGCAGGCGCGCGTATTGTTGGTTGTCTACATATGACTATTCAAACTGCTGTGCTAATTGAGACCTTAGTTGATCTTGGCGCTGAAGTGCGCTGGTCTTCATGCAATATCTTCTCCACACAAGATCATGCAGCAGCTGCGATCGCCGCAAGCGGTGTTCCGGTATTTGCCTGGAAAGGCGAAACTGAAGAAGAATACGAGTGGTGTATTGAACAAACCATTACCGGACCTAATGACTGGAAACCTAACATGCTACTTGATGATGGTGGGGACCTCACCAAACTCATGCATGAGAAATATCCTGACATGTTAAAAGAAGTTAAAGGCGTATCAGAAGAAACCACAACTGGCGTTAAACGACTTTATGACATGGTTGCGGAAAACAGCTTACTTATCCCTGCAATTAATGTGAATGATTCAGTAACTAAATCTAAGTTTGATAACTTATATGGTTGTCGTGAATCTTTAGTAGATGGCATTAAGCGCGCTACAGACGTGATGGTGGCAGGTAAAATCGCTGTTGTATGCGGCTATGGAGATGTTGGTAAAGGCTCTGCACAATCTCTGCGTGGATTAGGCGCGACGGTATGGATTACTGAAATAGACCCTATCTGTGCTCTGCAAGCAGCTATGGAAGGATATCGAGTTGTTACACTTGATGATGTGTGTGCAGAAGCAGACATATTCGTTACTACCACAGGCAATTACAACATTATTACCCATGACCATATGCAAGCTATGAAAGACCAAGCAATTGTGTGCAATATTGGTCACTTTGACAATGAAATTGATGTGGCAAGTCTTGAGAGCTAT
>CAZSEZ010000284.1:0-4159 GCA_964606015.1 uncultured bacterium
CTTGTCGCATTCTGATTCCTTCTTGAAAGTAGCCTTGAATTAGAGCTTCGGTAAAACGATTAACAATGTAACCGATGGTAAGTAACCCCATCAAAATCAGGGCAATCGTAAAAATTCTGCCGCGATCGCCAAGAGGATTAACCTCGGAAAACCCTACTGTAGAGAGGGTGATAATCGTCATATATGCCGACTCTGAGAGCGACCACTTTTCGACAAAGTGGTACCACAAAGTACCCACTAGAACGATCCCTGCCAGGGTAACGCCACCAGCTATTAGTTGTTGGCGCAAGCGCCCATATTTTTCCTCGAAGGAATAGTTCCGCATTCAAAAAGTTTATTATTCTATCTAATATCTAAGGTATTTATCAGAAGAGCACCGAATGCTAGCATAACCAAATTTTAGGAAAATTTCCCTCGAACTATAGGTTTTCCCCCTACTAATTGGCAACTGTAATCGCTACTATACATGAATACCATTTGAAGGAGAAAATTGTGAATCAGGCTATTGCACCAGAGAAGAACTTAGCAGATCAGAGCACCGGTTTTAATCAAACAGCTTTTGATGACAGTGTGATGCAAACCTATGGGCGCTTTCCCATTGCTTTAGAAAAAGGCGAAGGCTGCCTAGTTTGGGATACCGAAGGTAAAGAATACCTTGATTTTGTGGCAGGTATTGCTACCTGTACGCTCGGACACGCTCACCCAGCTCTAATTGAAGCTGTTACCGAGCAAATCAAAAAACTGCACCATGTTTCCAATCTTTACTATATTCCCGAACAAGGACAACTTGCTCAATGGCTAGTCAATAACTCTTGTGCGGATAAGGTCTTTTTCTGTAACTCTGGGGCAGAAGCCAACGAAGCAGCAATTAAACTGGTTCGCAAATATGCCTACACTAATTTTCCCGATACCCAACCCGTCATTATCACTGCAAAAGCAAGCTTTCACGGTAGAACTCTGGCGACGATCACTGCTACAGGACAAGAGAAATATCAAAAAGGGTTTGCTCCTTTGGTAGATGGCTTTGCTTATGTTCCCTACAACGACATCGTCGCGATGGAAAAAGCGATCGCAAGAATCAATCAGGGCAAGACAAAAGTCGCAGCTATCATGATCGAACCCTTACAAGGAGAAGGGGGAGTCAGACCAGGAGAGCTAGAATATTTCCTCAGACTCAGAAAAATTTGTAACGAACAAAATATTTTGCTGGTATTCGATGAAGTCCAAGTAGGCATCGGCAGAACAGGCAAGCTTTGGGGTTACGAAAACCTAGGAGTGGAACCAGATATTTTCACTAGTGCCAAAGGTCTAGCTGGAGGAATTCCTATTGGGGCAATGCTCTGTAAAGACTCCTGTGCTGCTTTTGAACCAGGCAATCATGCATCCACTTTTGGTGGTAATCCGTTTGTTTGTGCCGCGGCTATCAGTGTTTTGCAAACTCTCAAACAAGAAAATATCTTGCAAAATGTCCAAGCTAGAGGAGAACAACTGAGAACTAGACTTAGAGCGATCGCAAATGACTACCCCCAACTATTTATTGATGTTAGAGGTTGGGGTCTAATTAATGGCATCGAGATCAATCCTGATGCAAAGCTAACTTCCATCGATTTGGTTAAAGCTGCAATGACTGAAGGGTTATTACTAGCTCCTGCCGGGGCTAAAGTATTGCGGTTTGTGCCTCCTTTGATTGTTTCTGAAGCAGAGGTTAACCAGGCTTGTGAGATTTTAGCTGGAGTAATTGCTAGGGTTGCATAGGTTTGATTATTGGCGGTTGTCTTGACTTGATTCTAAAGTTGAGGCGATCGCAATCAACCTAAACTCTCTATAAAATACGCTCATATTAATCAAGCCTATGACTGAGCAATTTTTGTCTTCAGCGTGTCAATCATCTCCATTAACTCAACTTGAGATACAGTCTGTTGTTCTCCTGAAGCCAACCACTTAAGGTTTACAGTCTTATTCTCAGCTTCACTGTCCCCTAGAACTAGGCAAGCTGATGCTCCAGAGCGATCAGCACGCTTAAACTGTTTACCAAAAGCACTACCACTAAGATCTAGCTCTACTGTAAACCCAGCTTGACGTAACTTTTGACTAAGAACCAAAGCCTGAGCTTCTGCTATTTCACCACGGGAGACAAAATAAAAATCAGGCTGATTCGCTGCAACAGGACTGAGTTTTTCCAAAAGTAAAACTAACCTTTCTAAACCCATTGCCCAACCCACGGCTTGAGTTTCGGGGCCTCCTAACTCTGCTACCAAACCATCGTAGCGACCACCACCACATACAGTTGCCTGTGCGCCTAGATCGCTAGATTTAATCTCAAAAGCTGTATGGGTGTAGTAGTCCAAACCTCTAACCAAACAGTGGTCGATTTCGTAAGCAATTCCCAAGTCTGTTAAAAGACTAAGAACAGTATCAAAATGTTTTTTCGAGCTATCACTAAGGTTATCTACAAGTTTTGGCGCAGCTTGGGCAATTTCTTGAGTTCTGGGATCTTTACTATCAAGAATTCTTAGAGGATTACGGATTAGGCGATCGCGTGAATCTTGATCCAACTCATCTTTATAAGGCTCCAGATAACTAACTAGAGCTTCGCGATATTTTTGGCGGTCTTCTCCTCTACCCACCGAGTTAATCGCTAAAGTAAGATTCTTCAATCCTAGAGCTTGCAAAATATTTGTGGCGATCGCGATCGCTTCTACATCAGCTCGTGGCGCACTACTACCAAGTAGTTCTAAACCCAACTGATGAAACTGTCTTTGGCGACCAGCTTGAGGCCGTTCGTAGCGAAACATTGCCCCTGTATACCAAAGTCTCTGGACTCCACCTTGAGCATGTAGTTTGTTTTGAATGTAAGAGCGAGCCACCCCAGCCGTACCTTCAGGACGCAGCGTAATCGAGGTCTTACCACCACGACTAGCAAAGGTATACATTTCCTTGCCCACCACATCCGTAGCCTCACCAATCCCCCGTTGATAGAGTTCAGTTTTCTCAAAAATGGGAACACGAATTTCTTGATAGCAAGCACGATCCAAGATTGCTTTGGCTGTCTGCTCGATCAACTGCCAGTAGCCCACCTCCGCAGGCAAAATATCTCTCGTTCCTCTTAATCCTTGAATCATGCGATCGCTCTACATTATTTAGCTCAGAGAGTATTCTAAACGATCAAGCCTGTGTAAATTAACCAGTTGCGAATTTATGCCATGCCAAAACTCACATGGTTAAACCCTTATGCCAGGGGTCTGGGGAGGGCGTATTCGTCCCCAGCAGGGGGCCTGGGGGAAGTATCCCCCAGAATTTCTGGATTGATTTCAAGAAATTAAGCTATCAATTGCAACAATTAAAGTAACACCTCAAAAAGCTGGAAGTCCTAAAAGTAAAGACATAGAGGATTACCAAAGAGTTTTATAATTAGTTTTGGTCGATAGAGCCTCACCGCCTTATGCGATCAACTTTATATAGTAACTAAATACTAAAATTTAAAATGGTAGCTTTTTTCTCTAGGTTTAGAAATTTATTCAAAATATCTCTGCGTTTCTGCATAATCTGTTTAGCCATTGTCACCTTAAGCTTTGGTGCATTTGGTCAAGATAGCGCGATCGCAAGTATCGATGACGACAAGTACGAAGGAAACATCTATATCCTTTATGCAGGTAATGGTTCTTTAGTTCCACCCCGTATTGACCTCAAAGAATCCCTCAAACGCGAAACACCTTCAATCTTGGTTTACTACATTGATGATAGTAGCGATTGCAAAGAATACTCTTTTACCGTTTCTCGTCTCCAAGAATTTTATGGTAGAGCAGCCAACATCATTCCCGTAACAGTTGACTCTCTGGAGATAGGCAAAAAATATGCCAAAAATGAACCAGGTTACTACTACAAAGGTACTGTTCCCCAGACAGTAATTCTCAACGGAAAAGGAAAAGTTGTTTTTGACGAATCGGGTCAGCAACACTACACAGCAATGGACGATGTCCTCAGAAAAGTCTTCGACTTGTTACCTCGCGAAGAGTCTGAACAGTTAGTTCGTCGTTCCTTTAACGAATACAATGCCGAAATTACCGAGTAGTATTGCTCTAGCGGAACGCGGGCCTTCACTCACAAGGTAAAATAAAGTTACTAAATTTAATTTCTTAAACAAATCCCTGAAATATGG
>CAZSEZ010000285.1:0-4109 GCA_964606015.1 uncultured bacterium
TATTCACTAAAGATAGTGATATTACTTTGCTGTGCGCGTGTGGTTTTTTTCTCGGTGGTTTGATCTTTGGTCCCGATCTTGATATTCGCTCAATCCACTATAAACGTTGGGGTTTCTTGCGATTTTTTTGGTTGCCTTACCAAAAATTAATTCCCCATCGCTCTTGGTTGTCCCACGGTCTTATTGTAGGTACTTTGGTTCGTCTGCTGTATCTGCTCTTTTGGTTTTTTATGGGGGCAGCTCTGTTAATTGCGATCGCTCAACTACTGTTTGGTTTTGATTGGAATTGGCACGATTTTGTTTTACACCAAGCTAGATTGTTACTATCCGAACGGCGCTGGGCAACTGTCACATTTTTGTTGGGCTTAGAATTGGGCGCAATGAGTCACTACCTTAGTGATTTTCTCTTGACAAGTCCTAGTAATAAAAAAGATCGGAGCTAGATTTTTTAGAAAAAGACCGATTGGTCTTTAGCTGTGTATAATGAAGAAAGCTGAAATAACCAAGTCCCTAATTATTCGTCGTGCTGCTGAACTCTTTAACCTGAAAGGTTATGCGGGGTCTTCGATCGCCGATATTATGCAGGCTACAGGTTTAAAAAAAGGAGGCATCTACAATCACTTTAAGAGCAAAGATGAAATTGCTCTGGCTGCTTTTGACTATGCAGTCAGCTTAGTTCAAAAACGAGCTTGGTCGGTAGTCAAGACAAAAAAAAATGCGATCTCTCGTTTGCAAGCTCTTTTAAAAAATCATCTCGATTATTTGGAGCATCCGCCCTTACCTGGTGGTTGTCCTATCATGAACACCGCTATTGAAAGCGATGATGCTTATCCTCTGTTGCGCGATCGCGCCTTAGCTGCGATGCAGTCTTGGCATGATTTGGTTGTCAGGATTATCTCTATTGGCATCGAAAAAGGTGAGCTATCAAAGACTGTCGATCCAGAAGCAGTAGCCAGCTTTTTGATTTCGACTATTGAAGGTTCAATTATGTTGAGTAAACTCTATCAAGACGATATCCATTTGAGAAGAGCGATCGCGACTTTAGATAATTATGTTACAGGTCTTGGCAGTTAGCTAAATTTTTTTGCTTATTTACAGACCTATCGGTCTTTTATTGAAGATTTATCAATCAAGAATCACATGTTGAAATTTTACTATCATCCTCTATCTCCCTTAGCAAGACGTGTCTGGCTGGCGCTTTTAGAAAAGAAACTGGATTTTGAGGGTATTGTGGTGAATTTGGATCAAGGAGAGCAATTTAAGCCAGACTTTTTAAGTTTGAGTCCTTTTCATCATGTCCCCGTGATTGTTGATGATGGGGTGAGAGTTATTGAGTCTTTGGCAATTTTGGACTATCTAGAGTGCAAATATCCCCAAACAAGCTTGTTGCCCCAAGACCCGCAAGCATTAGCTAGAGTAAAAATGGCGCAAATGGTGACTAATAGTGAACTGGGTTCGCAGGTTATTCCTTTGGTTTTTGATGATATAGATTCTTCCAGAAAAAGATCGGCGACTAAGCATCTCAAAAGAGTGTGTCGGTTTATGTCTGAGTTATTAGCTGAGGATGATTTCTTTGGTGGGACGCAATTTACTATTGGCGATGTGGTGGCTGGTAATGGTTTGGTGCTGGTTGATAAAATGGGCTTTGATTTAGCGCGTTTTCCCAATTTGGCTAAATATCGCGATCGCTTGATGTCGCGTCCTGCTTGGCAAAAAGCCCAACCACAAGATGAAGAGTTACAAGTTTGGGTGGAAGTGGTCAGGGGTTTGATTGAAAAACAAACCAAAGCCTAATTTCAATACTGGTGAATCGGGAAGCTATTATATTTTAGTTAATAGCTAACCACCCGATTAAGTTGAAAAAACAGCGTCTCGATACTCTACTGGTAGAACTCAACCTTTGTTCCTCACGGCAACAGGCACAACGTTTTATTGGTGCGGGGGAAGTCAAGGTAAATGGAGCAATCGTAGACAAATCTGGGACGAAGGTGGCAACAGATGCAGAGATAGAACTAAAAGCGAAACCTCCTTATGTTTCTCGGGGTGGAGAAAAGCTCAAAGGTGCCTTGGATAAGTTTGAAATCAATATTTGTGATCGCATTTGTTTGGATGGAGGGATCTCTACAGGCGGCTTTACTGATTGTTTGTTGCAAGCAGGAGCCAAGCAAGTCTACGGTATTGATGTGGGCTATGGACAAGTTGCCTGGAGTATTCGCCAGGATGAGCGCGTAATCCTCCGCGAAAGAACTAATTTTCGCTACCTAAACCCCGAAGAACTCTATGGTGATGCCCCTAGGCCAGATTTAGGGGTTATGGATTTGTCGTTTATTTCTTTGACTAAGGTATTGCAACCTCTGTGGAACTTATTAGCTGAACCCAAAGAAGTAATTTTATTAGTTAAGCCTCAGTTTGAAGTGGGTAGAGAGAAAATTGGCAAAAAAGGCGTAGTCCGTAATGAACGCGATCGCGCTGATGCGATTCTGCAAGTGTGGCAAGCTGCTGAGCAAGTCGGCTGGCACTATCAGGGTCTGGCTCGTTCTCCTCTCAAAGGGCCGGCGGGAAATGTCGAATATTTGCTTTGGCTCAGTATGGCCGAAAGTTCCGAGTCTTTAACTAAGGAAAATTTGATTTTATAACAGTTATAAACTTCTCAGGCTCATAGCTTGTTTGCTGTTATTGGTCTTCATTTAGCAAATAGTTTTATTGTCTTATTTGCTAATTATTAGGATTCTAAAATCTTTTGTGATTTTTTGGTGATTTATAAATAAATAATTAGGATTGAACTAAGGGAAGCACTCTTATTTTTAGTTGACTATTTATACAATCTTTTTCGGAGAAGAATCGTGGTTAAAAGAACACTTTTTCTGCTCTATGGAGTAGTTTGTTATGGTTTTTTCTTAGTTGCATTTCTCTATGCAGTAGGGTTTGTTGGTAACTTGATTGTTCCCAAATCTATGGATACGGGAGAGACGACTTCGCTGCAATCGGCAATCCTGATTAACCTAGTGCTTCTAGGGGTTTTTGCCATTCAACATAGTGTGATGGCCAGAAAAGGCTTTAAGGAAGTTTGGACAAAAGTTATTCCCCAACCTATTGAGCGCAGTACTTATGTCTTGTTAACTAGCTTGGCTCTCGGTCTTTTGTATTGGCAATGGCAACCCATTAATATTGTGTTTTGGGATTTATCTGGTACTGTTTGGGCATATATTTTATGGGGTTTGTGTGCAACTGGCTGGCTAATTGTTTTCCTCAGTACTTTAATGATCGATCATTTTGATCTTTTTGGTTTGCGTCAGGTTTACTTCTATTTTCAAGAAAAAGAATACGAACCTCTTGAATTCAAAAAAATTCTGTTCTACAAATACGTGCGTCATCCTATTTATCTAGGATTTATCATCGCCTCGTGGGCAACTCCCATTATGACTTTTGCACACTTTGTATTTGCCTTTGCAATTTCAGCTTATGTGCTGCTTGGTATTTTCTTAGAAGAGCAAGATTTAGTGGCAATCTATGGCGAGCAGTATCAAGAATATAAAAAAGCAGTTCCGATGTTAATCCCAAAACTTTCAGGGCAAAAGATCCAAAAGCATGATGCTGGATAAGGGTTTGAGAGCATAAAAAACTGGTTTTGATTGTAGGGCGATCGCACTTATTGTGATCGCTTTTATTATTGTTGGGATCTTTCAATAATTTAGGTTAAAAAAACTAGGATTTTAGCTTGTCGCTAACACTATTAAGTTCTTGAATAAAGCGATCGCACTTAACCCCAAATCATTTACTAAGCCGAAAATGAGCTACTGTACTCGACCAACTAACGGTTTGATTGCTGAGATATTTACTAAATACCTGCTTAACTTGCTTAATCTCCTCTGTGGTTAACAGCTTCGCTAAATGCTGGTGATAAGTAGGTCTAAAATTATGCTGCTCCGTAGCAAACCAACGTGCGATCGCGGTAGGTGTAATCAAAATTGAAGTTTGTAGTTGCTCTTGTTCTACTTTTACTTTGAGATTTGCTGTTTCTAGGTCTTGCTTGAGTTCTAAGCCATCCCAATTAACCATCGGATCGGAATTATCTTCGTAGATGGCAGATTCGGCTTGTTGAAGTTTTG
>CAZSEZ010000286.1:0-4094 GCA_964606015.1 uncultured bacterium
AAAATAGATCCCTTCAGCTTTAAGGTTGAGGGGATTTTTTGTAATGTGATTACTCTAGTTTCCTCAACTACTGCTTAGCGTGAGTTAGTTTCGGTACAATAAGCAGCAAACCTTTAAGCTAGCAACCTGATCACTGACTAATGGCAAAACCTGACTCAGATTTACTAAAAACACCTCTTTACGATCTTGCAGCAGTAGCTAAGGCTCGTTTTGTCCCTTTCTCTGGCTGGTCGATGCCCGTGCAATTTTCAGGGTTAAAGCAAGAGCATCAAGCAGTGCGATCGCGGGTTGGGATGTTTGATATTTCCCATATGGGTAAGTTTGCCTTAAAAGGGAAAGATATTTTGACTGGTCTACAGGCTTTAGTCCCTTCTAATTTGGAGCGTTTGAGTTCGGGGGAAGCCCAGTATACGGTTTTGCTTAACGAGCAGGGAGGCATAATCGACGATATTATTTTTTATCACCAAGGGCCAGAGCGTGGTTTTTTGATTGTTAATGCTGCAACCAAAGATAAGGATAAGCAGTGGATCTTGAGCCAGATTCAGAATATGGATCTAGAGCTAGAAGATTTATCAAGAGATCGCGTTTTACTAGCTCTTCAAGGTAAAGAAGCAGTAAGTATTTTGCAAGCTTTGGTGGCGGATAATATTGTAGATCTGCCAGCTTTTGGGCACCTGGAAACTACCCTCAAAATTGCTAATAATGGCAAGGGTGAACCAGCTTTCATCGCTCGTACTGGTTACACGGGAGAAGATGGTTTTGAGATTATGGTGACCCCAGACGTAGGACAACAACTCTGGCAAACTTTTGTAGATCAGGATGTGGTTCCTTGTGGTTTAGGTGCGAGAGATACTCTCAGACTAGAAGCTGCGATGTGTCTTTATGGTCAGGACATAGATGATACAACTACTCCTTTAGAGGCGGGGTTAGGCTGGTTAGTTCATCTTCAAGAAAAGGACAATTTTGTAGGACGCGAAGTTCTAGAAAAACAAAAAGCTGATGGCCTAGCTCGTAGACTAGTGGGCATTAAAATGGCAGGTCGTTACATTGCACGTCATGATTACCCGATTGTTAGCGAAGGCACAGAAATTGGCATTGTCACTAGCGGTACTTTGTCTCCTACTTTGGGTAAAGCGATCGCTCTTGGTTATGTCCCCAAATCCTTCAGTAAAGTTGGTCAAGAGTTAGAAGTCTTGATTAGAGGCAAGACTTATCCCGCTAAAGTAGTAAAAAAACCTTTTTATCGTCGTTCTTCTTGAGACAAATTCCAGTTCAATCAAATCAAGCTGAATAAACCAGGTGTATTTGATATCTAGTCCATAGGGAATTTTTATAAAACTTTAAAATGTGGTCCGTAACCTTTTTGTAATTGACAAAAAATAAGTTGTAAAGCTGAGAGTATTGATTGAAGTCAAGATCTTTGTGATTTGTTTAATTTTCTTTTTAGATTCAGCTGTCTGAGGATTAGTTTATTACTTCTAGGATATAGATAAGTTAAAAAAACTTACCTGTATAATCAACACACTTTTAGATAATGCTTCAAACAGTCCCAGCTCCTCTAGGTCTGAGCCTTAACAGTTATCTTGGTAGGATCAGAATGGATGGTAGCCGTTTAACGAAGGGAAGACTGAACAATTTTAAAATTCGGTTAACTCAGCCAGTTGAGCAAACAGTAGACTATGAGAATATCTATTACTGTTGCACTCAGAAAACTGCCAGCCAGTGGTTCAAAGGTCTTTTTCGCGATCGCATTTTTTACAGCCATTCTGGACTTGTAGTTAGCCCTTACCAATACCTAGGTTTGAACTATGCTAGGGCGTGTTCTTTCCCACAACAAACTGTAGTTTCTCACCTTTATTTCAGCTATCAAGACTATCTAAAAGTTCCCAAACCTAAAAGCTACAAAACGTTCTTTGTCATGCGTGACCCCAGGGACATAATTGTTTCATGGTATTTCTCAGCTCGTTATTCTCACGTGTTGGTTCCTCCGATTCACACCATGAGACACAATTTGGCCAGACTGAATTTCCAAGATGGTTTGCGTTATCTCATCGATACTCAAGCAGAGTTTGGCTTGTTTGACTGTCAGCGTTCTTGGATGAAAGCTAAAGCAAGTAATCCTGAGATTGAAATCTTTCGTTATGAAGATTTAGCAAGAGATGAAGCCAGCTTTGTTCATAATCTTTTTGATTTTTTGGAGTTAAATATTCCAGAAACTAGCTTGAAAACTCTGGTGAACCGACATTCTATAAACAAGCGGTCTCAGGATCGAAATTCTCTAACTGGAGATTCTAAAAACCACTATCGTAAAGGGGTTTCTGGCGATTGGCAAAATCATTTTAGCGATTCCGTAGCCGATTATTTTGAGCGGGTCACTGGGGATTTAGTATCTGTTTTAAACTATTAAGTTACTATTCTGTGGTGCCATCTTAAACATTCTTATTCTGTAAATTCTCTAAGACAAAAACTTTGAAATGGTTACAGATCACGCCATAATTAGGGGAGATTAATTAAATGTGAAGTTTTGAAGTTAGGATATGGTACAAACCGAAGACAAAGAGTCCAAGCAATCCCCCAATCAGGCGTTTGATCTAGAAGGCTACCTAGGTACGCAGAAAGTGCTTGTAGAGAAAGCTCTCGACCAATCTCTTCCTATCGAAAGACCAGCTAAAATCTATGAATCTATGCGCTACTCCCTCTTGGCAGGGGGTAAAAGATTGCGTCCTATTCTATGCTTGGCAACTTGTGAGTTGATGGGTGGCTCTCTTGAAATGGCAATGCCTACTGCCTGTGCTTTGGAAATGATTCATACCATGTCCCTAATTCACGACGATCTCCCCGCAATGGATAATGATGATTATCGTCGCGGGAAACTTACTAATCACAAGGTCTATGGCGATGATATTGCTATTCTGGCAGGAGATGGTTTGTTGGCCTACTCGTTTGAATATGTAGCTACTCAAACAAAAGATGTTCCGGCAGCTAGAGTTTTGCAGGTAATTGCTCGTTTGGGGAATACAGTAGGGGCAGCAGGCTTGGTAGGTGGCCAGGTACTAGACCTTGAATCTGAAGGAAAAACTGATATCACGGCAGAAACCCTGAGCTTTATCCATACTCATAAAACAGGTGCGCTACTTGAAGCTTCTGTTGTCTCTGGTGCAATTTTGGCGGGTGCAGCTCAGAGCGATATTGATAAACTATCTTGCTACGCGCAAAATATTGGGTTGGCGTTTCAGATTGTCGATGATGTTCTGGATATTACGGCTACAGATGAGCAGTTGGGTAAAACGGCGGGTAAAGATCTCACTGCCCAAAAGGCTACCTATCCTAGTTTATGGGGAATAGAGAAATCTCAAGCTAAAGCTCAAGAACTAATTGATGAAGCAATTGCGCAGTTAGCTGACTATGGTTTAGCAGCAGAACCTTTGAGAGCGATCGCAAAATTCATCGTAACTCGCAACCATTAGTTAACTGATAGTCAGTGCAATGAAGTCTTAAATGACTGTGTCTGGTTTTCACTGCTACAATAGCTAGGCTATGCGGTGTAGTTGATATATCGATTATGTAGTTATTTCTTACGGCAGGACATGGAAGAAGTTTCGGGAATTTTCCACAATCAAATCTTGGTAATTTCGCTGTTGGCTTGTTTTACCGCTCAGGGGCTAAAGGTAATTATTGAGCTTATTCGCGATCGCACGGTTAATTTTCGCTATCTTGTCAGCACAGGAGGCATGCCTAGTGCTCATTCGGCATTAGTTGGGGCTTTAGCCGCAGGTATTGGGCAGAGTATGGGATGGTCTTCTCCTGATTTTGCGATCGCCTGTTTATTTGCGGTAATTGTCATGTACGATGCTGCGGGAGTCCGTCAGGCTGCGGGTAAACAAGCTAAATTACTTAACCAAATTACCGAAGAGTTGTTTCAGGAAGAACATAACTTCAACGAGGAAAAACTCAAAGAGCTTTTAGGACACACACCATTTCAGGTTTTAGTGGGTTTAATTCTAGGAATTACTATTTCTATGATCTCGTACCATGCGATCTAGATGATACGACTAAATGCTAGAATTAGAGGCTGTGACGATAAGCTAGGAGAA
>CAZSEZ010000287.1:0-4070 GCA_964606015.1 uncultured bacterium
TCCACATTAATAGAAGAACTTATTTTTAAAAATGATTTATCTTCCAAAAGATAGAGAAAATATTTAAGTACACAAAAATATAACTAAATAACTTTCTGATAGTACCCAAGTATTAAATTGAACTAACTAGGCTCAGACAAAATTCCAGATAAATAAACTTCCTCAACGATCAAGTCTTATCTTGAGCAATGGAATATAGTTGGGTATTGCGAGATTTTCAGTAATGCGATTGCTGACCCCACTTTTTTTGGTTCTGTTGCAACTATGATGGCTAACCCAAAGATTTGATTGATCAAACAAATCTATCCTCTAACTTTGATGATTACATTTGATCACCAAGGATCATCACAAAGTCTGAAATAAGTTATCTCAAAGGCTCTGGTGCAACTTTGAGTACGATGTGGAGAGTGGCACAAATATCAGAATGAATCGCTAACAAAAAAAACTATTTGATCCAGCAAAAAAGCGATCGCCCCAACTCTTAGAGGATAAAGCGATCGCTTGGAAAATTATTTAGCTTCAAAAGTATTTGAGTTACACAAGCTGGATATCGCGGTTAACATCAAAGTCTTGTAAGTCTGCAAAGTTTTCTAGGGTTGCAAACTGTTGAGAACCAAAAGACAAAGCACCATTATTTTGATCAAAGGAGAAATCACTATTATCGGTTGCACCAAAATTGTCTTTGTTGATTTGGATTTTATCTACTAACACGGTAAAGTCTCTAATTACATCAATTCCAGTTTCAACAGTGTTGAAGACAAAAGTATCGTTTCCAGAACCCCCAATCAAGGTATCAGTCCCATCATCAACAATGACATCAGTGACATTGAGATTATCATCGTAGTTAAAACCACCACCATCAAGCGTATCGTTACCACTACCACCACTGAGTAGGTCATCACCTTTACCACCTTGTAAGATGTCGAACCCATCATCTTCGTAGGTCAATGTGCCATCGGTCAAAGATGTATTGGAATTAAAACCACCGTAGAGCAAATCATCTTGACTACCACCTTGAATCAAATCATCACCAAATCTACCAATAAATTCAAAGCTGCCTGATTCTGAGTTATCTGGTCCACGATTTAGCTCTAGACCAATAATATGGTCTCCTGCAAAACTGCCAATTTCAAAAATTAGTCCGGATTGAAGTGGTTCAACCTCAATGGGTGTTTGATTGAAGGTGCTAATAATTGAACCAGCATCAGTATTGTCATTTCCCGAACTTGTCAAAAGATTACTTATTTGATCGGTAAAGTCGGTGTTGTTGAGACTTGCATAATTGTTCTCGATAAAAACAAGATTGGAGTTTTCAGTACCGATTTGTGCCTCAATGAAAACACCATTTTGATTGTTTAAGATGCCTGATTTGATCGCATAACCTACATTGGCAACACTAGCTACTGAAGGTAAGAAAATATTATCTACACCAATTTGGAAGTCTTTGATTAGTACCAAATCGCGGTTAGTTTGAGTAATAGTTCCCCAAACAGATGTGTCGTAGTCAGGATTATTGATAGCAGCAGTGGTAGCTTCTAGTTGAGCGTCTACTTGAGCTAAATCGAAGGCATAGTTACTTAAAGTTTGGGCCATTGCGATCGCAGTTGTTGCAGCAGCAGCGGCGACATCTCCAAAGCCAAAGGGATCGGCATTAAGAAGAGATGCTGCACCAGATGCAATATTGAAACCCAAGTTAGCAGCTAACCTGGCATCTTCAATGTCTTGGTCTGGTAGGGTTATATCATTGATAAAGTTCCCTAGTCTAGTTGTATCAAAATCTAAACCTAAACCAGTTGTACCTTCAATATCGATAACGAAATTAGTTGCTAGAGCATTGCCACCAACAATAGAACTAGAAGTATCGGTATTGTCAGTGCTTTCATGGACTCCTGCAATACCCAAGACAGTGTTTCTATTACTATCTGCACCCAAGCGCGAATTACCACCAAAAGCTAACTGAGAAATATTAACCAAAGTATCGGTTCCTTCATCGCCATCGCTGAGATCGATGTCAGTTACGGTAATAGTTCCGTCATCATTAACTATAATATCGAATCCACCAATATTTCCCTGATAAGAAGCGAGATCCAGACCATCACCACCATCAAGGAAGTCATCACCAGCACCACCCTCCAGGATGTCATTCCCAGCTTCACCTCTGAGAGTATCATCACCATCTCCACCGAAAAGTCGGTCTTGATTACTCTCACCACCATTTCCACCAATCAGGATATCGTTACCACTGCCACCAATTAGTGTGTCATTATTTCTGCCACCATTGAGGCTATCATCACCAGCACCACCATCTAGGGTATCTTGAACATTTCCACCGATGAGGGTATCGTTGCCGTTGCCTCCTTCAATGAGATTGCGGTCTCTTCCACCATCAAGAAAATCGTCACCATCTCCACCACGAAGCGTATCTTTGTTATCCCCTCCTAGCAGGGTGTCATTGCCATCTCCGCCTTCCAGTAAGTCATTGCCTTTAGCTCCGATCAGGCTATCGTTACCTCCCCCACCTATAATTGTGTCGTTACCCGAATTACCGTTAATGGTGTCGTTAAGAATACTGCCTGAAAGTCGCTCGTTTGCTTTACCACCGTTGCGCAAACGACCTACGTTAACGTCGTCTAGATTAGAAAAAATCTGAACAGTATTTACATTGTCGTTATCAAACGCGCCTTTCTCTTGACGGAGGATTTCGGTTGAACCATCACCATTAAAATCACCTGCATGGGCATTGAATACGCTTGAGTTGACAAGACTCAGATCTTCGATGAAAGAGCCTATCGTTAGGCCACTACTACCATCAGAAAAGCCAATGGACTCAACTCTGCTGCTACCAAAGCCTCCAAAGAAAATGGCTGGAGTTCTTTTTTCAAACAGGACATCATCTTTACCATCACCGTTAAAATCCGCAACATCGCCAATTGTGATTATGTCTCTTGATAAACCGAACCTAATCTTAGAACCCTGACGAAAGGTACCATCACCATTAGAAAAGAAAATACGAGTATCGATATCAGAATCCCGCTTGCCGACACGGAGAAAGTCATCTTTACCGTCTCCATTGAAATCCCCAACATGTAGATCGGTTAAGTCTCCTTTGATATCAAAGTTTTCTGGTAAGGTGACTCTGTTATTAACACTAAATCCACCATTACTATCGGCAAAAAAGATATCCGCAGTTCTCAAATTATCATCATCGAAACGACCTTTTTCTTGACGGAGAAAATCATCTCGACCATCCCCATTAAAGTCTCCAACATGTAGATTAGTTAGGTCTCCTTTGATAGCAAAATTTTCTGGTAAATCTGTTTTGCGAAAAGTCCCATCACCATTAGAGAAAAAGACATTAGCAGTGTTCCTATTATCGTTATCGTAGCTACCTTTTTCCTGACGGAGAAAATCATCTTTTCCATCGCCATTAAAATCCCCAACATGTAAATTAGTCAGGTTTCCTTCTATTGCCAAGTTTCCAGGTAGAGCAACTTTCTTAAATCCACTATCTTCACTCTCATCAGTAATAAAAACATCTGCATGAGATCGTCTGCGTCTAAAGATACGTCTACTAGTATTAGCTTGACGAATAAAATCGTCTTTACCATCTCCATCAAAGTCGCCAATGTGTAACTTGGTTGAATCTCCTTTGAGGTTAAAGTTCTCAGGTAAGGTTCTGATTGATGCTTGTTGCTCGATCGCGATTTCTTGACCATCTAGAGTAATCACAGCCTGATCGTTTTCTAGTTGTAGCTGTTGTAATTCGCTCTCTGTGAAAAATTCACCTTGCACTAAACCAGAGAAAATCGCTCCTTCATCACCCGCAGAGTCTACAGAATTAATCCTGGCATCAACGAAATGTCCGTATTCCTCTAAAATCAAATCGCTAACCGCTCCAACATCATTGGCATTAGCTAGTAAATATTCTTCCGAGATGTAAATTTTGTTAGTGTCGGCTGAATATGCCCCGTTAGCCCCGTTTATTTCTGCTGCGGAGCGGATTTCCAATTCTGGGAAAGCAGTAAATTCTCCTGTTTGCCATTGGCTAATAAGTTCTTGGGCTGCATCGC
>CAZSEZ010000288.1:0-4064 GCA_964606015.1 uncultured bacterium
GGGGGTCGTGGGTTCAAATCCCGCCGCTCCGATATTGATATGTTGAAGGCCAGACGATGTACTGGGTACTGATAGTACTCGAGTAGGGTAAGGTTTTTTAAGTAGTGAATTGCGAGTTTGAATTGATGCTTGTCTGATGTGCACTATTATCCTGTATCAACGTCAAGCGATTGATTAGATGACTACTTTGGGTACAGGGATTGTCAAACAACTATCAGTTGGTAACTAGTGCTTAATGTGAAAGCTGTACCCATCCTACAGCTTTCTTTTTCCGGCTTTGTAGCCTTATCTGGGTACTTGTAGTGAGGTGGTTTTAAATTTCTAATATTTTTTTTAATTCCTCTTCTGAAATTTTAAATCCGGCTAGAACTGCTTTTTGATTCAATACGAATAGAGGGCGCTTGAGTAACATGGCATCTTGGGTAAATGCGTCAATCCACTGAAAAGAGTCCCAACTATTACGTTCTTGTCCGATGGCTCGATAAGATTTACCTGAAGTATTACGCATCGGTTTAAACCCTAATTGGCTTACCCAGTCTGCGATCACTTCTTTCTTGGGTGGATTTTCTTTCGTGTTGATAAACTCGTATTCTACCTGATTTGTTTTGAGCCATTGCATAGCTTTTTTGCAACTGCTACAAGTAGGAATTCCATAGACTTTAAGCATTTTTTCTTTTCTCAAACACAAAAATAAAGGTAAATAAAATAAGGGTCTGGAAAAACCAAACCCTTGATTGAAGATTTAAACTGGCTACCAGAAATTAGTCTTCTGCAAAGATATAACGACGTAACTCTGCAGGATCGGGTTCAGGGCTATTCTCGGCAAATTCTACTGAATCATTAACAATTGCTTGAACTTTTTCTTCGATCGCCTTTAACTCTTCAGAAACAACCAAACCTAAATCTATGAGGTCTTTAGCTAGTTTTTTGATTGGATCTCTCTTGCCCCAAAACTCTTTTTCAGCTTCAGAACGTAGCTCATCAGGATCAGCCAGAGAGTGACCGCGGAAGCGATAGGTTAGAGCCTCAATTAGAGTAGGTCCTTCCCCAGCACGAGCGCGAGCAACTGCTTTTTGGGCTACATCACGAACTGCTAGAACATCCATACCATCTACCTCGTAGCCTTCCATATTAAAGACGCTAGCTTTTTTGTAGATTTCGGGTTGAGACGTCGCGCGATCATGTGCCATGCCAATTGCCCACTTATTATTTTCTACAACATAGATAATAGGGAGTTTCCATAAAGCTGACATGTTGAGGCTTTCAAAGAACTGTCCATTGTTACTTGCACCATCACCAAAAAAACAAGTAGTTACCTGGTCTGCATTAGGGTCACCTAGTGCTTTGCGACGATACATAGTTTGATAAGCTGCACCCATTGCCACAGGAATCCCTTCTGCGACAAATGCGTAGCCCCCTAATAACTTGTGCTCGGCAGAGAACATATGCATTGAGCCACCACGACCTTTACTACAGCCAGTTGCCTTACCAAATAATTCCGCCATTACTTCTCTGGCGGGAACACCTGCACTAAGAGCATGAACGTGGTCGCGATAAGTACTGCTAACGAAATCTTCATCACGACGTAAAGACCGAATTACCCCAGTAGAAACAGCTTCTTGCCCGTTATAGAGGTGAACGAAACCAAACATTCTCCCTCGATAGTACATTTCTGCACACTTATCTTCAAATAAGCGTCCTAGTACCATGTCTTCATAAAGCATTAAGCCTTCTTCCTTCGTAATCTTTACGGAGGATACATCGAATTTGGGTACAGTTCTTTCAGCAACCATAGATTCTGGAGTAGATAAATGTAATCGTAGTTAAACCATTCAATCATAAAACAAGCATTCACAAGTGACTGAGAATTTTTTAGCTCTCAAGAACTTATCTGCAGGGATGCTTATTGAATCGTGGTAGGATCGATCATGGCAAGATGCAACACTATACTGTGTCTCTGTGAACTCTTATATATAGTCGTGTATAGGCAGGCTAAAGCTAGCCTCAAGAAAAGTTATTTAGGTATATGCAGGATATTAACGATCTGATTTCTAAGTTACGGTCAGGGTCCGCGAAAAATCAACTCAAACTGATCACTCAGCTTGTGGAAATTGGTGATGCTGGATATCAAGCAATTATGGCATGGCTATTAGAAACTAAAGGACAGGTGCCAACTAATGCCACGGGAAAAGCCTATCAGATGATCTATGAAGCAAACACGCCAGAAACTAAGGGATTTTTAGAAAGTAACTTTCCTTCAGGGGTTGTCACCCTGAGTTCTGATAAAGGTGTTGACTATAGTAACTTACAAAATTTACTAGCCCAAAGAGAATTTGAACGAGCTGATGTTGTAACAATGCAGAAACTTTGCGAACTTGCTGGAGCTTCGGCTGTAGAACGCAAATGGCTTTATTTTACAGAGGTAGATGGGTTGCCTACTACTGATTTACAGACTATTGATAAATTGTGGCGTGTCCATTCTGAAGGTAAATTTGGCTTTTCGGTACAGCGCAAAATTTGGCTGTCTGTAGGCAAAGATTTCACCAAGTTGTGGCCTAAAATTGAATGGAAAGAGGGCAACAATTGGACTCGTTACCCTGGAGAATTCACTTGGGATCTAAGTGCTCCGAAAGGTCATTTACCTCTATCCAATCAGTTAAGAGGTGTAAGAGTAATCGATGCGATTTTTAAGCACCCTGCTTGGGAGAAGAAATAGATAACAGTAGTTGAATTGGTCGGATCAGGGGAGCTATCTATCTCCTAGACAAATATTCAAGCCTCTAGCTGTTTTAACCAAGGTGCCCTTGGGATCGACAGCTCGATAATCTTTGATTGCTTCGGCGATTGGAATTGCTTTGACTGATCGCTCTTGCCAAGAGACCATTTGATCGTATTTCTCTTCAGCGATCAGATTGACGGCTGCTACTCCAAAAGCAGATGCCAGTATTCGATCTAGAGGTGAAGATGTACCTCCTCTTTGGGTATGTCCTAAAACTGTAACTCTAGTTTCTGCGCCACTTAGAGATGTAATTTGTTCAGCTAGATATTGTCCAATGCCTCCTAGGCGACAATCTGCAAAATGTCCTTGTTCGACTGGATTTCCGTTGTCAGTACATACTGCTTCAGAAACTACTGCAATTGAATAGTTTCGGCCTCTAGCTTTTCTCTCTTTAATATAGCGACAGATATTTTCTAACTTATAGGGAATTTCGGGAATCAAAATAATATTTGCTCCTCCTGCAATTCCTGAATTTAGGGCAATGTGTCCGGCATCTCTACCCATCACCTCAACAATCATCACCCTGCTGTGGCTGGCTGCAGTGAAGTGGAGGCGGTCGATCGCTTCGGTGGCAATATTAACCGCAGTATCAAACCCGATAGATCTTTCAGTTACTCCGACATCGTTGTCGATTGTTTTAGGAATGCCAACCAGGTTAATTCCTCCCTGTTGGGCTAGTTTTCGCAAAATAGCCAAAGAGCCATCTCCACCAATGCCGATCAGCGCATCTAAACCTAACTCGTGATAACCTGCAATAATCTCTTCGGAGCGATCGCGTAAACTCCCATCTGCCATGGGAAAAGCAAATGGATCTCCTTTATTCGTGGTACCGAGAAAGGTACCTCCCATAGTTAAATAAGGGTCCACCTGTTTGACATTCAGTCGAATCGCTTGAGGTGGTCGAGCTAATAACCCGTGAGTTGCCTGAGAGATACCCCAAACTTCCCAACCATAAACTTTGATCGCACAGCGAGTAACTGCTCTAATTACAGCATTCAAGCCAGCACAATCACCACCGCTGGTCAGAATGCCAATTTTCTTCTTTGTTTGCTCTGTAGTCATCAAAAATCATGTTGCTGAAGATAATAATTTTATTTTTCAATCCCTTTAATCGATTGACCTAATAATTAAGCAAGTTTCCATAATTACCAGAACCGATTAACTTTGGTGAGAGATACGAATAGTCTAAGGTGAGCCAAGCTACAACCATGAGAAGTACTTCAGACTACTTATATAGCAATACGATGAGGTGTTAGGACTAAAAATGAGAAGCTAGAATAGAGAA
>CAZSEZ010000289.1:0-4060 GCA_964606015.1 uncultured bacterium
AACCAGTCGCAGTTTATTTGGGGTTCTCGAACCTACATCATGGGAATTCTCAATGTTACCCCTGATAGTTTTAGTGATGGTGGTGAGTTTAATCAGAGAGAATCCGCTCTCCGACAAGCCTTATTTATGTCAAAAAACGGTGCTGATATTATCGATATTGGTGGACAGTCTACTCGTCCTGGGGCAACTCAAATTAGTCTAGATGAAGAGTTGTCTAGGGTAATTCCTATCATCGAAGCAATTCGCCAGCATAGTCAAATTACGATTTCTGTCGATACTACTGTTGCTGAAGTGGCTGAGCGAGCGATCGCAGCAGGAGCAAATATTATCAATGATGTTTCAGGAGCAACTTTTGATGAACAAATGCTGGTAACTGCAGCACAGTTACAAGTACCAATTATTTTGATGCACATTCGGGGTACACCTCAGACGATGCAAAGCTTAACTAATTATCAAAACTTGATTGTTGATATCAGTAATTTTCTTCAACAGCAAGTTAAAAAAGCGATCACATTAGGAATCAAGCCTGAGAATATTATTCTCGATCCTGGAATTGGCTTTGCCAAAGATGCAACCCAAAATATTCAGCTAATTCAAAAGTTGGCAGAATTCAAAAAACTCAACTGCCCACTTTTAATTGGTGTTTCTCGTAAAAGTTTTATCGGTAAAATCATCAATCAAGATAGTCCCAAAGCCAGAGTTTGGGGAACTGCTGCTGCTAATACAGCTGCGATCGCAATGGGGGCCGATATTCTCCGCGTTCACGATGTTGCTCAAATGTACGATGTTGCTAGAGTGGCCGATGCGATTTGGCGGAGTTAGTATTTGATTTTTCATAATTGATTACTCATGGTTTGTTTTTAACCACTCATGACTAACCATCCTTTAATCTTTCGGCTGTGCGCAAGATTTTTCCTGCTAGGATAGCTGCGCCGAAACCGTTATCAATGTTCATGACCCCAATACCAGAGGCGCAAGAGTTGAGCATCGTTAGTAAAGCGGATAAACCTTGGAAACTGGCACCATAACCTACACTAGTGGGGACAGCAATAATCGGACATTTTGCTAATCCACCGACAACGCTAGGTAAGGCTCCCTCCATTCCTGCAACCACAATTGCTACATCGGCTGCTTCTAAATAATGGAGGTTACTCAATAAACGATGAATTCCTGCAACTCCGACATCCCACAAACGACTAACTTGGAAGCCTGATAGTTCGGCGGTGATTGCTGCTTCTTCAGCTACAGGAATATCAGAGGTTCCTGCGGTAATAATTGTGATGTTACCTTGATGCTGAGGCACTAAATTAAGTGGTGCGATCGCAGCTATTTTTGCTAGAGGATAGTAGGTAAGTTGTTTGATTGAAGCACCGACTATATCAGCAACCTCGGGAGTAATCCTAGTTGCCATGATTGGTATGGTCTGCCTTGTTTGTCGGTTTTGACGCAACATGGCTTGCATGATTTGAATAATTTGTTCAGGAGTTTTATCAGCACCCCAAATTACCTCAGGAAAACCATTCCGTTGTTGGCGATGGTGATCGATTTTGGCGAACTCGCCTACAGACTCAAAACCAATACTTGTACTCTGGAGTTGTTGCCAGGCAGTTTCTGGTGCGATTAAGCCATTGGCTACTTGGTGAAGCAGTTTCTGTAAGTCTGCAGATTGGTTCATCAGGGTAAAATACCTTTGTAAGCACGTTGAGCAATGCTCGAAATTGATGAGTTTAAGTGTATCTTTGCAACAAAGAAGAAAGCAATTAGCGAAGCTATTTAATTTCCCTGTAATCTTATGGTCTGGCAAAGCTCCTAGTCGTAATTTTCCAGCTAACAGATATCCTTTTCGTGCCAATAGTCATTTTCTCTATTTTGCTGGTTTAAATTTGGAAAATGTTGCAATTCGCTTGGTGGGAGAAGAGCTAGAACTTTTTATGGATAATCCTCCTGCCAGTGCGACTTTGTGGCATGGGGAAATGCCTACGAGAGAAGAAATAGCTAACCAAATTGGCGCTGACAGGGCTTATCCTTTAGCTAAGCTGCAATCTCGTACAGATGAAGCCGCAACTCTTCCTGTACAAGATACTTTGACCTATCAGCAACAGTGCCAACTTTTGAACCGTAGCATAAGCCTCACAGGTAAAGATTTAGAACTTGCAAAGACAGTTGTGCAGTTGCGTCTTTGCCATGATCAAGCTGCTTTGGCTGAATTAAAAAAAGCGGCAGTAGTAGCTATTGAGGCTCACAAAACAGGTATCCAAACCACTAAGCAAGCAACTTCGGAAGCCCAAGTGCGATCGCGGATGGAAAGTGTCATTATGGCTCACAATATGAGCTGTGCTTACAACAGTATTGTCTCGGTTAGGGGCGAGGTTTTACACAACGAAAATTACAGTAATTCTTTAACACCTGGAGATTTACTCCTAGCCGATGTTGGTGCTGAAACTCAGTCTGGTTATGCTTCAGATATTACTCGTACCTGGGCTGTGTCAGGTAAATTTTCTTCTACTCAAAAAGATATTTATGAAGTAGTTTTGGCTGCTCATGATCGCTGTATTGCTGCGATGCGTCCTGGTGTTGAGTACCGCGAGATTCACCTGCTGGCAGCTTTTGTAATTGCTGAAGGTTTGGTAGATCTAGGTATTTTGCAAGGTAACCCAGAGGACTTGGTTTCTCAAGATGCTCATGCTTTGTTTTTTCCTCACGGAATTGGTCATCTCTTAGGATTGGACGTTCATGATATGGAGGATTTGGGAGATATTGCTGGATACGAAGCAAGTAGAACTAGAAGCGATCGCTTTGGCTTGGGCTATCTCAGATTAAATCGACCTTTAGCTGAGGGAATGCTGGTAACTATCGAACCTGGTTTTTATCAAGTACCAGCAATTTTGAACGATCCAAAATTAAGAAATAAACACCAAAAAGTTGTCAACTGGCAACGCTTAGAATCTTTTGCTGATGTTAGGGGAATTCGTATTGAAGATGATGTCTTGGTAACAGGAGAAGGTTCGGCAGTACTGACTTCGGCTTTGCCGACTACAATCTCAGAAATTGAGGCACTAATGAATAATTAATCAGTAGCTAACTATGAGCTTGGTAATCTCGGCAATTAATAGCTGACTCGGTATTGGCAATCTTTGGCCTAATCGTACACTTGAGACGATAATCGTTGGTGAAAAAACAACACTTTGTACAGGGAATACGGTGCATCTGTTTGGCAACCCCGAATGCTGCAATCAGAGGATTAACAATACTTGAAATAATTAAGTAAAGCAAAAAAGCAACTAGCAAAAATCCGAAGTAGCTCTTTTGTCCCTGGTTAGCTAGAGCAAAGTACAGATAGTTATAAAACCAAGATAATTGCATCATGGTTTAGCGAGTAATCATAAAATATAACTACTGATTATGACATACATCGGAATTATTAATCACACTACTCACCTAAATTAAACACTTGAGGGATGATGCTCAAGCAATTGATCATCCCACGGCAACAAAGTGAGTCACTGTTTTTTGTGTCATTAGAGATGGTTCAAGTTACAGCTTGCTGGAAACAAGCTTAACAATCTGGGTAAGCTCGGCTTTATTAAAGTTCTTTAACAGGGCAATCGCTGCACCACGAACATCTTTAGGAATCGAAATTTCTGCGCTAGTAGCCGCGTTACCTGCAGTTGCAGCTAACTGTTGTAAGTTTTTGCTGGGAACGATTTGGCCGCTCTTACTCGCATCTAAAAGATCCCCTGCTTGCTTGATTTCCTTAATGATAATCTGAGCGACAGTGTTGTAAGGATACTTGCGATTACCAGATGCTTTAGTTGCAGTTTGGACGAATGATTGCCAGTTGCTATCTTCTGGAGCAATCGCCGCTAGGCTTTCACACACTTGCTGAATAGCAGCTCGGTTTTGATTTGAATCTGGCTGTTTAAATAACTGCAACATCTGTTTGAGAACATCTTTAACTTGCTCAGCTATATTGACTGTTCCTACTGCTCCAGCACCACTTGCGCCTCCTCCAGACTGTAGCTCTTGGAGATAGGTGTGTAAATCAGCAAAATTTCCTTCT
>CAZSEZ010000290.1:0-4057 GCA_964606015.1 uncultured bacterium
TCGCGCAATGTCAAATTACTTATCCAAATTATTGAGTCAAATTACTCAAAGCTAGCTAAAATTGAACAAATGTCATGATTCTTTGACCAGATACACTCATAAATCGATAAAAGGTAATAATATTGGCCTGTAATCTACCTTCCTAGAATCTGTAGCGAATACAAGTTAGGAATATTTTTTTGGCGTTCATCATACAAACATCTTCAGTGGACAATCAGAGAAGCGAATCCTATCTCAATCATCCCTCTTTCGGACTTTTGTATAGAGTCTGTACTGTTGGAGACAATCAAGATATATACACAACTCTTTATGCACAACGTTTGTTCTTTCTGGTGACTATTGGTAAAGATAGTTTTGTTTTCGAGCCAGTAACGCGAAATGATGCTCGTTTATTAGTGGAAAAGCGAATGCGAGAACTGCGCTATATGACAAAAATTCAGGAAGCTCAGGAACTTCAAAAAATCAATCAGCGTACTTTTCTCTAGTATTGGAGTTACGATAGTCAACCTAATTAAGTCATCAACTTTTAGAATTACGTATACATGCAAAATTCGATCTGCCAAAATCTAGATCGGATTCGTCAGTTAATCCCTTCTAGCACGATTATTGTTGCAGTCAGCAAACAGGCTACGGTAGCACAGATTCGCCAAGCCTATGCAGCAGGGATTAGAGATTTTGCTGAAAATCGTTTACAAGTAGCCTTAGAAAAACAGGAGCAGTTAAAGGATTTGCCAGATATCTGCTGGCATTTTATTGGACACATCCAAAGTAAGAAGGCCAAAAAAATAGTGCCCCATTTTAGTTGGATTCATGCGGTGGATAGTTGCAAACTAGCACAATTGTTAGATAGAGCAGCAATCGCAAATAATGTCTCACCTAAAGTATGTTTGCAGTTTAAGCCTCTCCGAGATCCTGATAAGTTTGGCTGGCACAGAGAAGAGTTATTAGCTGATTTAGCAGAGTTAGATAAACTAAAAAATTTACAAATTCGCGGTTTGATGAGTATTTTGCCTTTGGGCTTGAGCGATCCAGAAATCTTGGCTGCTTTTGAGTCAGTGCGATCGCTTTTCACCGAAATCAAAGCTCAATCTTGGCAACATATCCGGATGCAAGAACTATCTATGGGAATGTCTGGGGATTACGCCTTGGCTGTACAAGCAGGTGCAACCATGATTCGCCCTGGAAGAATTATTTTTAGCTGAAGTTAATGAGACAAGATTATTAAACTGTTTCGGAGCAATTGTATGGCTGGAAAGTACGATGCCTCTCAGATCAAGGTATTAGATGGTATCGAAGCAGTACGCAAACGTCCAGGAATGTATATTGGTTCAACTGGACCAAGAGGACGACTATTTCTAATTGAAGAATTAGTTAACTATTCTATAGAAGAGTTTTTTGTCGGTAATTGCAACTAATGTTGTATTAGTTTTAAATTCTAATGGTTCATTTACAGTGACCAATAATGGTCTTGGCCTTCCTGTAGAAATTAATCCTAAGACTAGTAAGACGTATCTAGAAATGCAGCTAACTTGTCTTTCTGCTTTCAGAGGAGATCGCGATCGTAAGTACTTTATTACAGGAGGTTTCTATGGTGTAGGTATGGCAGTGATTAACGCTCTCTCAGAGTGGCTGGAGGTTACTATTTGGCGAGACGATAAGATATATCAGCAGCGCTATGAAAGAGGAAAAGCCGTAACTACGCTGGAAGCAAGCCCAAATCCTGATAATAAGACTGGAACGTCCATTACTTTTAGACCAGATCCAGAGATTTTTAACAATGATATCAGGCTAAATATTAATAATTTAAAAATACGATTGCGAGAGTTGGCTTATCTCAATTGTGGGCTAAATATTAACCATCAAGATAACTACTTTAACTCAGAAAATTTATCTTTTAACTATCCTCAAGGCATCAAAGATTATCTATCAGAAGTTAATCAAAACAGACAAGTAATTAATTCCGAAGCATTCTATCTCAAATCACAAATATCAGATGTTGTCGTTGAAGTAGCTTTACAGTGGTGTAATGACAACTATGAGGAAGAATTTTTTAATACTTTTCCTGGTTTAGCCTTTTACCGAGAATGGCAATATCGCTATGGTGAAGAATCAGCAGCAATAATGGCGGATTCAATTCATGTACTTAGTTTTGCTAACTACACTTATACCTTTTTGAATGGAACTCATGTTGATGGATTAAAACAAGGTATTGTCAACTCATTTAATTATGTCTACAAAAATAAGTATCCACATACAGAAGTTACTTTTGATTGGCATAAACTATCTCATGGTCTGACTGGTGTAGTCTCTGTCCTGTTGCCAGAGCCAGAGTTTTCAGGCCCTATCAAATGGGGATTAGCTAATTCAGAAATTGTAGACATTGTTTGTAACTGTGTTGAACCTTCTTTGATTGAGTACTTACAAAGAACTCCGCAAATTTTGGATTTGCTTTTGTAGACTGCTTTGTTGCCTTACTAAAAAGCGATCGCTCCAGACAATCTAATCGATATGATACAATAGTATTATTCAAAGCCAACTATTCGTTAGTAAATACTTAAGAGTTAATTACAAGGGGTAGTATTCATCAACAAAAATATCATTAGCCAACATTTAAAGCCCTTTTCAAGTTGATATGCTACAATTTTTGAGTCTTTTGTCAGGATAGAGCTTTTACAAAGCTTAAAGCCTTTTTTCGGAGAAACTATATGACAAGCAGTTACGATGCGTCTCAGATACAGGTACTAGAGGGTCTAGAAGCAGTACGAAAACGGCCAGGAATGTATATTGGCTCTACAGGACCTAAAGGACTGCATCATCTAGTATATGAAGTCGTAGACAACTCTATCGATGAAGCTTTAGCTGGTTTCTGTAATCATATCGAAATTGAAATCACTACCGAAGGTGCAATCAGAGTAACTGACAATGGACGCGGTATTCCTACAGGAATCCATCCCAAAACGGGAAAATCTGCTTTAGAAACTGTCATGACGGTGCTGCACGCTGGTGGAAAATTTGGTGGAGGCGGGTACAAAGTTTCTGGTGGTCTCCACGGGGTGGGGGTATCTGTTGTTAATGCTCTGTCAGATTGGGTAGAGGTCACTGTTTGGCGCGATCAAAAAATCCATTTACAACGCTACGAAAAGGGTGCACCTCAAGGTGAACTGAAAGTATCTCCGAATCAAGAAGACTCCCAAAAGACAGGGACCTCGGTACATTTTTTTCCTGATGCAACTATCTTTACCGATACTATTGAGTTTGAATACAGTATCCTGGCATCTAGACTAAAGGAACTGGCATATCTTAATGCAGGGGTTAGAATTACCTTCACTGATAATCGCGAAGACGAACCACGCGAGGAAGTTTATTTCTACGAAGGCGGTATTAAAGAGTATGTTGCCTACATGACCAGAGAGAAAGATGCTCTTCATCAAGATATTCTCTATGTCTCTGCGGAAAAAAATAACGTAACTGTAGAAGTTGCTTTGCAGTGGTGCGTTGATGCTTTTAGTGATAACTTACTGGGTTTTGCCAATAATATTCGGACAGTTGATGGTGGTACGCACCTCGAAGGTTTAAAAACGGTACTCACTCGTACCATGAATAGCTTTGCCCGCAAGCGTAACAAGCTAAAAGATCAAGATAAAAACCTCAGTGGAGAAAACATTCGCGAAGGTTTAACCGCAGTAATTTCGGTTAAAGTACCAGAACCAGAATTTGAAGGACAAACTAAAACCAAACTAGGTAATACTGAAGTCCGCGGTATTGTGGATTCTCTTGTAGGGGAAGTTCTTAATGAATACCTAGAATTTAACCTCAATGTTGGCGATTCAATCATCGAAAAAGCAATTCAGTCTTTTAAAGCAGCTGAAGCAGCAAGACGTGCCAGAGACTTAGTACGTCGTAAATCAGTTCTAGAGTCTACTACTCTACCAGGGAAACTAGCAGACTGTAGTTCTCGCGACCCCGCAGAATCCGAGATTTATTTAGTTGAGGGGGATTCCGCAGGGGGGTCAGCCAAACAAGGTAGAGACAGACAATTTCAGGCTATTTTGCCTCT
>CAZSEZ010000291.1:0-4015 GCA_964606015.1 uncultured bacterium
AAGGAGTAATGAGTAATGAGTAAGAGGTTCAAGAACTCAATTTGGAGGGTCGTATCGGAGTATTTCCTCCATAAAAGGAAAAGTTGTTCCGTGAAATAGTCTTAAAGCTTTGATTCATTAAGCCTTTAAATTAATTCAACAGAAACTAATTAAAATAATCTTGAAACTTTTAATGTAGAGAAAGAAAGTTACAAGTAATGTTGGGTTTCGTTAAACAAAAATCAATTGTTGGTTTTCAAAATTGATCAAACTCAACCCAACCTACGATTATTATGATTTCAAAATAAATTTCGTCTTATCTTGATCGATTAAGCAGAAACTTGAACTCTACCATCTACAATTTGAATGGGATAAGTCGCAACTTTAACTTCAGGATCATCTAAACATTCACCTGTTTCTAAACTAAAGTTTTGTTTATAAATAGGAGAAGCTACTTTCACAACTCCTTTTCGATCGCCAAGAATCCCCCTAGATAAAACATTCGCCTTACTAAAAGGATCGTAATTATTTAAAGCATAAACTTTATCTTCACCGTCAATAACGACACGATAAATAGCGATTTGTTCTTCGTTGACTAATGCACAGACACCAGTATTCGGATAAATATCTTCTAAAGCACAGATATCCGTCCATTGAATAGTTGTTTCTTTGATTGGTAATGATTGAACCATGTTGTTGAATGGAAAATTATTTTCTTAAGAATTTTTCTGTTGTAAGGGAGCAATGACTGCACCAATTGAAAATTGGATTGCAAAAACCTTTGCCCCTTGAACTTTGCCCTTTTGCCTTTTACTTAGCCTTTTACTTAGTAGTTAAAGCTTCTCTTTCTGCTTCAGTAGCAGGACGTTTTTGATTTCTTTCTTCTACGTATAATAAGTTAGAATCAACGCCTTTTGTGTTAACAAAGCTACGGAATAGTTTTAATTTTTCAGGATTTTCGATCGCCGCTTTCCATTCACAGTTATAAGTATCCACTAGGTGTTGCATTTGCTCTTCTAATTCATCACAAATACCTAGAGAATCTTCGATAATTACCTGACGGAGATAATCCTCCCCACCTTCTAACTTATTAAACCAAGTAGCAGTTCTTTCTAACTTATCTGCTGTACGAATATAGAACATTAAGAAACGATCGATATATTTGATAACTGTTTCGCTATCTAAATCAGAAGCAAACAAGAAAGCATGTTGAGGCTTCATACCACCATTTCCACAGAGGTATAAGTTCCAACCATTTTCAGTCGCGATAATACCGAAATCCTTACCTTGAGCTTCCGCACATTCACGAGTACAGCCAGAAACCGCTGATTTTAACTTGTGAGGAGCACGTAGTCCACGGTAACGTTCTTCAACTTGGATGGCAAAACTAACAGAATCTTGGACACCATAACGACACCAAGTACTACCAACACAGGATTTAACAGTACGTAAAGCTTTACCATAAGCATGACCAGATTCAAATCCAGCATCAATTAAACGTCGCCAAATATCAGGTAACTGATCTAATCTGGCACCGAATAAATCTACCCGTTGCGCACCAGTAATTTTAGTGTACAGACCAAACTCCTTAGCAACTTCTCCTAAAACAATTAATTTATCAGGAGTAATCTCTCCCCCTGGGATACGAGGAATAACGGAATAAGTACCGTCTTTTTGAGTATTAGCTAAGAAACGATCGTTCGTATCTTGTAGACCAGCGTGAGCTTCTTCGAGAATATGCTCGTTCCAAGTTGCCGCTAACATCGAAGTAACAGCAGGTTTACAGACTTCACAACCTAAACCTTTACCGTATCTTTCTAATAACTCAGAGAAAGTTTTAATTTTATGGAAACGAATTAAATCGTATAGTTCCTGACGAGAATATTCAAAATGTTCGCAAATATGGTTTTTGACCGTTAAGCCCATTTTCTTCATCTCGCCTTTCATGATGGAAGTCACGAGAGGAACACAACCGCCACAACCTGTACCAGCATTAGTACAAGATTTGACTGCACCGATATCAGTTAACTCTTGCTCATGAATGGCTGTAACTAAATCGCCTTTAGAAACGTTATTACAAGAACAGATTTGAGCACTATCAGGTAAAGCGTCTACACCTAAACCAGCAGGAGCCGCTCCTCCTTCACGGGGAGGCATTAATAAATCTTCTGGATGAGGAGGTAAGGCAATTTGGTTTTGAACAAACTGTAGTAAAGTACCGTAGTCGGAAGCGTCACCAATTAAAATACCACCTAATAAATGGTTACCATCTTCACTGACAACGATTTTCTTGTAAGTACCTTTAGTTGCATCATTAAAGGCGATTTCTTTGGAGCCTTCAGTGCGACCGAAGTTATCACCGAAACTAGCAACGTCAACTCCTAACAGTTTTAATTTAGTGGACATGTCTGCACCAGTGAAACTGCTTTCGCCTGTTTTAGTAATGGCATCAACTGCTACACCTGCCATTTGGTAACCGGGAGCTACAAGTCCGAAGATACGGCTATCATATAAGGCACATTCACCGATCGCATAGATATCTGGATCGGAAGTTTGACAGTAATCGTTGATTACAATACCACCACGATCGCCCATGGTTAATTCACAATCACGAGCTAACTCATCACGAGGGCGAATACCAGCGGAGAAGACAATCATATCTGTCTCTAACTCAGTACCATCAGCGAAAGTCATTTTCACGATTTTGCCGTTTTCGTTGACGATTTCGGTAGTGTTTTTGCTAGTGTGAACGCCGACACCTAACTCCTCAATCTTCGTTTTTAATACTTGTCCGCCAACTTCATCGATTTGGACGGGCATTAAACGGGGGGCGAATTCGACAACATGAGTGTCTAAGCCCATATTTTTTAAAGCGTTGGCACATTCTAAACCGAGTAAGCCACCGCCGATTACTACACCTGTTTTACATTGTTTGGCGTAGTTTTCCATTGCTTCGAGATCATCGATCGTACGGTAAACGAATGTACCTTCATGATCTTTTCCTTTAATGGGAGGAACAAAGGGATATGAACCTGTAGCGAGTACTAACTTATCATATTTTATTTCTTTTCCTTGCTCGGAAGTGATCGTTTTATTGGCACGATCGATTTTAATGGCTTTATCGCCGATATAAATTTCTATATTATTGTCTTGATAAAAGTTGGGTTCAACCAAGGATAAATCTTCAGCACTCCGACCACTGAAATATTCGCTTAAATGAACTCGATCGTAAGCAACTCTTGATTCTTCACAAAAGGTGATTAAATTATATTGTTCATTGGCTTTCTTCTCGACCATAAGCTCCAGAAACTTGTGACCGACCATACCATTACCAATAACAACAAGATCTTGTTTGTTCGTCATAAGAGTATTTATATATATAGTTACCTGCTATTTTATTCTCTACAAAAACTAATAATCAATAGTTTTGTTAGGAAGCAATAACACAATGCTCAATTTTAATGTCTAAACTACATTTATAGTTTGCAATATTAACATATCATTATTCTAGGGAATTGATTCTGTGTCAAAAGGTAGGTAATTACTATGGAAAAGCCGGAGCTTAAACTCGTCTTATGACTTTTAATTGGTTTGATTTGGTGTTAAAAATTATGGGCATGGAGTACCATGGAGTACCTCTGCTTCAAAGACATAAACTAGACCGGAATAGTCGTCAAAAAAATCTGTGGCAACTTCATCGGCGATGTTTACCGCCATACTCGCCAGATTTAAATCCAATTGAAAAATGTTGGGGATGGCTGAAAAGGAAAATAAGGAGAGGCAGAAAGTATTATGAATCAATCAGAGAGACATTAGATGGAGTAATAGGAATGCTGGATTAATTGTAATATCCCACTTTGGTAGTTTATCTGAACGATTCCAATACTTTTTCCATGGTTTCAGGTATTTTGAGATTAATTAAGTTTATATGCCTTAACTTCTCCAAAAACGATCGGTAAATGTCGACGTTGACGATAGTGAGCTTTGCCAAATTCGGTCAATACTTTTTTGCCATCTTTTTCTTCGAACATTGTAT
>CAZSEZ010000292.1:0-3962 GCA_964606015.1 uncultured bacterium
AAATATCACTATCGATCGCGCTGAAACTTTACGTAACTAACTATTTAGACTTTTGGTGCTGATAAAAAGTTCAATTTTTCGCAATATAGTTTTAAATTACGTTAGAAAAGAACCTTTTCTACACACTCAACATTCTGTCTTTAGAGGGGCATTCTTGGCTGTCGGGAGACTTAGTGATTGCCGTACTATCTTTATAAGCTTCAATTCTGAAAAAATACTGAAAGCTAGATAAAATAAAGCTTTTAATTTGGTGAGAAAACACTACACCTAAGGTACTAGGGAGCGCCTATTAAGCGCCTGGTTGAAGATGAGATGTTGTTGAGAAAGTTGTTGCCTAGAAAGTTAATGCATATCAACTGTGTACTGTCCTCAGTAAAGGCTTGCTTTGATCATTGGGAAATACCAATTAATATCCCTCAGTGAAACAGTAGTCTTGAGAAAGATAGCTAACTAGCCAACCTTAAACCTTTCTTTTGCCTCGTTAAAGGCTTCTGTCATTGCTGATTGGATTTTTTCGCTATCGGGGGTTTTGCCTCCCATGAGATCGCCAAAATAAACACAAGCAGCTTCTCCTAAGGCCCAGGTATAGGAAGCCGACCAAGAAGCAGCGATCGCACTACCAAAACCAGGGATAAATTTGACTAGTTCTCTGCCAACAGCCTGCGCCAAAAAACCTCCTGCGATTGCGCTCACTAAACCGCCTGCTTGAGAAGGATTAAGCGTTTGCCCATAGAGTTTGCCTAAAATTCCCACCATTGACGCTTGTAGTGCTGTTAAAACAGGCATGGTTGCAAAGGGTAGGGGAACAGCAGCTAGAGTTGCAGCTATAGTCGAAAAAGCTATTAGATAGCGTCTGGCTGTATCACGATAAATGGTGCCTATTTGTTTGCCAACTTCTCCTTCTAGAAGCTGTGTAATGGTATTGGCTTCTGCGGTAGGTAGTAATTCAGCTAAGCTATCCCTAAGTGTCTCCAAACCATAAAAGACAGGCTCAAAGCCATCTTCTTCCAGAGTAAAGTCTATTAAGACAGAGCGATCATATAATCCAGCAAAAGATTTTTCGATTTCTAGTACAGCTCGTTCAATCTCTGACAGATTTGGGGGATAAGCGGTGTGATTCTCTAAATCAATGGGGTAAAGCTCGTGTAAACAGGTAATCGCTAGTAAGCAGGGGATTTGTGGATACTCAGTCCTCAGTTGCTGGGCAATTTGTCTGAGGCTATCGTTTGCAAAATCATTGACTTTAACTGTCAAAATCAGAATTCGTGCTCTTTGTTGTGGTTGCTCTAGTTCTGTTGTTAACTCTGCCAAGATCGTGGCAGTCTCTTGCTCAATGTCTCCCAAACCTACAGTATCAGTGAAGATCAACAAAGGTAGCTCTTCAGAAGGATAAGAATAGCGTTCTGTGTGCTGCGTATGAGGCTGAAAGCCCTGACCAACAATCTCATCGGAAACACCTGTTAATCCTCTAACCAGAGAGCTTTTTCCTGCTTGAGGCTTACCAATTAACCAAGCTTCAGTTGTAGGTAGTTCCTGCCTTACTTGAGCGAGAATTTCTGCAATTTGTTGGTCGTTAACGCCAAACCATTTTTTGGGATTTTGACTAAGACCTTGCCAAGGGATAAGCTTTCCAAGCTTGAGAGGATGACTATTCCAAAACTTTTTTAAGTTGGGTTGAGGAAGATTTCTGAGGAGCTTTTGTTGCCAAATCTTTTGTTTCAAAAATCTATCTTTATCATTAGTCTCTGGTGGTTCTGGAGATTGAGACTCTTGAGGAGGCCGATCTTCACTCATGCTTTAGGAACAAGCTTGTTTATACTCTTCCCATTCTAAATAGTTCTTCAGAAAATACAGGTGGCGAGAACCGAATCTAGACGGTATCTGCTGACTCACAATCTATTGAACTAGCACAGTGCTCTACTTTTCTCTTGCCTTACTGACTTCTTCACACTAGAGAATGCTATCCTATGACCAAGAGAGAACCGTATACAGAAAGAAATATTTAAAGCAAGATGCTAGTCAAATCTACTACTCGTCACGTGCGCATTTATGGTGCGGAAATTAAAGATAATCAATTAGTTGAAAGCGATAATGTTTTGACTCTGGATATCGATCCTGATAACGAGTTTATTTGGAGTGAAGAGGCCTTACAGAAGGTTTATCGTAAGTTCGACCAACTGGTAGAAGCAAGTAGTGGGGAAGATTTGAGTGAGTACAATATCCGTCGTATTGGTTCTGATTTAGAACACTTCATCCGTTCCTTGCTCTTAGAAGGTGATATTAGCTACAACTTGGGTGCTAGAGTTCGTAACTATAGTATGGGCTTACCTAGAGTTGCCAGTCCCGAAACCGATAACGGCAAGTATATGTAGATTATTTTAAGTTGGCTGCTATCTTAGCGATCGCTTTGGGTTTGCGCAGAGTTAATAGCGATAGCAACGCCACTAGGTGAATTGACCAGTGGGCGATGATCAGCCCCCAAACTAAACAAAAGATCGCCGTTACTAATCCGAGAACTCCAAAGATGTCGTTCCTAGTTCGCCAGTAATATAGGAGACTGCTGATGCTTGTAATTATTACGAGTAAAGGGAACACAGGGATCACCATGAGCTTGCTTAATGATTGCTATTACTGCTAGCTATCTAAAAGCTAACTTAGAAAAATTATGGGATCTCTTATGTAAAGGTAATCTTCAACAAAGCAAATAATATTTATAAATAGCCACAATAATTGACTTACTGAGTATGGCCTTTTCAGTCAGTGGTTTTGTCTTAACGGCTTGCTAATTCCTGATACTGTTGCTCTAGATACTGGGTTGCTAGAGATTGCATGATCGCTAGTTCTTCTGGTGAGATTTTTTTGAAATTTGCCAAAATTAGGTTCATTCTCCCTAGGGATTTTAGTTTGTCCTGATGACGCGCAATGAAGTCCCAGTAAAAATAATTAAACGGGCAAGCTTTTTCTGAAGTGCGATCTTTTCGGTCATAACAACAGTTGCTACAGTAATCGCTCATCTTATTTATGTAATTGGCGGAAGCTGCATAGGGCTTGGAGGCCAGCATCCCTCCGTCAGCAAAAATTCCCATCCCAATTACGTTGGTTTGCATCACCCAATCATACGCATCGATATATGCGCTATGAAACCAAGAGGTGATTTCTTGAGGATTGATTCCTGTGATCAAAGCAAAATTAGCTAGAATCATCAGTCGTTGGATGTGATGGGCATAACCAGTAGTCTCAGTCTGAGTTAAAGCTTGCTTGAGGCAGTTTAGCTGGGTTTTACTACTATCCCAAAAAAATTCTGGTAAAGGGTAAGTGTGTTCTAGCCAATTACTTTCTCGATAGTTAAAGGGAAAGTAATGATAGAGACCGTGCATGTATTCTCGCCAACCCAGGATTTGCCTGATAAAACCTTCTACGCTGTTGAGAGGTAACTCTTGTTGATAATAAGCATCTTGTGCTGCTTGTACTACTTCCAAAGGTGTGATTAAGCCTAAGTTGAGGTAAGGAGAAAGTAAACCATGCCACATCGTATATTCTCCAGTGATCATGGCATCTTGATATGTACCAAAATTTGGTAGACACTCAGTAATAAAGTGTTTCAGGACTTGTAAAGCTTGTTCTCTGGTAACGGCCCAGCCAAAAGATTCGAGATCACCATAATCAGAAAATTGCTGCTCTTTGACCCAAGTAATTACTTCTTGAGTGATGTTATCGGGTTTAAACCAAATTCTTTGTGGTGTAATGAGATTTTTTTTTGGTGGTTTGCGATTTTGTTTATCGTAGTTCCACTTCCCGCCAACTGGTTTTTGACTAGACATCAAAATATCAAACTTTTTGCGTCCTGCTCGATAAAAATCTTCCATGAGGAGGCGTTTTCGGCCTTCTGCCCATGTTTGGAATTCTTTGTGACTCCATAAAAAATGATTATCCTCGCAAAAACTTACTTTGCAATATAGATT
>CAZSEZ010000293.1:0-3911 GCA_964606015.1 uncultured bacterium
CTTAGGATCTACAGGATGTTATTATTGATTACAATCCTTTATCCATTAGTGATAATTACTCTTCTACTAATGTGCCTTCCCCATTATTGGGCAACTAGAAGTTTCACAAGCTAGAACTTCTGAAATTTTCTATTGTCCTCACGGAAGCATGAATTATCTAATATATGTGCAACAATTCCTTGTAGCAAGCTACAAGGAATTTTTATTAGCGATAGTCGTACTTAGGCATGATCTTTACAAACAAAACCTAATGACTTAGATTTTAGCTCTACTAAGTAATTTCCCTAATCTTCTAGGTAAATATTGAAGCTATGTCAGAGGATATGGAAGATACATTATTAAGCCCAATTAAAAGACAAGAGCTTCCGAGGATTTATGCTATTTCCGACGAACGCTAATTAAGCAATTAAAAGAAAAAAATTCTGCTGAATAATCAACAGAATTAGAGTTTTACCTCTATGGAAATAAATACGATACAGCTATTATAACTATTCCAAAAAACATTGTCATATACTAGTTTTTAATAAGCTGATTTTTTAAATCTCGAATCTCCCTTTGCTGTCGTTCTATCTGACTTCTCAAATCAAAATTTTCTCGTTCTAGCTCTTGTATTCTTTGGCGCACTTGCCCGACTAAATCCAAATGCGACTTCATAGCTTTTGCTAATTCTTCCATCAAATAATATCTACATGTCCAGCATAGATAAAGCCTTTATAGCCAGACTTTAGCTCAACTAAATAATGCCCCTCTTCTTCAGCTTCAAGGTTAGCCACAGTGTAGACACCTGGCTGTAACAAAAACTTCTCTTCTTCAGCTAAATTTGAGCCGTCTGTTACTTCAGTTAGTTGATCTGATTGCGCCACTGAACCTTTGAGCCAAGTTAAAAAATCGACTTTAATCTTACGTGCTTCTTTAACTGGAGTTGGCATTACAGCAGAACACTCGCCACATAAACCTTTGAAGATTGCCTGTGCCATTTGCTCTTTGTCATAACGTTCCATATCACGACGACTACTGACAAAAGCACACTCAACTAGTAGTGCTGGCATGTTGGTGTGTTTGAGAACGTAAAATGCACCATGTTTCACACCACGATTAGCAAAGCCCAAACCAGCTATTTGGTTAACTATTTTTGCTGCAAAAGTTTTCGCTTGACTGCTGTTGTTATAGATCCAAACCTCTGTCCCATGAGCAGGAAAAGCCACACTATTAAAGTGGATCGACACAAATAAATCTGCCTTGGCTTGGTTGGCTTTTTGAACTCGTTGCTTTAGTGAATGCCAGAGAGCAGTGGCCGATCTAGGCAAGCAATTTACTGTTTCGTGTCCAGCACTTTCTAACAGTTCGATTACTCTCTCCCCTACTTCTTTTACCAGTTCATTTTCTTTTCTGTGCCCTACTGCACCGCCATCTTTGGGCAGGTTGTGACCAATATCAATCGCTATTCTCATAGGTATTAATTCCGATTAATTACGAGATTAGCGTTCCCTCTGGGAAAAATTGGCTTAGAACTTGGCTGAAAAAATGCAAATTAGAAAAAGAAATATTGATTTACTAAGCACACAAACCAGGCTTAGCAGACTTGAAAAAAACGATAAGTATCAAGGATTTTTAAACCTCTGTGTTTTAGGAGGATTTTTACTTTTATTATTTAGCGATTTATTAGGACATGGATTTATTAAAAATAGCAGCGAAGAACATCCCCAAAGGGTTTTACAACAGAGCAGGCTTAGGTCTGACAATTCTATCGGTCGGCTTGTCAATAGCTTTAATCAAATCAAGTAATGTTAGTTTTAGCGATGGCGATCGCACTTTACAGCTAGAAAGTAGGCAAAAAATTCAGGTCATTTCTAATGACGCAGAACACGCGATCAACGCCCTAGAAACTAAAGTTCACTACTTAGAAAATGACATTGAGTGGCTAAAAGCTGAGTTTCAAGATCCCATGTTTCAAAAAGCTCTGGAACTAATCGACGAAACCATTCAACGAGAAATCGAACCCAATATCAAAATACTTGAAGAAGTCAGCCAAGATCTTGAAGACGTTAGCGAAACCAAGCCATAGGGCAAACAAGGATAGACATATGTTTATTTTTTGTAGTTCACCTTGGGGCCTGGTTAGCCCCTTTTTTAATTTATGGCAATTGAAAGCGCGTTAGTTGCTGCGGGGATTAGTGCAGCGGTGGGTGTTGGCTCATCGCTGTTGATTAATGCGCTTACTCCTGCCCAGACTGTGAGATCTGGTGGTCTTGGTGATCTATCGGTTCCCAGTTCTAGCTATGGGGCTGTTGTGCCTCAGTGTTGGGGCCAAGTCAAACAATCAGGAATTTTGCTCCACTCCGCACCGATTCGCGAAGTTAGCGAAACCACTACCCAAGGCGGTAAAGGTGGCCCAAGAGTAAGGCAGGAAACTGTTACTCGCTTTGGGAGTTTTGCCGTTTTACTCGCCTATTGCCCACATCGCAGCGCAGAAGCTCTCAAGCGGTTGTGGCTTAATGACCAACTCGTATTTGATGCTGAGGCCACCGACCCCGATACCCAAAAGGCATCGGCTGAATTTTTAGCAAATCATCTCAGATTCTACACTGGCTCTTTTGACCAACCAATCGATCCTTTTTTAGCGAATGCGGTTCCAATTCAAGCTTATGATTTTGGCCTACCCCATGACCCTATCGAACGAGCCAACGCCTTAACTGCTCTGGGCTTGGATCCAAGTCTAAACCACATACCCGCTTATCGGTTTAAGTGTTATGTGGTGCTGGAAAATCTGGATCTGACTCCTTATAATGGGCAGCTTCCCACAGTCAAAGCAGAAGTCTTATATAACTCGGACAACTCACTAGAAACAATAATTACTGACCTCTGCAACCAAGCAGAAATCACCAATATTGATACTTCTGGCATCCAAGATATTTTTGTCCCTGGCTATTACTTGGACTCTGAAACCACCGCCAAAGAAGCCATAAAAACTCTGCAACAGGCTTACTTTTTCGACGTGATTAAATCTGGTAAAACTTATCGATTTATCCGTCACAGTGTAGATCGCAATGTGGTCGATATTCCACTAGAAGATCTAGCAGCACACCAGGTAGGGTCTAACCGTCCTGTCACGTTTCGCTTACCGCAACCAGATCTCAGAGACTTACCCCGCAGCATAGAAATTAATTACATCGATCAAGAGGGTGGCTTTGAATCGGGTAATGTAATTTCGCGATCGCAAATTGCCACCAGTAGGCGCAAAGAAACCTACACTTTTCCGATTGTGATGTCGGCAGATCAGGCTCAACAAATAGCGGATAATTTGCTACATCGCTTTTATCTCGAAGCCATTAGACCACCTGAGTTACAGCTTACGCCCAAGTACGGATTTTTAGAGGTAGGAGATAGATTAAATATTGCGTTCTTCGGGGAAATTTACCAACTACAAATCATCAGGATCCAGACTGGGGCCAACCGTTTACTGAGAATCGATACCAAAGTCGTTCAGGCTGCCAATATCGATAACATTGCAGCACCCACCACGCCTGTTTCATCTGGCAACTTCAATCCACCAGTTACAGGCAGCGAAAACATTGCTGTTCAGGGCGACACCACCTTAGAAGTGCTGGACATTAATCTAATTCGTGATGCTGATGCGGATTTTGGCTTGTACTGTGTAGCCTACGGCGGGGAAAATTGGCGCGAAGCCTCAATCTTTGTCAGTAATGATAATTCGAGTTATTTCTTTGCCAATCGGATTACTCGCGGAACAGTGGGCACTCTTGCCAGCCCCTTAGACGGAAATAGCACCAGTATCTTAGTTGCACTCGATAGTGGGGGGTTTGTCTCCGTCTCAGATAACGATCTGTCGCTAGGGCTTAACAAGTTATTGGTTGGTGATGAGATTATACAGTTTCGCGATCGCTCACTCA
>CAZSEZ010000294.1:0-3898 GCA_964606015.1 uncultured bacterium
ATTTTGGAAAAAATGAGTAGCAAGTTCTAATAATTGAGGAATCTAAGTTTTCAGTTATTCCAGCTTAAACTAGAAAAAAGCTTCTGAAATGGGTGTTTAGCACGATTTTTTAAGAAAAATAATAAATATTGCTAGACTAAAGTAATAAGATTATCTGATACTACATTGATGGCTGTCTCTTCTCATCGTAATAAGCAAATAAATAAGTTTTTATTGCTAGTTTTGAGTGGCAATTTGGCTATTTTAGGATTTTTTTTCTGGCTAATTGCAAGTAGCGGGAATTTGCTCACCAATGCTGGGCGTTTTTTACAACCAAGAGTTACAGAACCTCAAATAGTCGATAGAAATTCACTGCTAACACAAATTCAAGCTCTTTCGGAATTAACTACTACGATTTATCAACTAGAAACTTTAGTTCCTACTTCTGCAGATTTAGTTTGGGGTAAGGATTGGACTATTGCCACTACCAAATTGCTTTATTTAGCTCGTGGCGAAGTGGCTGCAGGGATAGATCTTGAGAAAATTACAGCTCAAGATATTGAGGTGATTAGCGATCACATAATTCTGACTTTACCCCCTGCTGAAATAATTGATAGCAAAATCGATGTTAGTAATTCCCAGGTATACCATTATGATCGTGGTTGGTTAAATTTAGGACCTGATGTTGCCCCCCAACTGCAAACTCTGGCACAACAAAAAACTCTGATCAAAATCCAACAAAAAGCCTGCGATCAAGATATTTTGGCAACAGCCAACGCTAAAGCTCAAACCACTATGCAACAGTTTTTAAGCTTGGCAACTCAGAAGTCGGTTGAAGTGAAAGTAAACCCCAAAATAAAGTGTTAATTAAATCATCTACCCCAATAAATAGTCAGTAGAATTAAGTCACACTTACTGACACAAACTGGATCGTTGATAATGGATAGTACCCTCGCGCCGATATGGGGTTCTTTGGTGGTTTTTCTGGCCTGTCCTTTACTAGGAGGTTTACCGCTAATTGATTGGTTGACCTATGGCATTACAGGTCGCCAATTAAGCAGATTAGGGACTGGCAATATTTCCGTATCTGCAGCTTTTTACCACGGTGGTAGAGTGGCCGGAATTTTGGCTGTCCTTTCTGAGGCTGCTAAGGGCATAGTCGCAATTTTATTAACCAGGTTATTTTTTCCTGATAATTCGGTTTGGGAACTATTGGCCTTGGTCGGTTTAGTTATGGGCCGTTACTGGATTGCTAAAGGAGCCGGGACTACCAATGTAGCGTGGGGAATTCTAATCCACGATGTCAGAGTTTTTGCCATTACTCTACTGCTGGGGTTGATTAGTTTTACCATTAATCGTGATCGCACTTCTGGCAAGATCGGTGTCCTAATTATTTTGGCGATTACTGTTGGTTTATTTCATCCTTACCATTTAGAGTATGCGATCGCTGCTTCGGTTTTGAGTAGCTTGTTGTGGTGGATTTACGGTCAAATTCCCGACGATCTAGATCTTTCTGCCAGTGGAGTCAATGTTCAATCTAGTGGCATGTTTCGATTTTTTCAGGGAAATCGTAATGTTATAACTCTTGATGATAAGGGTTTAAAAAGTGAAGTAGTAGGTGCAAAAGCTGCTAACTTATCCTTGGTCAGGAGTTTAGGGTATTCAGTTCCTGATGGTTGGGTTTTATTTCCAGGAGAAGAAAGTAAAGCTTTAGTAAACTATCTCGAACCTTCTGTTGAGCAACCTTTAGTTGTTCGTTCTTCGGCGATTGGGGAGGATAGTGAGTCTGCATCCGCAGCAGGTCAATATCTTAGTATTTTGGGTGTGGCCAGCAAAGATGCTCTGCAAACGTCAATTTTAGATTGTCAGGCTTCTTACATGAGTCAGACAGCCCAACAGTATCGTCAACGCGGTCAGCAGTCAGCAGTAGGCATGGCTGTACTGGTACAAAAGCAAATTAAGGGGCTTTATAGTGGTGTTGCTTTCAGTCGCGATCCTGTCAATAGCTTAAACGATGGGGTGGCGATCGAGGCTTTACCAGGCAATGCTACTCAGGTAGTTTCGGGAAAAGTAACCCCTCAGAGATATCAAGTAGTTATTCCTGAAGTTTCTTCTACCGGCTCTAGCGATCGCTTTTCTCCCAACACCATTGTGATCTTGCCTCACACTACTAACTCAGAGCTTGCGGAAATGATTATTCCCTCACATATTTTGGAGTCAGTAGCACTTCTAGCCAGGGATATGGAGGAAATTTTTAACGGGATTCCTCAAGACATTGAATGGACTTATGATGGAGAAGTTCTCTGGCTATTGCAAGTACGTCCGATTACTACCCTGCAACCAATTTGGACGCGTAAGATTGCAGCAGAGGTCATTCCTGGACAGATTCATCCTCTAACCTGGTCGATTAATCGACCTCTAACCTGTGGCGCTTGGGGCGAACTATTTACTTTGGTATTAGGCAAAAGATCCCAAGATTTAGACTTTGAACAGACGGCAACTCTCCATTATTCTCGAGCATATTTCAATGCCTCACTGGTGGGAGAAATTTTCCTGCGTATGGGTTTACCTTCTGAAAGCTTAGAGTTTCTTACCCGGGGAGAGAAATTTAGTAAACCACCCCTGATGGCGACACTCAAGAATATTCCTGGATTATGGCGCTTGCTCAAGCGAGAGTGGTATCTATTGTCAGACTTCGAGCAAGATAAACGCCAGTTGTTTGAACCTTTGCTTACTAAACTGGAGCATCATTCTGCTTCGGCATTAGATGCAGAGTCTATAATTGAGCGAATTGATTCAATTCAAACTGTTCTGAAACAAGCAACCTATTACAGTATCCTTGCTCCTCTGAGTTTGGCTCTTAGACAAAGTATTTTGCAAGTAGCAACCACAGAACTCGACTACAGTAAAACTTCAGAGATAGCCTCTTTAGAAGACTTAGCTGTGATTGCGACAGATACTCGCAAACTAATTGGCAAAGAACAAATTACGATGAATTCTTGTGCCTCTTTGTTTGCTTATTTGGCAGAGAATCCTGAAGGAAGGTCAATTTTAAGCCGTTTCAATAACTGGCTGGATCATTATGGTTACTTAGGAGAAGTTACTACTGATATTGCCCAATCTCGTTGGCAGGATAGTCCTGGGGATGCTCGGGAAATATTTACTCGTTATTTTTTCGATCCTATTGCTTGCCAGCAAGCCGAGAAAACTCGAATGGATCAGCCTGCATCTATACTGAGTCAACAGGTACAGTTACGTCTTGATCTCAAAGCAGAGGTAGCAGAAGTTTACAACAAGCTATTAGCTTATTTGCGCTGGAGTTTTCTGGCCTTAGAAAATGTCTGGCTTGAAGCAGGGTTGCTAACTCAATCAGGAGATATCTTTTTTCTGACCTGGCCAGAGATCGTTAAAATCAATAATAATTCTGGCTCGTCTGCAATCTTAGAAACTTCAGATCATCAAACGACCATCACTAAACGTCGTCAACAGTGGCAAGCAGAAGCAGACTTAACCTTGATTCCCTATCTACTTTATGGCTATCCTGATTCTGCGGAATTATTGCCTAGTCTTGAACAAAGACAGCATAGTAAAGTCTACTCAGGAATTGGCACTAGCCAAGGAACTATAGAAGGCAAAATTAAGGTAGTCTCTAGTTTGCAGCAAAATAGTCTGGATATAAGTAAGGAAACGATCTTGGTTGTTCCTTACACTGATGCTGCTTGGTCTTCTATGTTGGCATTGGCCGGTGGCTTAATTGCCGAGGCAGGAGGAAGACTCTCCCATGGGGCGATCGTCGCCCGTGAGTATGGGATTCCTGCGGTTATGGATATTCCCTATGCTACGCAGGTACTAGAAAATGGTCAACGAGTAAGAATTAATGGTCAGACGGGAATTGTGGAAATTTTAGATTAATCTAGAG
>CAZSEZ010000295.1:0-3889 GCA_964606015.1 uncultured bacterium
TATAGTGTGGACGGTTCATCATTTCTAGTGCCTTGAATAATGTGAGTGTCTATATCGCAGACGGAAAACTTCTCAGAAGAGTTCCAATCTTTCTGGGCTGCTATCGAGACTTCATTCTTTGAGAATTCTGGCTACAATGATTGCCCAATGGAGAGCTCTTCAGATCCACCTGAGATCTCATATTTATAACTTGAGTTTGAATCACCCACAACCATGCTAAAACTAGAATCACTATCGCAGCCATTTACAGCTGGCAAAATTGCTCTAAAAAAACGCAGTTTTGCAAAAGCTTTAGGAGGCGCAACTATCTCGATTTTGGTTTTATCAGGCCTACTATCATTAGCTCCGCGATCGCGTTTTAGCGAAAAGCTAGACTACGAGACGGCAATGTCCTTGCTGACAAATTCTGAGCTAGCCGATTTAAGTGAATACAATCCAAGACAACAAACTTCTTTATTACAGGAACTAGCAGCAACTGAGTTATCTTATCGTACTGGTAAACTTCAAGCTTTAGACCGCGCTCGTGCTCGTTATTTACTAGCAGTAAAAGCGATCAAACAGTATAAGCCCCAGAAAGCACTGGGTTATCTTGAATCTTTAGAAATTGAATATTCTGTTCTAGCCCCATATATTCTGCAACAAAAAGTACAAGCCCATCTCCAATTAAAACAACGAGCGCAGGCCGAAGAAATCGCGAAAAAGCTATTAGCTGACTATCCCAATGAAGTCGTAATACCTCAGGTTTATAGTCTCCTGGGTCGCTCTCAAGATGGAGATAGCGAATACTTACTTTCCAAGTTCCCTTACCATCCCGTTAGCCAACAGATTGCGCGAAAGGCTCTAGAAAATGACCCTCAAAAGTCCCAAGCTCTTTTAGCAATTGCCACCTATGAGCGTAATAGTGGTGATGAGATGAACCAAATTCGAGATCGCTTAATTACCGAACATCCTGAAGTTTTAACCGCCGACGATTGGCAGGTAATTGCAGATGGTTATTGGAACTCTGGCGATCGACGAAAAGCTGCGGATGCTTACAAATTTGCACTTTCTTCCCCGCAAAATTTATATCGAATCGCTCGTGGTTACCATCGCAATGGGAACTTTGCCTCTGCTAGAAGAGCCTATCAAAAACTGTATAAGGAATATCACGATGCCCAGGCAACAGGAAAAGGCTTACTTTATTTAGCTCGCCTTTCTACTGCGGATGAGGCAATCAAGTATTTAGAGATAGTAATTGCCAAATTTCCCGAACATACAGCGGAAGCCTTATTACAGAAAGCCAAAATTTATGAGAGATATGAAAAGCTGGCAGAAGCCAGAGCCGACCGCGAATTAGCTCTGACCAAATATCCCGATTCAGCTGCCGTTCTCAAATATCGTTGGCAAAAAGCTTATCAGCTAGCAGCTTCAGGCAACTATAGTTCAGCCTGGCAGTGGGCAGAAGCACTCACAAAAACAAAGTCTTTAGCGAGTGACCCTAAGGCAATTTTTTGGGCAGGAAAATGGGCACAAGAGGCTGCCAACCATCAAGGAGCAACCCAAGCATTTGAGACCGTCTTGGAACTACATCCTCAATCCTACTGGGCGTGGCGGGCTGCGGTGAAATTAGGACATGATGTTGGTGATTTTAATTCCTTACGCAGTCTTCAACCTCCTCTAAAATTAGAATCCCATTATGAGCTGCTACCCTTTGGTTCTCCTGTTCTCCAAGAATTATATTTATTGGGACAATACCAAGATGCTTGGATTCGCTTACAAGAGGAAATTACCAATCCCCAGCAATTAACTGTCGCCCAACAATTTACCGAAGGGTTATTACTAGTTAAACAAGGTAAAATTCGCCCTGGCATTCAAAATATTTGGAATTTGGCACAGCGAGAGTATCCTCTGGAACAAGAACAATGGAGAACCCTTAGACAAAAAGAAAGCTATTGGTATGGTTTATTTCCATTTCCTTACTTTCAAACCATCATGACAGATGCTCGCCAACAAGCAATTAATCCTTTGTTGACAGTTTCAGTAATGCGTAAAGAATCTACATTTGATCCAAAAATTGATTCTCATGTCGGGGCAGTGGGCTTGATGCAAATTATCCCCCGCACCGCAGACTGGATTGCGCGACAAGAACAAATAAATGATTACGATCTGACCCATCCAACAGACAATATTCAGATGGGAACTTGGTACTTGGCTCATAATCATCAGCGTTATCAAGATAACTCGCTTCATGCGATCGCTAGTTACAATGCCGGAACAGGCAATGTTAATCGTTGGGTACAAAACTTTTCTCAAGATCCAGATCGCTTTGTCGAGCAAATTCCATTTATCGAAACTAAAGACTACGTAGAAGGAGTTTTCGGTAACTATTGGAATTATCTAAGGCTTTATGGCGCTGAATGAATCATTCAAAGTTTTATCTTATCTAGGCAGGCAATACCTCATGACCTATGTCTACAATAGTCTGGGTAAGACGAGACTCTGATAATTCAGTTTCGACTATGACCTTCTTCCCTGACAAATCAACATTGACCGCTGCTTGTTTGTCTACAGCAGAAATAGCATTAGTAATATTTTCCGCACATACCTGACACACCATAGTCGGGACATATAGTTCCAATTTCATTGCTTATACCAAAATCTAGTGCAAATTAACTGTGCATTAGGCAGTCAAAACTGGCTTTAAGCCTAAAGAAGTGAAAAGTCGGGCAAAATCGACTCGTTCACTCATAATTTGATTGAGTCTTTTGATTTTAATTGGTTCATTGATCGGAACTCTGCCAAAAGCAGCATCGACAATTTCCACAGTAGTCAAAGTATCGGAGTCCACTGCCAGAATAGGAATTTCTAAATCTTCCGCCCGATTTAAAATCAATGGCATTGGTTCAACGCGACCAGTCAGGATCAAGCAGTTAGTAGAGGTTTCTAAGGCTGCCATCTGCAAATCTGTACGATCACTACCTGTAACGACCACCATATTAGTGCGCTTGCGGAAATACTCCAAAGCAGAGTTGACATTCATCGCCCCAATAGTCAAATTTTCGATCATCAAGTTCAGACGATCTGGACGACAAAGAACCTTGGCGTTGAGCCTATGAGAAAGTTCACGTACGCTAACACTATTGAGTAATCTATCTTGAGGCACCATGCCAAAAACAGGAATCTGTTTTTCTTCTAGATAGGGCTTAATTAAAGTTTCAACTTCTTGCAGCTTGGTTTCGGGAATATTATTGATAACTACACCAATCAAACGATTACCAAGAGACTTCTTAGCCATTAATAAGTTAGCTGCTAGGGAAAGAGCATCATAACGAGCAATTAACAAGATAGGAGCATCAATACTTTCTGCCATTTCATCAATAGACAGACCAAACAGACTGCCTTCACCAAGAGTTCGAGAGCCTTCTAGCAAAACAAAGGAATTCTCAAATCCTGCTACATAATCCTGCAGTTGCTGGCGGTAATCTTGAGAGTCAGTACCCTCCAAACGTTGAATTACCGTCTCTGGCTGTAAAGATATCATGGGAGGTCTCAATTGAGATGGGGAAAGTTGCAGGTTATCAGCCAAAAAGCTCAAATTCCTTTCACTCATACCTACAAGGTTATCCTCAGCAGAGCTGCCTAAAGGTTTCCCGTAAGCAAGATCAAGACCCCGTTTAGCTAGCTGTGACAAGATGCCTAAAATTACCGTTGACTTCCCGCTATAAGCTTCAACAGAGCCAACAAACAGGTGTTTAGCCGACTGAGCCACTTCCCACTCCTTCAAACTTGGTACTAGTGATGTGTGTAGGCTCTCACTAATCAAACTTCAGGAGCTTGCGATAAAATCCACGAGGAAAATCTGTCAAGTGAGAACTTTTAAAGTCTACAATGACATCGATTAAGTAATCAA
>CAZSEZ010000296.1:0-3876 GCA_964606015.1 uncultured bacterium
GTACATACAGTAGAATTTGACGACGATCGATTACCATTAATAATTTAAATAGAGTTAGAAACTAAAAATACGAGTACATAAAATCATAAAATAGACCATGCAATTTGTGTTGAGAAAAAGTGAACAAAAATTAATCTAAATTGAATTAACTATGGATTAGTTTCCCTTAGACTGATAAGATATCAAACAATAGTAAAACTTACTAATTATAAGTAAATTCGGTATCACATATAGAGGAAAATTATGACTCAAGATAGAGTAGTAATTATTGGTGTAGCAGGAGATTCTGGTTGCGGAAAATCAACTTTTCTACGCCGTTTAGAAGATTTATTTGGCAAAGAATTCATGACAGTTATCTGTTTGGATGACTATCACAGTCTCGATCGTGTAGGCAGAAAAGAAGCTGGTGTTACAGCATTAGATCCTAAAGCCAACAATTTCGATCTTATGGCTGAACAAATTAAAGCTTTAAAAAATGGTGAGGCGATCGATAAACCTATTTATAACCACGATAACGGTAAATTAGAAGGTCCTGAAAGAATCGAACCTAACAAAGTAATCGTAATTGAAGGTTTACACCCCTTATATGACGAAAGAGTTAGAGAATTAGTTGACTTCGGTGTTTATTTAGACATCAGTGAAGAAGTTAAGATTCAATGGAAGATTCAACGTGACATGGCAGAACGTGGTCACACTTATGATGATGTATTAGCATCTATCAATGCCAGAAAACCTGATTTCACTGCATACATTGAACCTCAAAAACAACATGCAGACATCGTAATCCAAGTATTACCAACTCAGTTAATCGAAGATAAAGAAGCTAAAACTTTACGTGTTCGTTTAATTGAAAAAGAAGGTATTTCTCACTTCGAACCTACTTACTTATTCGATGAAGGTTCTACGATCGATTGGCGTCCTTGTGGTCGTAAATTAACTTGTTCTTATCCTGGATTAAAAATGTATTATGGTCCAGATAACTACATGGGTAACGAAGTTTCTATCCTTGAAATTGACGGTCAATTCGATAACTTAGAAGAAATTATCTACGTTGAAAGTCACTTAAGCCGTACAGGTACTAAATATTACGGTGAAATGACTGAACTATTACTAAAACATAAAGATTATCCAGGTTCCAATAACGGTACTGGTTTATTCCAAGTTTTAGTTGGTTTAAAAATGCGTGAAACATATGAAAAATTAACTGCGACTACAACTGAAGCTGATGCGGAAGTTGCTGTTTAATTTTTTGCTGTAATAAAATAGACATTTAATATAATAGGTCGTAGCTATCAAGTAATAGTTATGACCTATATTTTTTGCTGAAAAAGTAAATAATTAGTGAGTTCGATCGTTATTGCCGACATTCAGCAGGTTGGTTAATAAATAAAATAATATTTTTGAACTAATATAGCTAAATCTCTTTCTGAGCAAGCTTTATAGCTCAAAATAAAATTTTTGTACTTTAACTTTGTATGATGCTAGGCGACAAGTCGTAATCTGGAAGCGATCGCTTTGAATATGTCAAAATCTACTAAATTCGTTAAATTATTTTTTTTCGATCGTTACCTGCTGAATGTCGGATATGCACTTTAATTAATGTAAAAAAATATTAAAGAAATCAATTGAAATTCTAATCTATCAATAACATGAAAAAGTATTTTACTGATTACATATGGCATATCCAAAAAAACTTATTGATTAAATAGTTATTGGTTCGTATGAGGTAATTTTGTAAGGACGAAAATTAGACTTGAAAATTCATGGTTAACGCAAAATCTACTGAGATAAAAAAGAAACAATTTTATGATTACGAAGTTAGTCTTTATCAAAGTATTGGTAAGTCTGAAACTAATATTCGTTGGGGATATTTCACTGATTTAGCGACTGCTTCAATCATGGATTTTGTGCCAGCCTGTCAACATTGGCAGGAGTATATGCTGCAACAAAGTGGTATTACTATTCAATCAAAAGTATTAGATATTGGCTGTGGAGAAGGAGATACTGCTATTTGGTTAGCTCAACAGATAGGATGTACGGTTGTGGGAATTGATACGAATTCTAGTAATATCGAGAAAGCCCAAAATAAAGCCCAAAATTATCCGACATTAAGTTTAGATTTTCAAATAGTCTCTGCAAACAATTTACCTTTTACTGATAGTGAATTTTCTCATGTTTGGAGCCATGCTACTCTATATCGTATAAACGATCGCATTCAAGCTTTACAAGAGATTCATCGAGTATTAAAAGAAGCAGGAACTTTTATCTTTGATGACTTGCTCACACCAGTCACAGAGGTTAGTGAAACAACTCGGGAGCAAGTATACGATCGACTTTCGTTATCAACCACATTTAGTCCTGATAGTTATGCAAAAAAACTCAATCAACTAGGCTTAATGGTTGCAGAAACTAAAGACTTAAGCCTCCACCTCCATAAAAGTTATCAATTGCTGGCACAACAGGCACTTTCAGAATATCCCGATTTAAATGTCGCCTATACTCAAATCTGTAACGCAATTAAAAAACAAGAGTTAAGCTGGAGTTTTTATGTCTGTAAGAAGATAACCGATCGTCTAACTTGGATTCATGACAATAAAGATACTCAGGAGTTGGAATCTAAATATAATGCTTGGGCAACACTCTATGAATCTGATATCGGTGATACTTGGCAAATTATGCCCCAAAATGCGGCTAATTTATTAAAGCAGTTATTACCTCAAGAAGATATTGCTATTCTTGATGCCGGTGCTGGCTCAGGAATGGTAGGAGAAGCTTTGGTTAATCAGAATTATAGCAATATTACTGCCGTTGATCTTTCAACGGAAATGCTAGAGATTGCCAAAAGTAAACAGGTATACAAGCAACTACGACAAGCCAATCTAGAAAAACCTCTGACCTTCTTGGAACAAGAGTCTTTTGATGCCATTTTGGGTATTGGACTTTTTACCTATGGTCATGCTAGTCCTGCTGGTTTATATAATTTATTACCTTTGTTGAAACATGGAGGGATTTTTATCTTAACAGTGCGTTTGTCTAATAAACCAATGCAAGAGGCATTTACTAAACTTCCTTGGAGTTTAATCTCCCAGCAAGAGTATATGTTTGAAGGGGCACCATTTCATATTCTTGCCTATAGAAAGGATTAAAGAATTAAATGATGGCTTTGTTCACTTGTGCTGTTGACTTCTCATGGCTTGAAAGGTAGCTTAAATGGCTTTTTTTATCGACTACCAATATTGTCAAAAAGTTAACAAAATCTAATGTATTCAGAAACTTTTAATCAAGATAAGTAATAACAAATAATATGGTCACGCAAATCACAGAACTTACTGTTTCAGAATTAGAATTCCACATGTTTGTTTTGGATGAGGTGGCCGATGAGTTACTCGCTGAAGATAAAGATGTCATTAAACTCACGATCGGCATTTCTGAGTTAGAGATTCCCCAAAAAGTACGAGACGTTTTTTCCGAGACAATTTTTGACTTTAAGAAAACCCATCGTGTATTTCCTCAAGGTATTCCCGAATTAAGACAAGCGATCGCTGACTATTATAATAATGAGTTTCATGTCAATACTAAGTTTGACAATGTAATTGTTAATGTGGGAACTAGTTCCATCTTTAGAAATCTTTTTCAGTTACTTTGTAAACCAGGTCAAGAAATTTTACTTCCCAAGCCTTACTATTGCCTCTATTTACTCAGTGCAGTTTTAGCTGGTGCGAAGATCACTTATTACGACATTGATTATAAAACTAGAAAAATTGATTTTGATTCTTTTAGAAAAAACTATGATCCTGACAAAACTGCCGTTGTCGTCCTCAACAATCCCGGCAATCCGTTAGGTAATATTATCAGTCCTGAAGAAATTACTGAACT
>CAZSEZ010000297.1:0-3832 GCA_964606015.1 uncultured bacterium
AATAAGAATATTGGATTAATTAATGATTTGCCTGAAATGAGTTTGCTTAAATTAATTTTTGCAAAAGTAGCTGTTCTTGTTGGTTTATTTCTCGCCATTCCCCTGGTTGCAACTTTTGTAAGCGGAGATAGTGATACTTTGCATTACGATTTGACTTGATTCCCATAGCAACACGAACTAGGCGGAGTGTGGGATAGCCCACTGCGGCTGTCATTCTTCTAACCTGACGATTGCGTCCTTCGGTTAGGGTTATTTCTAGCCAACAAGTAGGAATTGTTTTGCGGAAACGAATTGGCGGGTTGCGCTCTGGCAGGTTGGGTTCTTGTTCAATAATCTTTACCTTAGCTGGACGCGTTAAATAGTCCTTAATCTTAATTCCTTGCCTTAATTTTTGTAATGATTGCTCATTGGGAATTCGTTCTACTTGAACCAAATAAGTACGAGGATGAGCATATTTACGATGAGCCAAACGATGTTGGAGTTGTCCGTTATCTGTTAATACTAGTAAGCCCTCACTGTCTCGGTCTAGTCTGCCTACTGGGTAGACATTAGGGATGTTGATATAGTCTTTTAGAGTTTTTCTTTGGGAAGTAAGGTCTTGATCTGTAAACTGACACAACACATCGTAAGGCTTGTAAAAAATAATGGTCTTCATTTCGATAATTGTTGGTCGCTATTAATTGTGTAGTTAGTAGCTTTTGGTTCATAGATACTTTAAATTGTTTCTTTGGATTCTTTTGACTGTATTCGGGGATGAAGGTTGTTTGTCCTCCAAATTCTTAGATGATTCATCTCTCATAAAACTTCTCTCGCAAAACTATGTCCTCTCAATGGGAATACTTCCTCAAAAATCTTGGTGCTTGGCACGGTTCGTTTACTCGTTACAGTTCTACTGGTGAATTTATAGAGGATACCCCTAGTATCGTCACTTTAGAAGGACAACAAGATAATCAGGCAGTCTATCAGGTGGTTCACTACATGCCAGAGGGGAAACCACCTAGAGATATCGAAGTAAACTATACCTCGACTTCTTTGAGTCGCAGTATCGTCTTCTTTGAAGATGGGACTTTTTGTCAAGGAAGTATGCAGTGGAGTCCCTATGGACAGTTTGGGGCGGAATTCGGCATTATCGAGGGCGATCGCAGATTGCGGATGGTACAGCTTTACAATAACTCCAGCAAACTCGAAAAAGTAGTTTTGATCCGCGAGAAATTCCTTAGTAGTGAAACTACTGAGAGACCAAAGTTACTTGTAGAAAATCTCGTAGGAGAATGGCAAGGACAAGCTACCACTATGTACAGTGATTTACGTAATCCAGATACTTTTCAGTCGCATCTTAAGATTACTCAGCCAAACAGTAGTTATATAGAACAGACATTGAGCTTTGGTGGGCGCAACATCACTTCTCAAGCCAGAATAGAAGGTAATCGCCTGTTATTTGAGGACAGTAGTTTACCAGTACAAATTCTGCTATTTGCAGATGGAGGCTCAGCAAATTGTCCACTGCAAGCTAAATCTGGTCAGCCTTTTGTGTTAGAGATGGGTTGGCTAATTTCTCCTAAGGTGCGCAAGCGAATTATGCGTAGTTTCGACGCTAAGGGGTCTTGGACAAGCTGCACTTTGGTCACAGAGACTAAAGTTAATTAATATGTCAAATGTATAGAGTTAAGTTAATAGGAAATTTAACTAAGAAAGTTATTAGATCAAGATTGTGTAAACAAAGCACACTACGGTAGTAAAACTCTATATAAAAACAAGAATTTCTTATACTATTCTCAGTAACTTCTGTATCAGATTCGGTACCATTAATCAGAGATATTACTGAGACCGATTCCTCGATAGCAGAAAGGTTTTATAAAAAGCGTTCGAGTTAGATCTTTTAAATACACGTACTCTATAAGTAAGTAATCAGCAACTATGCTAATTTCTATTTGTATTTCAACCTATAAAAGAAGAGAAAAGCTGCGTAATCTGCTACAAAGCATAAACGAGCAGGCTTTTACTAAAGTAGACTGTCCTGATATTGAGGTGATTGTCGTAGATAATCATAACGAAGGTGATGCTGCTGAAGTGTGTAGCCAAATCAAACCTGAATTTCGCTGGCAACTAAAAGCCGGCGTTGAACCTCAAAGGGGTATCACGTATGCGCGGAATAGATCTGTGGCCTTGGCTTCTCCAGAGACAGATTTTATTATTTTCGTTGATGATGATGAAGTTGCAACTTCCTCTTGGATCGAGAATTTACTGTTATCTCAGGAAAAGTACGGTGCAGATGTCGTTGGTGGTCCTAATTTACCTTCTTTTGTAGAAGATGATGTTCCTGAATGGGTGGTTAAAGGCGGTTTCTTTATTCCTTCTCGTTGGGAAACTGGGACAGAGGTTTCTGTTCTTTGGACTAATAATGTTTTAGTAAGAGCATCGATACTGCGTCAGATGGATCCAGTGTTTGATAATCGTTTTGCTCTGATTGGTGGCGAAGATTCTTATTTGTTTTTGAGCCTCCATAAAGCAGGTTATAAGCTGATTTGGGCAGATAATGCGATCGTCCACGATTCAATTCCTGCTTCGCGAACTAACTTGAAATGGATTTTGCTAAGGGGCTACCGTACTTGGGGAAGCTACAGCTATTATGAGAAGGAAATGAATCCTTCAATGATCACACAAATAATGCGAGTAGTTAAAGGGCTTGCTTTAGTAGCAATAGGATTTTTGCGCTCTTTACCTGCTCTATTTATGGGCAAGGCTGCCTTAGTTAAAGCCTTACTTTCTATTTCCCGTGGAATGGGCACTTTGGGTGGTTTGCTAGGTCTTCAGTATCAAGAATACAAAAATGTTAAACCTTAGCTAGCATAGTAATCTATGTTGCCAGTAGTAGAATACATAGTGAATTTGCTAAGATGCTCAGTTATCTAGCGATCGCAATTATTTTCTATGTTTCAACTAACCAAACCTTTTTATCCCTTGTTGCTTTCGGCAGTTAAAAGCGATCCCGAAACAGCTCACAAGCAAATGTTAACTTCTTTGACTAAGTTAGAGCAGTCTCGGGCTACTACTTGGGGGAGATTAGGTATTAAGCAGATGGAAAACTCTTTTTGTTTGCAAGATAATCGCTTGGCGCAAAATCTGTGGGGATTAGATTTTCCTAATCCTTTTGGTTTGGCTGCGGGGTTTGATAAGGATGGCACTGCCGCAGGTATTTGGTCTAGTTTTGGTTTTGGCTTTGCGGAGTTAGGAGCAGTAACGCTACATTCTCAACCAGGGAATCCTCGTCCTAGAATGTTTCGTCTGCCTAAAGATAAGGCAGCTCTCAATCGGATGGGGGCAAATAGCCTTGGGGCTGCAGTGATGGCAGATACTTTAGAGCAAACTTGGCAGCGTCAACCGCGCGCTATCCCCATTGGCATTAATCTCTGTAAATCTAAGATTGCTGAGTTAGACCAAGCAGCAACAGACTATGTCGGTAGTTTTGAATATCTGGAACCTTGGGCAGATTATTTTGTAGTAAATGTTAGTTCTCCCAATACTCCTGGTTTGCGATCGCTACAGGCAACAGAGCAGCTCAAGCCGATTTTGGCAGGTTTACAAGAGGCGAATGCTAATCAGAAGCCTATTCTGATCAAGATTGCCCCCGATCTTGACTGGGCGGATATTAGAGCAATTGTCGATCTAGCTTTGGAATACGATCTCGCAGGTGCGATCGCAACCAATACTACTATTAGTAGAGCTAACCTAAATACCTCCACACTTGCCGAGACAGGTAAGTCCATAGCAGATGAAGCAGGAGGGATTAGCGGGCTTCCAGTCAAAGAACGTTCTACCGAAGTAATTCGGT
>CAZSEZ010000298.1:0-3774 GCA_964606015.1 uncultured bacterium
TCTCTATTCTAGCTTCTCATTTTTAGTCCTAACACCTCATCGTATTGCTATACATCTTCAAGTAAGCTTTGAGCAGATAAGGTTCTGTAGTGTTGTGCAACGTGTTCTTTGACCGTGTCTTGATTTTGATTTTTCCAAGGGCGGCCTGGATGACGAGCAAGACTATCTGTAGCTAGATAATCCCAGCCTAGTTTCTCTGCTAAAGACAATCCAAGAGTAGATTTTCCAGCATGGGAAGTCCCACCAATTAGAATTACTCGCATACACAGTTAGCTTATTTAACTCCGCTACCCAGCACAAACAAGCTCAAAAGCGTGCCACTATTCCACAAACTATGCAATAGCATCGGAGCAAGCAGATTACGTGATCGCGTGTAGACAAAGCCTAAAATAATCCCTAAAGTTGCCAAAGGCAAGACTTCTGCCAAGCTGAGGTGAGCTACCGCAAACAACAAACCGCTCAGGATGATTGAGACTGTAACAGAGAAATAACGGGTTAGAGAAGGCAACAAAAAACCACGGAAAATAAGTTCTTCAAACAAAGGTGCAGCCAAAGAAGCTGTAGAAAAGAAGATGGTTAAAGCAACCTTATCTTGTGCCTGAAGAGCTAAATAAAGTAAGGGATTACTACCGCCTTGACCATTCCAGATTTGCTGGTTAATTAGAGACACTAATAAAACACAAGGAATAGCTACTAAATAGCCACCAAAGCCCCAAACAAACCAATTATCCCAAAACTTTAATTTGAACCATTCTTCTGGTAGGGGCAGATAGGATCTGACTGAGAAATAGAGGACAGCAATTCCTCCTGCTGCCATCAAAATATAGGTAAACATCACATACAGAGCTTTTATCCTTAGGCCAGACTCAGCCACATTGATGCCTAGTAAACCCAACATTAGGGGTAAAACAAACTGCCCGACAAAGAAAAAACCGACAATAATAACTTGCCAAGTAATCTCCCAATCCCAAGGTGTAGACCAACCTGTATTACTGTTAGTTGCCAGAATAGAACTATCTTTTTTGACGAGTAGTTGTCCAATCAAAAACAACAACAAAATAAAACCAGCAAAGCCGCCAGCAAAGGGGATCGCACTAATAAAAGCTAACTTCACTATGGCACCAGAGGCTGCTTCTTGTTGTTGGGTCGTTAACGAGACTAACTCAGCTTGATTATCTTGTACCTGATAGAGTTTGGTTAAAGTGCGATCGCGAAACCAACTATCCAAATTATCTTTAACAACATTCTCAGCACTGCTATCTAAAGATGATTGCTCCTGCCATACCTGTTGTAAAACTGTGGCGGTTAGAGAGTACTCATCTTCAGCATCATCAACACGCATTACTAAATCCTGCCAAATTGATTCTGCTTTCGCTGTATCTCCTTGCTCGGCGGCCAAGACCCCTCGCTTAAGATCTATCTCATCCACAAAGCGATCAAGTTCACTAACTTGAGTCTTGAGTTGTTGTCTGGGAGTAGCAACTTCTGTTGCTAACTGTTTTTGAAAGGTATCACGTACCTCTACTGCCTCGGTGCGAGCTTTTTTGTATTGTTTAGTCGCAGCCCCTAAAGGATTATCTCCCAAACCTTTATTAATGACCTCATTTAATTCCGAGTTCTCGGTTGCTCCCTCAAATTCAGAAGCGTAGAGCACTAGATTAGTTTGGTAGAGTTCTAATCTGCTCTGAATCTGGGGTTCAGCTAAACTTCCCCCAAGAGATAATAAGACTCTGCCAACAGCTAGTAGAGTCAATAAACCTAGAATTATCCGCTTCGCGCTCATGTATTTCGGTTAAAGATATTTGAAAAAAGCTTTACAAGGCATTATCCCACGGAATTTGTTTTTGTTTTTTTAGACACAAGAGCTAATTACTCAAAAACCACGCTTACTGAGACATGATGGTTATTAGCCAGATCACGATCGCATATTCGCAGAACGATGCTACCTATCCTAGAGGTCACGCATCACAAAAGATTACATTCGCCTTTGAGATGAGAACCAGTAATTACGATAATCTTCAAGCTTGTTGGACAACCCAGCCTCGTAGAGCTTATCCAGTAGCCAATAAAGTAGCCATCAATTTGGTAGAAGTAATACTCAAATAACTAGTTCACATGGCCCAGAGCGATCTTTAGAGTGGTATTACGAAATGGCAGTATACAGCCTAACAAGACAAAATAAACTGAGCGATCGCATCTAATATAGTCTATAGTATTCATAGCAAAAGCAAACATGATTCCAGAGGAATCTTGATTTCACATCAATCATCATGAGAACCGCATCAACACATTAAACAGGTCAGAAAAACCTGTAAAACAATGCAACAAGGTATCGTTCCGAAGCCGCTCCAGCTGGAGAATCAAATAGCTAATTACAGTGACCATATTCAGCCATTTCTGAAGTGGGCAGGAGGCAAAAGACAACTAATTCCTACAATTAAAGAATTTTTGCCAGCTAAATACAATCGATACTATGAACCTTTTGTAGGAGCTGGGGCCGTCTTGTTCGCCATTCAGCCTCAAAATGCCGTAATTAACGATACGAATCGAGAGTTAATTAATTGTTATCAGGTAATTCGAGATGATCCTGAAACGTTACTAGCCCTATGCCAACAGCACAAAGAACAAAACTCTAAAGATTATTACTACAGCTTACGCACTTTAGATAGAAGTAACTCTTTCACCGAATTATCTACTCAAGAGAGAGCGGCAAGAATAATTTACCTCAATAAAACCTGCTTCAATGGCTTATTTCGAGTCAATAATAGCGGTCAGTTTAATGTGCCCTATGGGAACTATGCCAATCCTACAATTGTCAATTCCAATACGATTAGAGCTATCAACGCTTATCTGAATCAATACCAGATCAAAATCATCGAAGGGGATTTCGAGCAAGCATTAGCAACAGCTGATCAGGGATCTTTCGTCTACCTAGATCCGCCGTATCAACCCATATCAAATACTTCATCCTTTACAAACTACAGCAAAAATGGGTTTGGTGAAACAGAACAAGTTCGCTTGAGAGATCTTTGTGATCGCCTATCAGATCGAGGTTGTCAAATATTAATCAGCAATTCGAATGCAGACTTGATCAAAAAGCTGTATGACAATTCAAGATATGAAATTATCGAGGTCAAAGCGAATAGAGCTATTAACGCCGTAGCTTCCAAGCGAGGACAGATTAGTGAACTCCTAATCCATAACAAATACAAGTTGAGATAAAGTCAATTTCCCAAAGTCAAAACCCCGGCAAAAATTTCTAGATATTGCAATTACAAGCTAAGACCAAAATTAAAATAAGGTGAGTACTACTCACCTTACAAGCTAATTTAGCCGACTATTTCTATTGATTTATTAGTACAGCAATAAACCTAGAATCCCCGCAGCAGGAATAATCAATACAACTTCAAGGCGGAATTTCCAGATGGCAACCAAAGAAGCAGCTAAAATTGCCAAACTAGCTAAAAGTAATTCCACTGTTTGCATTTCTGCTGTTTGCGCGACCACAATTGCAGCAGTAAAGATCATCCCAATTACCGCAGGACGAATCCCTCTTAAGGCTGCTTGTAAAACAATTGACTGTTTAATATTATCCAAAAGATGTGACAACGTGACCATTAACAGCGCAGGGGGGAAAAAGATCGCTACGGTAGAAACTAATGCCCCCACAAAACCCTTAACGACATAGCCAATAAACGCAGCACTGATCAAGATTGGCCCTGGAGTAATTTGGCCCATTGCGATCGCATTACTAAATTCTGCTTGAGTCACCCA
>CAZSEZ010000299.1:0-3774 GCA_964606015.1 uncultured bacterium
AATCACACCCCGATATCGTGGTTTGCTGGTTTCTTCAGGGGTAAATTTGTCGCACCATCGAGTGATAATTCCTTTGTTGAGCCACTCCTTAACCCAAGGCTCAAATTGAGGATTCTTAACGCTGAAGTACTGCGCTCCGTAGTCAAATACCCCTCTGTCAATCCTCCTAGTTGCAAGTCTCCCACCAATTCCCCGACCTTTATCTAATACTGTTACTTCAATATTCTCTCTCTGCAGAAGCGTAGCAGTTATCAAGCCTGCAATTCCACCTCCCACAATGATGCATGAAGATGTTCGCTCTTTATCATTTGGCATAGCCATTACTAAGTGTATTTTTCTTTAATTTACAGTTTAGATAAGACCTTGAAAACCCTGTAAATTGGCATTTTGGCACTCGCTGGGGATCTTGTAGTACTAGAGTATAAACAAAGTTTAGTTGATTCAGCCTGACCTCGATATGGATACCACTTCGGCTAGTAATACCCTTAGCTCGCTAAAACAAGATTCACCACTATCTTTCTGGCTGCTAAAAAACGTTAACTGGAAAGTTGAAGAACGTGAGATATTTCTGCGTTTAGTCAAAACATTTGAGTTAACAGAGCTCAAGTTAGGTGAAGATTTAATCCTGAAAGGAAACCCTGGCCAAGTTAGAAGTGATTATGCCTACTTAGTCTGTCGAGGAAAGGTTAGGTTATTGGGATTTAGTAACGAGAAAAATCGTGAAGTTTCAATTCAACTCCTAAGTGAAGGGTCAATTATTGGTGCAGACGAATTACTAGATCAAGCTTCTTTAACTTATAGAGCAGTCGCTACGACCTCAGTTCTTGTAGCTAAGATTTCTATAGCTAAACTCCAGTATTTTTTTACTCAACTTCCAACTTTTAAGGACTACTGGGACAAAGAGGTTAGACTACGTCAAAAACTAGTTTTTCTCAAGTGTTCAACAGTTTTTAGTCAAATCTCTGGAAAAAAACTGTATAAGGTAGCACCCCTTATTAAGGAGGTGAAAGTTTCTTCTGGTCAGGCAATTTGTGAAGCGGCTGCACCAGAAAGTGGTCATTTCTGGTTACGTAAGGGAAAGATTGTCGGCCACCCCGAAGGATTAATCTTTTCCTGGGGATATCCACGGAAAAAAGCACCTGATTGGCTAGCTCAGACAGATTTATGGCTCTATCAATTACCAAAAAGTTCGGGTGAAATGATAGCTGAAATTGTCTCAGATCTGGCAAGCTTACTTGGAGATGACAAAGACACGTCGCACCAAAATGGTCGTGCTAATCTTGAAAAGCAGTCCCAAGCTGTTCAAACACTCGCCTCAATTAGCTCAGAAGGATTGATTGAAGTTTCGCCAAATCAGGATGCGGCAAATTTTACAGTTGATTTTCCTCAACCAAAACAGAGAAAGCTTAGTCGTTTGTGGCGAAGATATCCATTTATCGCCCAACAAAGTTCCTCCGATTGTGGTGTCGCCTGCTTGGCGATGATTAGTAAGTACTGGGGCAAAAACTTTAGTATTAATTCCCTGCGTAACTTAGCATCTGTGGGCAGACAGGGAGCTTCCCTAAAGAGCTTAACAGACTCTTCTGAGGCATTAGGTTATATTTCTCGCCCCGTAAGAGCCAGCCTTAATTCTCTAGCAAAACGCAAGAGTCCCTGGATCGCTCATTGGGAAGGCAATCACTATGTAGTGGTTTACAAAATCTCCAAAGATAAGGTCATAATTGCTGACCCCGCTAAAGGGAAGGAAAAACTCTCACGCCAAAAATTCACGGCAGGATGGACTGGCTACGCCCTACTCTTAGACCCCACAGAAAAGCTCTATGGAAATCCTGACGAAAAGTTATCTTTAAGTCGTTTTCTCTATCTGCTCGTTCCTTATCGCTCATTGGGGATCCAGATAATTGCTACTTCTATACTGATCCAAATTTTTGGTTTGGTTACTCCCCTATTTACCCAGATTATTTTGGACCGAGTGGTGGTGAGTGGTAGTCAAAATAGCTTGAATGTCTTTGTTAGTGGTGCTTTGATTTTTGCTATCTGGGGAATCGGCTTAACTGCAACTCGAACTTATCTGCTAGATTACTTAGCCAATCGCCTTGACTTAACAATGATTGGTGGCTTTATTAATCACACATTAAGTCTACCTCTCAAATTCTTTGAATCACGTCGAGTAGGAGACATAATTACCAGGGTTCAAGAGAATCAAAAAATCCAACGTTTCTTAGTAGGAAAAGTACTACTCTCCTGGCTAGATTTACTAGGTGGCTTTGTTTATTTAGCTTTGATGTTTTACTACAATTGGCAGCTTACGCTGCTGATTGTGGCTTTGATTCCTCCAATTGTAATTTTGGCTTTGGTAGCGACTCCTTTATTGCGTCGAATCTCTCGTGAAAGGTTTAAGGCAACTGCGGAGCAGAACTCTTCTTTAGTAGAGATGATCACAGGAATTGCCACAGTAAAAACGGCAGCAACTGAGAAAGAATTTCGCTGGCAATGGGAAGAACTACTCACCAAACAAATCAATGTTCGCTTTCAGGGACAAAAACTAGCTATTAATTTGGAGCTATTAAGTGGCTTAATCAATACTATCGGTGGTATGGCTTTACTGTGGTGCGGAGCGTCTTTAGTTATTAACGGTCAACTAACTATTGGTCAGTATGTGGCATTTAACATGATGAAGGGGAATGTCATCACTCCGATGATTACCTTGGTCGGTTTATGGGATGAACTGCAAGAAGTTTTAATTTCTGTTGAAAGGCTCAACGATGTTTTTGAAGCAGAACCAGAAGAAAGTCCAGAATCCTTACTTAATGTCCTACCATCTGTTAGGGGCGAAATAGTATTTGACAATGTCACTTTCCGCTACGAAGAAGAGGCAGAACAGAACATATTACAAAACATTTCTTTTAGGGTAGAACCAGGACAAACCATTGCAATAGTTGGTCGTTCTGGATCAGGAAAAACTACTTTGGCCAAGCTAATTCAAGGTTTATACAAACCCACTAGTGGCACTATTTCAATCGATGGACAAGATATAGAGAAAGTCACGCCTTCCTCTCTACGTCCACAGCTTGGAGTTGTTCCTCAAGAATGCGAACTTTTTTCAGGAACAATTTTCGAAAATATTACTCTCAACCGCCCTGGTTTCGATCTTGAACAAGTTATTGAAGTAGCAAAGTTAGCCGAAGCTCATAGTTTTATTCAGGCCTTTCCCCTAGGATATAACACCAAAGTAGGAGAAAGAGGCACTAGGCTTTCTGGTGGTCAGAAGCAAAGAATTGCGATTGCTAGAGCATTATTAGGAGAGCCAAAAATCCTACTCTTAGATGAGGCAACAAGCTCTTTAGATACAGAATCAGAGCATCGTTTTCAACAAAATTTAGCCAGACTCTCCCAACATCAAACTACTTTAATTATTGCTCACCGCCTCTCAACAGTTCGGAGCGCAGACTCGATTCTAGTTTTAGACCGTGGAGTTTTAGCAGAGCAAGGGGATCATTCTCAACTGATGATAAAAAAAGGCATTTACTACTATTTAGCACAGCAACAAATTGACATCTAATCTATTGTTTACAAAATCGACAAATTTATAAAATTTGTATTTTAAAAAAAGGTAAATTATCAAGGGAAGAACAATTTTAAATGAAAGTTTCATGCTAGCTTTATTACATAAGATTTAAATTAAAAGAGGTGATGATGAAATGGGAGATAATTTAAATGAAATTAATTTAGGAACAGATATGAAAGCTAATTTTATTGTGGTTGGTTATTATC
>CAZSEZ010000300.1:0-3765 GCA_964606015.1 uncultured bacterium
ATTCAATAAAATCTATAGGTTATTCAATCAACAAAGATTATTATATTTAGATGCCAGCAATGCTTGATCTAGGCTTTATAAATTCCCAAATAAGTTCAATAATACTTAACAACAAAATCAGGCTGATTACTGATTCTTTCTCACATAACAAAAGAGTACTATTAAAAAAGCATTAATAACTACAATCCGACTAAGCCATGTCTTCTAAGCTCTTTAAATCCACAGAATCACCATTTCAAAAGAATTCTGACTGTAACCTGTATTTAAAAGAAATAGAAGATTACAACAAATTTTACGAAGCAGTTCTAAATACAATTCCTGGTTTGATTTGGATTAAAGATCTCAATGGAACTTATGTATTTTGCAACAACCGACTGGAAGAATATTTGGGTACTGATAAACTAAATATCCTAGGGAAAACTACCTATGACTTTACCGATAGGGAATCAGCTGATCTAGCAAAAAAGTACGATCAAGAGGTAATCCGGAAAGAAATACCAGTAGTAAGCGAAGAATGGATAACTTTTACTAAAAGTGGGCATAGAGAATTTTTAGAAGTCAATAGACTTCCTATGTATAGTGGTCAAAATCAGTTAATCGGAGTTTTGGGGATTACCCGCGATATTACTGCTCGCCAAGTCTCAGAAGAAAAACTCAGGCAAAGTGAAGAAAGGTTTTCTCTTGCTATGCGTGGAGCAAATGATGGACTGTGGGATTGGAACTTAGAAACGGATGAAGTCTATTATTCTCCTCGTTGGAAAAGTATGCTCGGTTATGGCGATGATGAACTAACAAATGATCTCAGTACTTGGAAAAATTTAGTTCATCCGGAAGATCAAGAAATGGTCTTGAAAATGGTTCAAGAATATTTAACCAGTGCAATTAAGTCTTTTGAAGTTGAAATGCGAATGCAGCACAAACAAGGTCATGAGGTTTTTGTTTTATCTCGGGCTTTTTTAGTTCATCGTGATTCTGATCGCAAAGCAATTCGTCTAGTAGGAACTCATGTTGATATCACAGCCATCAAAAAAGCAGAAGAATTTGATAACAAACAGGCTAAAATCATGGAGATGATTGCAACCGGCAAGCCAGCATCTAAGATATATTCAGAAATCGCCTTGATGTATGAAGCCCGCCACCCTGGCTTAAGATGCTCAATGCTAGAGCTTGAAGACGGCCGACTTTTGCATGGCGGAGCGCCTAGCCTTCCCAAAGAATATTGCGAAGCAGTTCATGGTCTAAAAAATGGCCCTAATGTAGGGTCTTGCGGTACTTCTACATATACCGGCAGAAGAGTCCTAGTCGAAAATATAGACACTGATCCTAAATGGTCAAAAATAAAACATGTAGCACTCCCTCATGGAATGCGGTGTTGTTGGTCTGAACCGATTAAGGATTCTACGGGATTTGTTTTAGGAGCATTTGGCATGTACTATGACTATCCTGCATTACCCAACGAAGAAGAATCAAACGATTTGACATCCGCAGCTAGGCTAGCCGGAATTGTCATGGAACGCGACCACATCCAAAAAAGGATCAAGCAGCTAGCCTATAGCGATGAACTAACGGGATTAGCTAGTAGAGCCTATTTTTATCAAAATCTAGAAGAATTCATCAAATCATTTCCTAAAAGCCAATCAAAATTTTGCCTACTGTATATCGATCTAGATAACTTTAAAGGAGTAAATGATAGCCTTGGCCACGATGCAGGGGATTTGTTATTACAAGAAATAGCAAATCGCCTCAAAATGGTTACTCGCGATCGCGATTTTGTAGCTCGCCTGAGTGGCGACGAATTTTGTGTTTTGGTCAACGATCTTGATGGACATGACACAAGTAGAAAAATTGCTCAACGTTGTTTAGAGGCGATTTCCAAACCATTTAACCTGATGTCTAGGAAATTCACTCCAACTTGTAGTATTGGAATTGCCCACTACCCAGAAGATGGTCAAGATGCTTCAACTCTGGTAAAAGCAGCAGATACTTCACTCTACGCAGCAAAAGAAAAAGGGAAAAACCAATGTGCTTTCTATAGAGCCGAACTAACCCAAAAAGCTGAGTACCAGTTCCAGATGGAACACTACCTCAGAGAAGCGATCGAAAATCAACAATTATCACTGGTATATCAACCAAAAGTTCAAATCTCTACTAACGAAATTATTGGCGTTGAAGCACTATGCCGTTGGTTTCATCCGCAGTTGGGTCAAGTGTCACCAGTTGAGTTTATTGCGCTAGCAGAAAAAATAGGTATGATTAAACCCTTGACTGAATGGGTTCTCAGAACAGCTTGTAATCAAGCCATTGCTTGGAAAAAAGCTGGACTACCAGAAATTCAGATGGCAGTTAATATTTCCCCAGTTCATTTTCTCGATCCTGACTTCGTATCATTTATCCGCCAAATTTTGGCCGAGACCCAAATTATCCCCTCAAATTTAGAACTAGAAGTTACAGAAAGAGTTGTTCAAACAGATCCTCAGAATCTCTCAATTTTTAGAGAACTTAAAAAGCTGGGAGTAGCCCTAGCCATTGATGATTTTGGCACTGGATACTCTTCTTTTGCTTCGTTGAAACACATCACTATTGATTGTCTCAAAATTGATAAATACTTTATCGACGATATGTTGAGCGATCGCAAATCCCATATTTTAGTAAGTTCGATGATCGAAATGGGGCTCAACCTCAATTATGAAATCATTGCAGAAGGAGTAGAAACCGTAGATCAATGCAATAAGCTACATACACTTGGTTGCGAAACTGCCCAAGGGTATCTATTCAGTAGACCAGAAAACCCTGATATTATCGCCAAGCTATTACAAAAAAGTAGTTAGTTGCTTTTCACAGAGTATCAAAACTAGTGTTTGCTCAACTAAATAGTAGATGCCAGCCCACAAATCCGATCGCCAAATCAGCCAGAATATGGCTTAGATAGCAAGCCCAAAATCCTGCTTTCTGGTAACAAGCAGCCCAAATCCAACCAGCAGCAAAAACCCCAAAAGAAGTGATCAAAATTAAAACTGGGTTCTGGAGATAGTAAGCCAACGCAATAATGTGGTGCAATGTAAAAAACAAGGCTGAGATCGCCACAGCAGAGAAATAAGAGAACAGTCGGCGACAATAGCGGAAGACAAAACCACGCCAAACAGCTTCCTCGATAAAAGCGTTAACAAAACTCCAATAAGCGACACCGAAAAAATAAATTTCTACTTTGCTCAAGCCGACGGCTAAAGCCTGCTCTTGGACTAGAGTGGGATCGACTAGAGAACGACCAACAAACCAGTAACTAGCTACGATAGCTACCGCCATCACCACACCCAAAACCCAGCCAAACCCAAGTTTACTTACTTTCGGCAATGCGATCGCTTTTTGCTCTACTTTGACTCGCCACCACCAAGGAAAAGCAAACAACCACAACTTACTCAAACTATAAATACTCTTCCCAATAACCCCAGGATCGACATAGGTCGTCATGGTAATCCCAATTGAAGCGACAGGAACGAGTAAAAACAAAGCAGCGATCGCCTTGTTACGATCTGAAGTAGCTAAATTGCTAGGCATGAGATTACAAAAAGTATCTTAAGGTATTACCCAACTCTAAAAGAATCCTGAATCCTAGCCCTCAACTCAAAAGCCAGTTTTTCAACTGTCCTCAGCTAAATAACTAACATTGAAAAACCAGCAAACCAACAACCATAAGCAAGTTCAAAAGCAAAGCATCATCTACCAACTACTAACAAAACCTAGTATAAATTCTCAATTCGTAATGCT
>CAZSEZ010000301.1:0-3761 GCA_964606015.1 uncultured bacterium
GCATGGAAATTCTAGATGGTCTAACTATTTTGAATACTTTTACCCTAGCAGAACTGGAAGTTGGCGAACATTTTCTTTGGAAAATCGGTAACTACACAGTTCACGGACAGGTTTTCCTGATGTCTTGGATAGTAATTGGTGTTTTATTAATAGCTTCTTTGGCTGCAACTAGAAACGTGCAAACAGTTCCTGGTGGTATCCAGAATTTTATGGAATATGCCCTAGAATTCATCCGAGACTTAGCGAAAAACCAGCTAGGGGAGAAAGAGTATCGTCCCTGGGTACCTTTTATCGGTACTTTGTTTTTGTTTATTTTTGTGTCAAACTGGGGTGGGGCTTTAATTCCTTGGAAGCTTATCAAGTTGCCTTCAGGCGAGTTAGCTGCACCAACAAATGACATTAACACAACAGTAGCTTTGGCGTTACTCACGTCCTTGGCTTATTTTTATGCAGGCTTTAAGAAGAAGGGTCTAGGTTACTTCAAGAAGTACATCGAGCCTACTCCTGTCTTATTACCTATTGCAATTTTAGAGGATTTCACAAAGCCTCTTTCATTAAGCTTTCGTCTTTTTGGTAATATCTTGGCGGATGAGCTAGTTGTTGCCGTATTGGTACTACTGGTTCCTCTCTTTGTGCCTTTACCAGTAATGGCGTTGGGGCTATTCACCAGTGCCATTCAGGCTCTTGTATTTGCAACTCTCGCAGGGGCATATATTCATGAAGCTTTGGAAGGGCACGGCGAAGAAGATCACTAAAACTTAAGCGACTTTTTGCTTATAGAGTAGGGTCTCAACAATTGGTGGTTTTTTTGAATCCGACTTTGAAACCCCATCTTTGGTTAAAAACCATCTTGTAAACTTTTGGTACTTTATTTTTTAAGGTAGGAAATTATCATGGATATTAGTTCTGCTTCCGTAATCGCTGCTGCTCTAGCAATTGGTTTGGCTGCTATCGGCCCTGGTATTGGTCAAGGTAATGCGTCTGGTCAAGCTGTAGCAGGTATTGCACGTCAGCCTGAGGCTGAAGGCAAAATTCGCGGTACTCTACTTCTTACACTAGCTTTCATGGAGTCCCTAACTATCTACGGTTTGGTAGTAGCTCTAGTGTTACTTTTTGCTAATCCTTTTGCATAGTTTTAAATAACCATCAGAGGCGTTATTTTTCAGTAGTGAGCTGTTTTAAGCTCTCCTGAATTGAGCGTCTCTGCTTTTGGCTATTCAATCTAAATCATAAGAATAAAAATGTTTGAATTTGATTTGACAATGCCTTTGATGGCTGTGCAAATTGTGCTTTTGACAGCGTTGCTAGATAAAGTGTTTTACAAGCCTTTGACTAAAGTATTAGATGAACGTGATTCACTGATTCGCAACAGTCAGACTGGAGCGAAAGATCAGTTAGCGAAGGCAGAAGGCTTAGTCAAAGAGTATGAATCCCAAATAGCATCAGCCCGAAAAGAGTCTCAATCTATTGTTGAGAAAGCTCAAGCAGAAGCAAGAGCGATTGTGGCACAGAAGACAGCTGAAGCGCAAAAAGAAGTCATTGCTCAGAGAGAGCAAGCAACTCAAGAAATTTTGCAACAAAAAGAAACTGCTCTAGCTACTTTGGAACAACAGGTAGACTCTCTAAGTCGTCAAATCCTAGAAAAAATTCTAGGTGCAGAACTGGTTAAGTAAGTCCAGTATTGCAACCAAAAAACCGTAACAACTAGGGTCTGGGTATGGTAGGCAACCTTTTATATTTAGCGCATTCAGAGGTTGAAGGTGGTTTTGGTCTAAATTTAGACATTTTTGAAGCTAACCTAATCAACCTCTTAATTTTAATTGGAGTACTTTACTTCTACGGTAGCAAAATTGTTAGCAACATTCTTAGTGAAAGACGAGAGAAGATTGCTAAGCAGCTTGCAGAAATAGAAGAGAAGAAGCAGCAAGCAGTGGCTACTTTGGCTCAAGAAGAGAAGAAACTGGCTGAAGCAAAAGACACTGCAGTCAAGATCGTCGCAGATGCTAAAGCAAATGCAGATAAGGCTAAGGCAACTATCCTTGCAGAAGGAGATAAAGAGGTAGCTCGGCTTAAGGCGACTGCTGCTGCAGATTTGAGTTCGGAAGAAGCTAGAGCAATATCTGAACTTAAACAACGTGTAACTGCTCTTGCACTAGAGAAAGTCGAATCTCAATTACCAGGTATGCTTGATGATTCTGCACAGGCAACACTAATCGACCGCAGTATTGCTCAGTTAGGAGGTGCATAATGAGTGGAGCTTTAATTAGTTCGGAAATTGCTGAGCCTTATTCGCAAGCTTTGATGTCTTTGGCTCAACAAAGCAATCTAACTGAAGAGTTTGGAAATACTTGTCGCGAGCTTGGAAATCTATTGGAAGAGTCTGAGGATTTTCGTGATTTTGTTTCCAATCCTGTGGTCGAATCTGAAGCAAAAAAAGCTGTGTTAAGGCAGGTTATGGGAGATGGAGCAAATCCCTACTTTGTGAACTTTTTGATGTTACTGGTCGATAAACGACGTATTGTTTTTCTAGAGCAGGTCGTTGCTCAGTATTCAGCATTGTTACGCCAACTTAACAACGTTGTTTTGGCAGAGGTCACTTCTGCTAAAGAGTTAAACGATGATCAAAAGCAGTCTTTAGTAGACCGTGTCAAAGGAATAACTAACGCCAACAATGTCGAGCTGAAGGTAACTGTTGATTCTGAATTAATTGGAGGAGTCATCATTAAGGTTGGTTCAAAGGTCATCGATGCAAGCGTTCAAGGTCAACTAAGACGCATCGGTATGAGTCTCGGCAGCATTTCTTAGTCTTCTATTGCTACAGCGATTTAATCGCTCTAACCAAGATTAATTTTTTTCCCATTCAAAATTTACTAACAACTGATTAAGTAATATGGTAAGCATCAGACCAGACGAAATTAGTTCTATTATTCGTCAGCAAATTGAATCTTATAGTCAAGATGTCCAAGTATCCAACGTTGGTACAGTTCTTCAAGTAGGTGACGGGATTGCTCGTATCTACGGTTTAGAGCAAGCAATGGCTGGAGAGCTATTAGAGTTTGAAGATGGCACTGTCGGTATCGCTCTGAATCTAGAAGAAGATAACGTTGGTGCAGTGCTTATGGGTAACGGTTTCGGTATCCAGGAAGGTAGCACAGTTAAAGCAACAGGTAAAATTGCATCTGTTCCTGTAGGTGAAGCTCAAATCGGCCGTGTAGTTGATGCACTTGCTAAACCAATTGATGGTAAGGGTGATATCAACTGTAGTGACTCTCGCTTAATTGAGTCTATGGCGCCTGGGATTATTGCTCGTAAATCTGTATGTGAACCCATGCAAACTGGGATTACTGCGATTGATGCCATGATTCCCGTAGGTCGTGGTCAGCGCGAGTTAATCATTGGTGACAGACAGACTGGCAAAACTGCGGTAGCGGTTGACACTATCATTAACCAAAAAGGTGAAGATGTAATTTGTGTTTATGTTGCAGTCGGACAAAAAGCTTCTACTGTCGCTCAAGTTGTTGGCACTTTAGAAGAGAAAGGTGCAATGGACTATACAATTGTTGTTGCAGCTAATGCAAACGATCCTGCCACTCTTCAATACCTAGCTCCTTATACTGGTGCAACTATTGCTGAATACTTTATGTATAAAGGAAAAGCTACTCTAATTATTTATGATGACTTGTCCAAGCAGGCGCAGGCATATCGCCAAATGTCTCTCCTACTTCGTCGTCCACCAGGACGTGAGGCATATCCTGGAGACG
>CAZSEZ010000302.1:0-3760 GCA_964606015.1 uncultured bacterium
CTTTACTTATTTTTCCTCTAAAAGTGTTTCATTGTCAGGTTAAGAAACAACTATGAGATATTTAATGAGCTATCAAGAATAAACTAATAAAATGATAATTAATTATTGATTAATGTTTACGTGTGAACTTCACCCTTTGAGGCGATTCCATTTGCATTGATGATAAGCAAAAAGCTAATAATAAGCAAAAATATATAAGTGTCGCATCCTACATAATTTAGCTAAGATCCTTTAAGAGTTCATCCAAGAAAGAAATTATATTGGATGATTTTTGATATTTCCTTTTGATTCCGCAATCCTTGATATCTTTGTTTGAATTCTTGTTAGTCAAAGATACTTATTAATACCATTTTGACTTGTTGACAAGCACTCAAAATTTATTGATTCAGATAAATACCTTATTATTGAGATATTCTTTATACTGCTTGATTCTTTTATGTGGATAGCAACTATTAATCGTAATCAACTGGAACTAAAATTGGTGTGTGCTCAAATTTGTCATCGGGAATATGAGTACAAGGGGTTTTACTAGCATTGGGAGGATCGGGATAAATAGCTAGAGTATGATAATCAGGGACATTTTCATAGAGAATTCTAAAAGTATATAATTTACCTTGGCCACCTTTTTGTGTAATTACACTTAAAAGAGTATTACTAACATGTGGCAAGCCAGGAATATTTATTTTTTTAATACGTCTAAGGTGTATTACGTTTGCCCCAGAGTTTTGACAATTTTCTAGATTTGTTCCAGCCCCTAGACCAGATTGGAGACACATTGGACCATCAAAATCAAGTGTTACCTGTGAAGGATCATCTAACCAAACTTTTTTGATTTTCTCTCCAGTGGGTAGAAAATTTAAGTTTGTTCCTTGGTGATAGGAAACTTTGATAATAGGGATCACCCCGCCGAAGCCCTGAGCTTGGCAAGAGAATAAGGATTTTAGCACAGCATTATTAGCTAAAGTCCGACCAGCAAATAATAAGGTTATTACTGAAAAAAAGATAAAAGTTAAGAACTTAGAAGAAAATTTGTAATGGTTGTTATTTTGATTCTTATAGTTATTCACAATCGCTAATTAAAAACTTATTAAAGTTGAATATCTTTATTTACGTACAGTTCTATTTTCGTACCTGCTGATATTAGCCAAACATTTGATCGTTGTAACATTTGAGATATTTGCTGCTCATTACGCTGAGCAAGTTTGGGAGCTAGAGTTTCAATTCCTCCCTGTACAGCCCCTGCTAGGAGATCATTTTGTGAGCGATCATTGGAGACTATAGTACTGCTACCGTTAATGGTAACCACCTCTGTATCATTGCGATTTTGAAGCTCTGCAGCTCTTCCCAAGCCTCCTAAGAGAAATAGTTGTGCATCTTTAAAAGCGATAGAACTGGACTTGTTCGAAAACTTTTCTGCTAGAAGAGGCTTTCCTCTTGGAGCATTAATCGCGATCGCATTTGGTGGCAAGCTCTTTTCCGAAATAATTCCATTATCATCAGTAATGATCTTAACCACCTTAAGCCTCATCAAACCTCTATCGGAAAGAGAGCCGACTTGCAATAACAGCTTGGTGTCAACAGGCAAAGCAACCTCGCCATCTACAGTCTTTAGGGGCTCTTTGAGGTTTGCTACAAAGAAATTTTCCTCTTGCTGATTGACATTACTAGAACTATTAGCTTCTCCAAAAACAGCAGTTGCCAACACGGCCTTGGCACTACTTCCCACTGCCACAAATTTACGATTTTGCTTGTGGGTTAATCTCTCAGATAGATTATCTGATGATGTTTTTGCCTGTTTAGTAGATTCAGGATTTTGTATTCGTGCCTCTTGAGTAAGTTTAGGTTCAGTAGCATGGTTTTTGACTCTACTGGCGATTACCGGTTCCGAAGTAGCAGAAACCTGGCCATAGCTACCTAGCTTAGCCAGCCTCATCCATTCTTGTTGTGGATCTGATTTTTCTTGCGGAGATGGCGCTATAGGCTGTGGGACTGGCCGCTCCACATAAACAATTCTTGGTTCGTTAGTTGGAGGAATAATGGGAGGTAGAGGTGTAGGTACTTTTTTAGGAAGTGCTTCTTTGGTGCTAAAGCTGGATTCTAATGGTTTTTGTGGATTTTGTTTTAATGTTTGCTGCGCGATTTTAACTGCTTCAGCCTGCTTGGCCAGAGCCAATTTTGTCTTGAGAACTTCTACTTCTCCTTCCAAATTTTCTACATAAAATTCTTCTTCTGATTGCTCTGGTAGTTCTACAGCAGTAACGGATTTATTTTGACTTGGTTTTGCCTGACCAATGTTCGTAATTTGCGATAAAAAAGTACCTGCTAGCAAAGCGATTACCAAGGTTGCTGATCCTACTAAACCAAGTTTTGCAAAAGGATTGGTAGATAACTGTTGTTTCTTAGAAATTTCTTTGTCACTTTGATCAGTAATAAATTGCCTTTTTGCTAGATTTTCTATTTCTTTAGTATCGCTTTGCAAAGATTCTTCTTCTAACCCAACTAACTTAGCCATCTGGGATTCCCAATTAGAATACTTTGTCTCTTCTGATAATCCATCTTTATTTTCAATGTGCTCAACGCTTGATCCCTCAGTAGAGCAACCCTCATTAAGCTGAGAAGAATTGGATTTATTAGAAGCTAGCTGATTTTGTGAAAAAATTTTTGGCTGATTCATGAGAATTGAAATTATATGTACTTGGGCTCAGTATCAAGAACAGGTTTTTGCCTTAATGTCACAAATGTTGTGAATCTCTAACCTGGACTCACCAAGTTTGAAGGTAGTTAAGTGCCAAGGAAGTGGATTATTGGGCAAGGAAATAACTGGTTTGTCTACTGAGCGAACTAAAATTTTTTTGCTAAACGCTTTTGGTTCTCCCAATTTATTGCTGGCTGTGAAAATTAGCTGATACGCCTCCATTCCTACTTGCCACTTTCCCTCCGCTAGCTCCTTAGGTTGGGAAATCTTCTGGATTATTAATACAGATTCGGTTATTCTTTCCCCGTTGAGAAACCTTTGATCCGGACTTAAAGAAGATAGTTTTTCTGGGAGTTTGAGTTGTAAGTCTCTGGACATTAGTCGAGAACCAATCTTCCAAGCTAATTCTGGAGGCTGTTTCTCGGAATGGGTAAACATAAAGGACATAGTCTCAGCTACAAAACGTCGAATAGTCTCAGGATGTCGTTCCCAATTTTTTTGAGAATCTACAGTAATGGTTCGACCATCAGCAAGTTGCACCAGGCTTTGAGGAATGAACTGTCTCTTTAATTGATTCAACATAGAACCATGAAACATCAATACTATTAGCCCCAATACATGAAATCCAAATGTGAGTATCGTAAAAGCTGGCAAAAAAATATTATTTTTTTTTATTTTTCGATGAGACAATCGCATCAATCTACTAACTCTTAACTGTGTTTAACTGTGGTCAGAAAAGGGTTGATCTCGATCTTAATAGAACAAGCCAACCTAATAAATTAAAATCCCAAAAAATATAAATTTAACAATAAAATACACTTTGATGACAGACATAGATACTGTGGATATTAAAATCTAGATACTTTTCGTCCAGATTAAAAATCCTATAACAGGTTAACTCTAAGAAACTTCGATTAACTAAAGGTTAAGTATTGAACTAGAGTAGATTAAGAAAGCCATAGAGGTAAGAGTTTCGTGCTTTTGTTCTATTACTAATCCTTGTTAATATCCTTTTAAAAATAATTGACAAATATCTTCGTCAATGAAATTATACAAATTAGCTAA
>CAZSEZ010000303.1:0-3747 GCA_964606015.1 uncultured bacterium
CCTCGGAAAGCCCTATTGGGGGGGTATCCCCCGTTTGGGACCCTTTTGGGACCCCTTTGGACCCCCCATTGGGGGGTCTTTGGACCCCCCGACCCCCCAAAATTGGGGGTCCAAAACAGGTCCGGAACCCCCAAAAATGGGGTACCCCCGATTTCCAAACCCCCCCTGGAATTGGAATTGGGGCCGTTTTGGATCGGCTGTACCAAGAAAACGGGGTCCCCCCAAACGTTTTTGAGGGTGTTTTTTAGAAAATCCATATAAAACCCTCCCGTCTCGGGGGTTTTTGGGGGTCATTTTTCCGACCCCGTCCTTCAAATTCGGACCAGATTCTCAGGGCGCCGACTTGGAATTCCGGGTTTTTGGACCCCCAAACCGGGTTCTATTGTCGGTGTAATATGGTTAATTGGACCCCCCCAAACAGGGCTCCCAGGTCTGGGGGGTCCAAAAAACCAGTTTTGGGGGGGTCCGGACCACCTTTTTGGGGGGTCCGGGACGGTTCCAAACTGCCATATTACAGACCCCCCCCGGGGGGGTCAAAATTACCCCCTTTTGGGGGGTCCGAACCCCCCTTTTGGAGGGTTCGGGGGCAAATTTTGGCCCTGAAATCGCCATTTTGGCACCCAAAAAAATCCACATTTTTCGTATTAAAACCCCGAAAATATAGGCATTTTATGGGCCAAAAATGGGGGTTTTTGACCCCGAAAATCCATATAAAACGCCCCCGTAGGCCGAATTTATGGATCCGAAGAGGCAAAAAACCCATTTTTTGGTGTCCGAAACCCTATTCGGAGGCAATTTTGAGCTCCCGATGGTGGTTTCAACGCAAAAAAATGGAGTTTTGGAGGTTCGCGACCCAATTTTGCATCCCCGAAGGCCAAAAATTGATAAAAGTGACCTCCGAAACCGATTTTATCGCTCAGGAACACGTTTTGAAGCAATTTTTATCACCAAAACGGTATCCGAACGCGTTTTGAAGCAATTTTGATCGCCAAAACGGTGTCCGAACGCGTTTGAGGGCAATTTTTATCATTCAAGCTGCGTTTTGACACCTTCCGGCGCACTTTTTTCGAATTTTTCGAATTCGAAACGATAAAAATGCAATTTTTACGCTTTCGAGTGCACGTAAACCTAAAAAATGACGTCCGGAAGCGTTCCGAAAGGATAAAATCGTTTATTAACCGCTATCAACCAGTTTCATATGAGAAAATCAACCCCACGGAGCCGATTTGCCGTATAAACTAGGGTCCGCGAATAAAAATCCGGCAATTAATCGATTGGGTAACGCATTTAGTGACGATTGCCTATTCGCGGTGTAATATGGTTAATAAATCACCTAAAAATGGTTCGAATTTAGATTCAATTGAGTAATGAATCGTGACCAGGGATCTGACGGTAATAATAACCATAATACACCGAGAATAGAGGTCAAGAAATCAATCAAAAAGCTGGCCCCAAACCAAGATTATAAGCGAATCCCATTTTAGTGTCACTTTTTTCGATTCGTTCCGAACACTTCGCGCCACAAAGCGATCAGGCGTCCTTCGCGAACCATATTACACCGCGAATAGAATACGGAATGGCATTTGAAAATGGCACATTTTCAGTTTACTAAAGTACACATGCCTACACGGTCAATCTGCACTCTTTTGTGCGATTGAACTTTTTGTAAACGCGTTTTGGATCGGTTGTACCAAGGGCGCCAAAACGACAATGCCAAAAAATGACTTTCCCCCGGTTCGGAGGGTTCAATTAACCATAATACACCGAGAATAGCGTATGGGCTCCCGAGCTCTATTGTCGGTGTAATATGGTTGAAAAGTCACTTTTGGTCCGTAGACGCGATCGTTAAAATTCGAATATATATGGGTTCCCAAAATTTTTTCCGATCGGTTTTAGTTTCACTAGATCTCTAGGTTAAAATCGGGTACCCATGTCTAGAATTTTAAAAAATTACTTTGTGAGCAGCCTCAGCGCAGGGGGTTGGCGATCCGGCCAACCCACTCCACCGGGCCTTTCAAACCAAGGAAATCAAGGAGGAAAAAACAATGCGTACCAATCTGTATAATATGATTGGTCTCGCCCTAAAGATCGCAGAATAGGATTCATATGTTACCCCCCTAAAAAAGGCCTAAAATTTGCAGGAAATTAACCATATTACACCGAGAATAGAAACAGGGATAAATATGGTTAATTACACGCAAATTGGCCTATTTTCCAGGAAGCCAAAAGCGCTACCCTCGGAAAGCCTTTAAATTCCTGGAAAATATTAAGATGTGGCAGGAAAACTCCCGGATTGCTGCGGAGCGGAATTGGAACAATTAAGGAGGAGTATCCATTGCCATATCTTGTTTTAGGGGGGGTATAAATATTAATCAGGCAGCTAAGAGTGTTGCTACGTTACTAATCAGATAGGGGGCCAGGTCTACACCCCCTGCGGCGTAGCCTTGCTTTGTGCCGATAGACGCATCGAGGACCGGGGCGGAAACTCATCGCGGATATTCGGTGCTTGTCCGACTCAATTTCCTTTGCGTTCTGTGAAGAACGCGGTAGGCGCAACGCAGATTAAGGGCTACAACGATACTCCCTTATCGCACAGTACGCGTCCTACCCTACACCCGGGAAACGCAGATGAAGCAACTTTGCCGAGTGTATCGAGGTGCGGGACAACAGAAATCGGCGGAGAGAGTCAGGTTCGGATGATAAAAGGCAATATTTATAGCGAAGTCTTAAATCCTAGGATCAAGAGCGCAAATCAATCTTACCTTCAGCAGTGACACCATATAACACCGAACAAACCGGCGGATTGAGATTAAGACAGTACGGGGTTGGCCTTAGAATTCCTTGGAATTCGAGGCCTTTAAATTCCTGGAAGGAATTGTGAATCGAGCGGGAAAGATTCAAGCTAGGCCTATACAAGCTGATGAAGACCCCTGCTGCAAATCGAACCATGTCGATTCAAGAACCCCACATCTAAGTAACATCAAAGGTAGGGGAAATTCCAAGTTCGTGTTATATAGGCGCATCTGGCTGACGCGACTCCCTGTACAGGAAGCGGTAAGATCTCAACCAAGATTATAAGATTAAACGTATTATGTAAGCGTAATCTCCTCCATTCGGCGATATGATCTTTTAAGACAAAAACCCAAAGCAAGATTATAAGAGCGACTCTTTTGGAGCGATAAAAAGGCAAAAAAAGCTGAACCCAAACCAAGATCCTGTGTGCTATGAATCACGTCACAGGGCCGGTAGCAGTTAGGAGTCAATACAAAGTGATAAAGATGACTGCTGCAAATCGGACCATGTCGATTCAAGCACCCCCAAGATAGACCGAGAATTTACAGGATAACGCATCGAGGTACGTGTTAATAAGGCGAGCGCGAATATAGCACGAAAAAGGAATTGAAGGGCCGGACCATAGCAAGATCATAAAGGCTGTGAGCTTCTCCGAAGCCCCCAAGGATCCTTAGATAACGGCATTGTCATTATATATAAATAATTGGTCCCAAGAGCTATTATCCCAAAGAATCGCAGTTTTGATCCTTTAAGACCGATAAGCCCTTACATTTTCTAGATGTCTGGTGGGTTATAAGAATTATATGGCGCGATGGCGTAGGGGGCAGTACAAAGTTATAAAGACCCCTGCTGCAAATCGGACCATGTCAATTCAAGAACCCACTAAACAACAGATAACGATAGGGGCATTTCCAAGTTCGTGTTAAAAAGGCGCACATGCTGACGCGACTCCCT
>CAZSEZ010000304.1:0-3700 GCA_964606015.1 uncultured bacterium
GCCCGATTTTGAATTTCGTTTTATCCCTGCTTGGCAACTGCTAGCAGAATATCTTCGACAAGGTTATGTCGGGAAGACTCGTTTGATCAAAGCAGATTGGATCGTAGTCAGTCGCGCTGACCCAAATCGGCCTTGGAATTGGTATGCGCGTCAAGAAATGGGAGGCGGAGCATTGGGTGCAGTTGGCTCTCATGCTTTTGACTACATTAATTGGCTCTTTGGCGAGATCAAAAGCCTCTCTGCTCATCTAGCCTGTGCAATTCCTCAGCGACCAGACCCCAAGGATGGTGGCAAGCTCAAACCGGTAGATGCAGATGATACATGTTTGATAACCATGGAACTAGCAGACGGAACACCTTGTCAGCTTAATATCAGTTCTGTAACTTATAGCGGTCGTGGACACTGGCTGGAGATTTACGGCGACCAAGGCACATTGGTTTTGGGTAGCGACAACCTTAAAGATTATGTCCACGGTTTTGAACTCTGGGCTGCACCTGCAGGCAGAGAATTACAAGAAGTTAAGATTCCTCAGCATCTAGAATTTCCCCAAGCTTTTGCTGATGGTAGACTAGCCCCTTTTGTGCGGACTGTAGATCGCTTTGTTGAAAGTATCGATTGCGGGGAATCTTTGGAACCTTCTCTCAAAGAAGGTGTTTACTCGCAACTACTGATGGATCTAACTCACCAATCCCACAAAGAACGCCGTTGGATCGATGTTCCTACTCAGAAATAACTTTGATTTTCTATCTAGTTTTTGATTCCATCTATAGTTAGGCATACCTGAGAACTCCATACCTCTTTCAGGAGGAGATCTTTTTGACTAATTTCAAAATTCGCTTGCGAATATTAGCAGAAGTGATAATTTGATGGAGATAAAATCCAGATGCGCGAAGAGTAGTTTTAAGAAGATCGCTCAGATCTTTTAGCTTAGGCTTTTCATCTGAGATTGAGTAACCTAGTTGCTTCAACTCTTTAGCGACAATCCTCTCACAAAGCCATACTTCGGTACTAGTAATAAACTTTCTTTTCCTACCCTTAAAAGAAGAATTAGCCTCAAAATCTTTCAGGTCTATGCTAGGAAAGTTAGCTGTAGTGAACTTTGCAACTCTTTGCATAGTAGCTTGTGTATCGCTTACTAAGTCCTCATAACGTACTAACAAAATATCATCGGGAAAGCTTATTTTATAACTGTTAAAAGCTCTAACCGCAGTCCGCCAAGCTAAACTTTGCAGAACAGGATGATAACGACTCCTACTATTTTCATACGATTCGTCTATATACTTGTAGGAACTGAGCATTGAACGACAATCCCGAATTACAAATACAATTTTAGAGTCTGGATAGGTTTTTCTGATAAGGTCCAGATTTAAATAATCTTGAGGAGTGTTGTAACCCCAAATTTTATTCCCTGAGGTGCAACTGGCGTACTCCAAAATTTCTTCTAAGATAGAAGCCCAATCCTTCTGGGGAGAGTACTCAAAATTGCGAATGAATGATAATATCTTTGACTCTTGCTCGGGTGAAATCTTTATTCCTGCACCAATACCCTGAGAGCTAACTCTCTCAATCCTACCAATCAGTCCATGCTCAATATATTCGACCAGTTTCTTTTGCGCTACAGCATCACAAGAATCAAAACTACCTATTCCATCGACAAACTGTAGATAATACAAGTCATTGATAACCAATAAATCTTGACTCTGATTCAACAGTTGAGTGAAAATAGTCGAACCACATCTAGGCATACCGGCGACTATAAGAGGAGATCCCCCTCCAACATCATTACTTGGCTCACTCGAAGACTCTGTTGTGTTCACCATATATTCCTAAAAGTGTTAAGCCAGCTACCTAAAGATGATTAACATCATCTTCAATAGATATTCTCTAAAACAATAATTAACTAAGTAAAAACAACTAAGCCATTATACGTAGAGAGTAGCATCATATAATACCTAGGTCAAATCTAAACAACAGCCAACAAGAGTATCAAGCTAAAACTAAAAGGAAAAAACACTACAAGAAAACACAGAAATTATTCATAAAATTAGAGGATAATCATTAATTTTATTAATGATTATCCTCTGCCTCGTTGTGACTCAAGGGAGAAATCTTACTGGAGTAGCGATATTCCAAAATTTAAGATATCGAATCAGTAATCAAAGTGAATGTTTCAAAATTTCTAATAACTTTGAATAGCACAACATATTTAGAAAAAATCCATTAAATCATCAGTCAAGGAAGTAACTATATGCGATCGCAGATAGACAAAATATTTATACGGCGATCGCTATTCTTAAAAAAGAAATTTACCACCCAATTAAATAGCGGCTTTTTTTTCCTAAAAACTTTTTAATTACCAAAGCCAATCCCATAGAAGCAACAAGCGTAACGGAAGTAGCAGTAATCAAAGTTAGCAAACTTCCTGAATAATTCCAATTCAACATACCACTCAATTTATCGAGTACAAGAATTATATAGGGGTGGATAAAGTAGACAGCAAAGCTAGTATCAGCGGTCTTTTTTAGAGGGATAATATCAGTATTTTCATAAGTATCTAGCCAAGAAAGAAACAAGAAGCAAATAGCAATTTTTTGAAGTAAATTGACATCAACAACTGTAAATGACCAAAAATCTTTGTGGAAGTTACCAACATGATGAAAGACAAAAACTTGAATTAAGATACAAGTAATTGCAAAGATAGCAATCCAGAGTTTACGCTGATTATTTTGGAGGTATTTTAGGATTTTTTGGTGATTTTGACAGCTCCAAATTCCCAAAAAATAGACAGGTAAAAAATAAATCAAAGATTGAATATGATTCAGGTTATCTATCGGGCGGTGAATTAGTAATGAGACAGGTAATAGTATTAAGGAAGCAGCTAAACTTTTACGTTTTTTAATGATTATATTGATCAGAGGGGAAATCGCAAATAATAGCATTGCCATTGGAATATACCAAGAAGCGATGCTAGTTCTACCTGAGAATAAAAACCAAACTGATAATAGAAATGGGTTGTCATTGATGCTAGCAGAAAGATGAATATCCCCTACTCCCGATAACACCTTATAGGCAATTGGAATCAGAGAAATCAAGATATAAGGCAATAAAACATATTGCACTTTCTTGCGCATAAATTTGCCATAACTAAACTTAGGATAGAAAATATGATAGTACAGAAAACCTGAAATAAACACGAAATACACGCTACTATTAACGCTGGCAGAATACAATAGCTGTACACCGTAACCTGCCTGCTGCCAATCATCGAAAAAGCCCCAATTTGCTAAACCAAAGCAGTGGCCGAGAACAATCAAGATAATTGCAACGCCTCGAAAATAATTAACAGAGTGAAGAAATTTTTGCTTACTAATCCTGGTTGGCGAATTCTTTACGGAAAGTTTAGTAGTTAGCACAGAAATATTACGAGTGTAGTTACGATTAGCTGGGCAAGGAAAAGGAACTCGCCTTAAGCTACACGCGATTGCATTCAATTACATGTAATTACATTAATTTGTTGTAAAAGATCGTGTTTTTTCGATTTGAATTTATTTGATTAAGGTTTCTAAATCCCGTACCTTAGGCTGCTTATGAGCTCATTTATGATGGGGAGAGCACACTATATGAAATTTTGTTAAGAAAATATTGATTTTTTTCGTTCAATATAAAAAAGATCATTATTTATTTTTTGTGGATACATGCA
>CAZSEZ010000305.1:0-3695 GCA_964606015.1 uncultured bacterium
CAACATTAAGCGTTATAAAGATAACTTGAGAGCGAATCCTGATTCCGTCCAAATCAAAGAAGAATTATTAGAAGAGTCAGAAAAACTATTCGATTTCACGGATGAAATGGTGAAATTATCAGAAACGATCTTAGAAACAGATTTAAAAAATCTAAAACAAATTGAATTCGTGATTTTCGGGATTGAGGTTGTACTGATTATCTTAATCGCGATCATTGTGAGAAACATTACTTCTACTCTAAGTACGTTTACGAAAGATATTTCTTCTTCTTCTGAGATCATTTCTTCTACAGTCAACGTTCAAGAAAAAACTGCTACCACTCAGGCTTCTTCAGTAAACCAAACCACGAGTACAATGGATCAGTTAGGTTCAACTTCCTTACAATCTGCGTTACAAGCGGAAACTTCTAACGTGGAAGCACTACAAGCACTAGAATTAGCAAAAGAAGGTTCTCAGTCTGTAGAAGAGGCGATCGTTGGTATTAATACCTTGAAAGAACAGGTAAACGCGATCGCGGAGCAGATTATGAGTCTTAGTGAGCAAACAGGACAGATTTTGAACATCTCCGAGTTGGTGGGAGACATTGCAAACCAAACTAACATGCTGGCATTAAACGCCGCGGTTGAGGCGGTCCGAGCTGGTGAACAGGGTAAAGGTTTCACGGTAGTTGCGGGTGAGATTCGTAAGTTAGCGGATGAAAGTAGAAAATCAGCGGCGAAAATTAATGCGGTGGCAAACAACATTCAAACTGCGATGAACTCTACGGTGATGGTAACTGACGAGGGTACAAAACGAGCTAGTGAAAGTATCGGTTTAGCGGAGAAAATGAGTACTGCATTCGTTGGGGTGACTCAAGCGTTAAATACTGTGGCACAAAATACTCAACAAATTAGTGCGGCTTCTAAGGAACAGGCGGTTAGTGTACAAGAGGTAATCTCTGCTATGAACGAGGTTAACTTAGGTGCGCAAGAAACAGCGGATGGTATTGTCCAAGTTAAAGATAATACCGATCGTCTGAACGAAGCGGCAAAACAATTAAGTGCGATCGTATAAGAAAGGTCAAAGGGCAAGGGGCAAAGACTTATTGGAGAATTAACTCCCCGAGTCAACCACCCCTAACCCCTCGTTAAATAAATAGCGAAGCATCCTCAATCCTCCCCTTTTATAAGGGGGATAAGAGGGGGATCACAAAGGAGGGGAATATCCATATAACCCCACAAACCTATTTCCTAGAGAAACCTCTAACCTCGAACTGATAATAAAAGATGTATATAGAAGATCAAGAATTTAGAGAAATTTATGAAACGGTAACTCCAGAGAGATTAGAAAAATTGGAGTCATCTCTGTTTGTGCTGGAAAAGAATCCTCAAGATGTTGATAGTCTGGAGGAATTTCTCCGCGAAGCTCATACTCTTAAAGGAGATTCCCGTATGCTCGGTGTAACTGAAGTAGAAACTTTGGTTCACCAAATGGAAGACACCATGATTAACGTCAAACAAGGTAAGGCTAGTATTACTAGTCACATGTGCGATCGTTTTCATAGTGGTTTAGATGCAGTACGTTCTTTGGTAAATGAAGCGATTACTGGAGAATCATCTGGAGTTAATACTTTTATGGTATTGGCTGAGTTGATTGGTTCTGAAGATGATGATGAGTCAAGTGATTTAGGAGTTGTGACTCCTGGAGTTGATGCTCCTGAGGTGGAAAATCAAAATCAAGATCAAGATGATGACTTTTTTAATCTTTCTAAGGATTTAGATACGGATGATTTAGATATCTTCAATGATACGGAAGAAATAGACATGGCTGATTCTGCTAGTATTGGCGATTCGGCTTTATTTGCTATTGATGATGATCCTTCTGGTAATCAAAGTCAAGATATTATTGAATCTGTTGAGTCTATTGATATTAATTCTCTTCAACCTCAGCAAGATTTACCTGATGCGGCTCAGAAATTCCAGCGTCGTGCTGATGATGTTGGTACGATTCGAGTTAAAACTGATGATTTAGATAAGTTAGTTAGACAAACTAGTGAATTATCTATTGCTGGGTTAAATATTAACCGTCGTCTCAACAGTATTAATGAGATTATTAATCTTTGGGAGGATTTACATAATAGTTTTGCCCATAACCAAGAGTTAATTAAACAAATTGATGTCAAGGATAAGAGTAAAGATTTAGCTAAATTAACTAGGTATCATGAGTCTTCATCGAAGCAATTAGAACAACTGGGTAAATTAATTAATCAGTTAAAAAGTAATGCCTATGAGGATAATGCTAGTTTGAGTGCGATCGCTCAATCGATGGATGAAGGAGTTAAAAGTCTTCGTTTGTTACCTTTGGGTACTATTTTCAATCCTTTAAAACGTTTAGTTAGGGAGTTATCTCGGGAACAGAATAAGAAAATTGATTTGATTATTGAAGGTGCGGATATTAAAGTCGATAAACAAATTATTGACCAAATGAAAGATCCTCTCCTTCATTTAATGCGTAATGCGATCGATCATGGTATTGAAACTGTGAACGAGCGAGATAGAATTGGTAAATCGATTACAGGTACGATCGTTCTGAAGGGTTATCAAGTTGGTAGTACGATCGTAATTGATATTAAGGATGATGGTAAGGGTTTAAATCTGGAGAGAATTAAACAAAAAGCGATCCAAAAACAGATTATTACTCCTGATCAATTACTGAGAATGTCTACGGAGGAAGTACAAGATTTGATCTTTGCTTCTGGATTTTCTACTCGTAGTGAAGTTAGTGAGATTTCTGGTCGAGGTGTGGGTTTAGATGTTGTTCGTAATAATATTAATAAACTCAAAGGTACGATTAATGTTGAGTCTACTATCGATCGAGGTTCTTTATTCCGTTTACAACTCAAAACTAGTTTAGGTAGTACTGAGGCTTTATTAGTTAAAGCTAGTAAGTCTACCTTTGCTTTACCTTTGGATTTAGTTGAATCAATGAAAATTATTTCCGCGGAGGAAATTTACACTCTTAAAGGTACTAGAGTTTTAAATATTGATGATCAACCTACTTCTGTGGTTTGGTTATCAGATTTATTAAATTTACCTGTGGATGTACCGAATACATTTGATAACAATGACGGAGTTTCCAGTGCTGTTAGTTGTATTATGTTACGTTCTGGTAAAGATAAATTGGGTATCTTAGTTGATGAGGTTGTGGATCAACAAGATATTGTCTTAAAACCTCAAAGTGCTTTATTACAACGTATACGTAATATTGCTGGAGCGACTATTCTTGGTAATGGTGAAATTTGTTCCGTATTGAATGCCCAAGATTTAATTAATTCCGTTAGTGGTAATAAGTCAGAGACGATCGCTCAACAAGCGAAAACTGAAACTTTAACTAGCAAAATTACTCCTAAAGTTCTTTTAGTGGAAGATTCGATCATTATCCGTAAGCAAATGCAACGTATTCTCGATCAAGGTGGTTATGATGTCACGATCGCTGTTGATGGTGAAGATGGATTTAAAAAGCTTCCCACTGAGCCGTTTGATTTAGTTATTTCTGATGTGGAAATGCCTAAGATGTCAGGTTTAGAACTGACTTCTAAAATTCGTGAAGAATCAAGATATCATCACTTGCCGATCGTTTTAGTGACAACTTTAGCTAAACCTGAAGATAAACAGAGAGGATTTGATGCGGGAGCAAATGCTTATCTGACTAAAGG
>CAZSEZ010000306.1:0-3693 GCA_964606015.1 uncultured bacterium
AGCTTTCTGGGGTTGGTTTGGAAGGTGAAACCAAAGAGCAGTTTAACCAAATCCAACTAGAGTTAGCCGAGCTGTCTACTAAGTTCTCGAATAATGTTCTCGATTCTACTAAAGCATTTAAACTAAAACTGACAGATAAAAAAGATGTCGAAGGTCTACCTGCTAGTGCGTTGGGCTTGATGGCACAAACTGCGAAAGCTGAAGGCGAAGAGGCTGCAACACCTGAAGATGGGCCTTGGGTCGTGACTCTAGACTATCCCAGCTATATCCCTTTCATGAAGTATGCAACTAGCAGCGAACTCAGAGAAAAACTCTACAAGGCTTTTGTGTCTCGCGCTTCAGAGGGGGAACTCAATAATCAACCCAACATCGATCGCATTCTCGAACTGAGAAAACAGAAAGCTAACATTCTCGGGTTTGATACTTTTGCTGAGTTGAGCCTAGCTCGCAAGATGGCTCCTAGCGTTAGTGCTGTAGAAAAATTACACGAAGATCTTAGAAGTGCTTCTTATGAGGCAGCTCAAAAAGAATTTGCTGAACTAAAAGAGTTTGCAGGACAGGGAGATCTCAAACATTGGGATACTACCTATTGGTCGGAGAAGCAAAAAGAAGCCAAGTTTGAATTTAACGCGGAAGAATTGCGTCCTTATTTCCCTCTACCCAGAGTTCTCGAAGGTTTATTTGGTTTAGCAAAAAGAATCTTTGGTGTAACTATTACTCCTGCTGATGGAGAAGCACCTGTATGGCAAGAAGATGTGCGTTTCTTCCAAATCGCTGATGAAAGCAAGGAAACTATTGCTTATTTTTATCTAGATCCTTACTCTCGTCCTGCGGAAAAACGCGGCGGAGCATGGATGAATGACTGCGTGGGTAGAGCCAAAATGACTGTAGAAGGCAAAACTTCTACTCGTCTGCCTGTAGCTTATCTGATTTGTAATCAAACTCCTCCTGTGGATGACAAGCCTAGCTTAATGACCTTTGGGGAAGTAACTACCCTCTTCCACGAATTTGGTCATGGCTTACAGCATATGCTGACAACTATCGATTATGTTGGTGCATCAGGAATTAACAACGTGGAATGGGACGCGGTGGAGCTACCTAGTCAGTTCATGGAGAACTGGTGTTATGACCGTCCCACTCTTTTTGGTATGGCAAAACACTACGAAACTGGTGAAACCCTACCAGAAGAGTATTACAACAAGCTCGTAGCGGCCAAAAACTATATGAGTGGTTCGGCAATGCTGCGTCAGCTACATTTTGGTATCACTGATATTGCCTTGCATCATAACTATGAGCCAGGTGGTGAGCTGACTCCCAATGGTTTACGCAATCAAATCGCTGAGAATACTACTGTCTTGAAACCTCTATCAGAAGATAATTTCTTGTGTGCTTTTGGGCATATCTTTGCCGGTGGTTATGCAGCGGGTTACTACAGCTACAAGTGGGCAGAAGTGCTAAGTGCAGATGCCTTTGCAGCCTTTGAAGAAGCTGGCTTGGATGATGAAGAAGCTGTCTCTACTGTAGGTAAGAAATATCGCGACACTGTACTTTCTTTAGGTGGTAGTTTGCATCCAATGGAAGTATTCAAGCAATTCCGTGGGCGCGAACCTCAGACCGAACCTTTGCTAAGACATAGCGGTTTGTTGGCAACTGCCTAATGCTGACTGACTTTCAACTAGCACCACAACTATAGTTAGATAACCAGGGGATTTTTAGTTCCCCTTTTTTTTGTTTGTTAGCTAGCACTAATTGTCCGTTTTCACCCCAAAACCAGCTATCAATTTCCACAACTTCAGGAGCTTTCTGGCTAGCTGAGGGGGGAATTAACTCATGATCCATTTCTGGTAAGGTTAACCACTCAGCAGATAAAGTAGTCTCTCCTTGTAAAAGATTGGCTGGGCTAGTAGGTAAACCGCCTCTACCCGTAATCACAAAACGATTGAGCTGTTCCTCGTCTGCGGTGGCTAAACAGGTACGATCGATTAGCTGCGAACCATCTACTAGGTCACTGGGTAAATTAGCTAAACCTCTTGCAGGATCAAGATCTGGAGTGTCAATTGTTACTGTGCCATCAAGACCCTCAGTTTCTGAACTAGCATCTAGATCGTTAGTTATATTGCTGGGAAATGAAGCTCTTTCTTGTAGGTTAAAAATTGATTCAGCCGTAAGGTTGATTATGCCGCCTCTTCCCTGTTGCGCATTGGCAATAATGTCATTGTTTCCAGGAAAAGCAATAATAAATCTACTATCAATCTCTAAGTTACCACCAGTAGAATCATTCAAGGCTCTGGCAGTGATGGTACTACTATCTTGCAAGATCAAATCTTCGGTAAGCTGTAGTCCTATGTCGCCACCTGAACCATCAGCGATCGCAGAGCTAATAAAGGAATTACCAATCAAGTTGAGGTTATCTCCCCTAACATTGATATTCCCTCCGTTACCATCTCCTTGATTAGCTGCTAATAAGCCAGCATTATCGATCAAGGTAATTTCAGGTGCTGTTAGTACAATATTACTTGCCTGACCAATTGAATTAGGGTCATTACTGGTTGCAATTCCTGTATTCAATCCTATAAAAATTATGGACTCTGTAGCGATTAGCTCGACATTTCCCGCATTTCCTTCAGCTTGACTGAACAATCCAGCTTGAATTTGAGCACTATCTTCAAATTCAATTCTTTGTGCCGACAGTTTGATGTCTCCTACATTACCAATGGCAGGAACTCCTTCTTGACTACCAACATTCGCTACTATATTGGTATTGATACTAGAAATATTCTCATTTGATCGAATAGTTATTGTGCCAGCTGAACCATTCGATAAAACGTTAGTTGACACTAAAGAATCTACTAATGAAATATTTTGCCCTATAATTTCTATTTTTCCTGCATTGCCTGAGGTTCCTGAGTTATTACTACTAATAAAACTACTATCTAGATTAATATTTGCAAGGAATGTTAGAGTGATTTCTCCTGCATCTCCTTGATTAGTGATGGCTGTATTTATAAAAGAATTATTTACTAAATCTAGTTCTTTCCCTTCAATTCTAATTATTCCTCCATCACCTATACCTTCGTCTAAGGTTCCACTACTAATAAAACTACTATCAAGAGATAAACGATTCTCAATATCTAAAATAATTGAACCCGTATTACCAGATTGACTTAGGCTGTTACTAAAGAGAGCACTATTTTCTTGTAACGAAATATTGTTGGCTGTAATACTAATATTACCTGCGTTTCCAATAGTAGATTGAAACACATCACTTTTGATAGAACTACTATTAATTAAGTTTAAATTTTCGCTTACTCGAAGATTAATATCGCCAGAATTACCTGTGGCAAAACTTTGTGTACTAATCTCAGCACCATTATCCAGAGTAATATTTTGACTACTTATAATAATATTTCCTGCCTGACCTTCTCCCCCTGGTAATAATTCACTGGAGATATTGCTCGGTACCAAAAAAGTTTCCCCAAGGTCTCCATCAAATGCCTCTCCACTTCCATCGATTGAAACTTCAGCAACGTCAATTAAGATATCACCGATACTTGCATTTCCTCCGACATTGTTCGCAATTTCAGCTCCACTAGTTATGATTAGTTCTTGAGCAGAGATATTGACCGAACCAATATCGCCTAATGAGTTTGGCTGAATAAAATTATTAATTCCACTTCGCGAAAATCCTTGAAT
>CAZSEZ010000307.1:0-3685 GCA_964606015.1 uncultured bacterium
AATAATGGGTTGGAGTCAGTGGAACATTCTCCCAGCAAATCACTCTGGATAGAAGGAGTGTCTAGATCTGGTAAGACAACTTACTTAGTTAAGGAGTTTAGTAATTGGGTAAGAGCACAAAATATCAAGCAAGGTAGATTATTTCAGCCACAAGATGGAATCGTTTCTCCTATTCTGGTTTTAGCTGCTAATAATAGTAATCGTCGAGAATTAAGAGATCTGCTGACAGAAGCTATTGATGGAACATATCCTCTGATGTGTAAGACCCCTATTGGTTACATTACTGATGAGGTAAATTTATTCTGGCCTCTTATTTTTGAACAATTAGCAATCAAAGCCCAATTTCCCCTGAGATTACGCCCTGAAACTGAACAGGAATTAGCAACAAATCTTTGGCGAGAAGAAGCAGACTGGGAAATCTTGATTAAAGCCGATGGTGAGTATCGTTTTGTCAGGAAAACACTTGATCTATTGCAGCTAGCAGGGGCTGCGGGAATTGCTCCTGAGGATATTTCCTCAATTTTGTTGCAAGGTTTATCCGACTTTACTGAAGATACTAATGTTTATTTACGCATGGGGGAATTGGCTCTAGCTTGGCGAGATTGGTGTTTGGAACGAAGCTTACTTACCTACGGAATTATTTACGAGCTTTACTGGCGCTATCTGTTAGCTGCCCCCAAGTATCAAAAGCACTTGGCACAACGCCATCAGGTTATCTTTGCTGATGATGTAGATGACTATCCTGCGATCGCAAAAGATCTATTAGCCTGGTTTTTAGACCGAGATATTAAAGGAGTTTTTACCTATAGTCCCCAGGGTCAAGTCCGCGTTGGCTTGAATGCTGATCCTCACTACTTAAAGCTTTTATCTCGTAGTTGCCAGGTAATTCAGTTGTCCGAAGAGAATAATGGCGAAGCAATTACTTTAGCTACTCAATTAGTTACGGAAAATGCTTATGGCGCTAGCTTACCCAGTATTATCGAATCTATCCAGACTATCTCCCGTGCAGAACTCCTCAGAACTACTGCTCAAAGCATTATTCGTGATGTGGAGAAGGGCGTTAAACCTGAAGAAATCGCCATAATTGCACCTGGATTAGATGAAATCGGGCGTTATACCTTGATTGAAATCCTATCAGCACAAGGAATTGCCGTCACTCCCGTCAATGAGCAACGTTCTCTGATTGGTTCTCCTGCTGTTAGAGCTATCTTGACTTTGATGGCGCTGATTTATCCGGGGATTGGGCAGTTAGTAGACCGCGATGGCATTGCTGAAATGCTAACAATTTTGTCTCAGACCAATGTAGAAGGAAAACTTACTCCACAAATAGATCCAGTTAGAGCAGGTCTATTGGCAGATCACTGTTACAATTTCAATCCTGAATTTCCTGAACTGCAATCGATGGAGTCTTTTTCCCGCTGGGATCGTTTGGGTAATCAAAGTGCTGTCGCTTATCAAAATATTAGTAATTGGATCGAAAGTAATAAAAAAGAACAGCTGGCTAAGTGTTACCAAACTCCTGCAATTTTTATTAGTAAAGCGATCGCTTATTTTTTGGGTGAACCCCAGACTATTCCAAGTAATACTTTTGCCGCTCTTAAAGAGCTAATTGAAACGGCTCAACATTATTGGGAAGTAGACCGCAGACTGCGTCAAATGAAGCCTAGTTTGCAAACTCAAGCCGTAACTGTGGCAAATTTTATTACACTGCTTCGTCGAGGAACTATAACCGCTAATCCTCAGCGTAATAATCAGTTTGTAACACCAGAGAACGCTATTTCTCTAGCAACTATTTTTCAGTATCGTTCTTTACGCACTACCCATCGCTTTCAATACTGGCTGGATGCAGGTTCTCCTTTATGGTTACAAGGCGGCGCTGCAACTTTATTTGGTGCACCTTTATTCCTGAGGTCTTGGCATGGCCAGGGTTGGCTACCAGAAGATCAATATGTGATGGATGAAGCTAGACTTCAACGAATTATCCACGATTTATTGGGTAGGGTGACGGAAAAGGTAATCCTTTGCCACAGTGATTTAGGAGTTAATGGTACAGAACAAATGGGGGTCTTGTTTCCTTTGGTACAGGCATCAAGACAGTTAGCCTCGGTTAAATAAATCTTTGGTTAAAAGTGGGAATACTTATTTATAGGTTTTAAAAATGATTTACTATTCATGCTTATTAAAGAGAAAGACTGTGTTGAGCAGAATGTAAGGGAATTAACAACAATTCAGAAAAGTGCTAATTTATCTTCAGCAAAACTAGCTAAGGTAGAGCGTGAACTAAAGATATTAACAGCTGGCAATAATGGAGAGCAAGATTCTGCTTATTTTATTGACTTCTACTATGAGCAATCACAAAATTGGGTAGTAATTCATGATTTGAGAATTGAATATGATGATCGGGTAGCTCAAATAGATCATTTACTGATCAATAGATTTTTCGATTTTTATATCTTAGAAACAAAGAGTTACCGCCACGGGATCAAAATTACTGATAGAGGGGAATTCTTAGCGTGGACTGGGAAAAAGTATCTTGCTATTGAGTCACCTATTGAACAAAATAAAAGACATATTGAGATTTTAAGTAAATTACTCAAGTCAGAGGAAATACTTCCTCAAAGATCAGTTTTTCCGATTAAACCTAAATTTTTCTCTTATATACTAGTTTCTCCAAAATCGAGAATTATTCGTCCTGGAGCAAAAGATTTTAATACGGACTTTATTATTAAGGCTGATGAAATTTATCAAAAAACTCAAGATAATATAGAAAGTAAAAGTACTTTATCTTCGGTGGCATCATTAGCTCAAATAACTTCACCGGCTGTTTTGAAGACTACAGGTGAAAATCTAATCAAGTATCACACAAAAAGAACTCCAGACTACTATAAAAAATTTGGAATTATTCCTGCTGTAAAAAGCGATTTATCATCTAAAGTGCAGAAATCAAACCCATCTGAGTCTAAATATTATTGTTATAAGTGTAAAAAATCTATTTCTGACAAGGTAGCTTCCTTCTGCTTTAGTAAGAAAAATCTTTTTCAAGGTAAAGCCTACTGTTACGACTGCCAGCGATGAAACTATGCTGATGAGTCTCTTCCACAAATTCGTGATCATCATGAGTTAAACCATTAAAAGCGATCTCTTTAACCTAGATTTTTAGCATTCAAGAAAAAGAGGCGTTGCACCTAGGTCCAACACCTCATGAGCTTAAATTATGAATTAATATTTCTAAGAGCTTAGCTATTTAGCCGTTAATAGCAGGAGCAGTTAGCGCTACAGGAACTTGTTCCCCCGCAGCTAAATCTAGAGGGAAGTTATGAGCATTACGTTCGTGCATTACTTCAAAACCTAAGTTAGCGCGGTTGAGGACATCAGCCCAAGTGTTAACAACGCGACCTTGAGAGTCAATTACGGACTGGTTGAAGTTAAAGCCATTGAGGTTAAACGCCATAGTAGAGATACCCATTGCCGTAAACCAAATGCCAACTACAGGCCAAGCACCCAAGAAGAAGTGCAAGGAACGAGAGTTGTTGAAAGAAGCATATTGGAAGATTAGGCGACCGAAGTAACCATGAGCAGCCACAATGTTGTAAGTTTCTTCTTCTTGACCGAATTTATAACCGTAGTTAAGAGATTCAGTTTCAGTAGTTTCACGTACTAGAGAAGAAGTTACTAGAGAACCGTG
>CAZSEZ010000308.1:0-3659 GCA_964606015.1 uncultured bacterium
AACCCTATCGCTTAGTCCGCATCCTCGACAGTCACATTTACTTATCAATGAGAAGGAAGAATGCTTAATGAAATCAAAAATTGGAAAGAAATTACATGTATGATTTTTTCTAATTAATAAGTATTGAAAAGCTCAGAAGGATTTTAATTTGCTTTATTCTTAATCTAACGAAGCTAAACTTTATCAGCAATGCTCTTAAATTAGGGAACCTCAATCTAGCCTAATTCTCAAGTAAAATTTCAGATGACATAAATCACATAATCATATGATTGTAATTTACCATAATCCTGAATGTGGGACATCTCGAAACGTACTCAGAATTATTGAAGCTGCTGGTTACAAACCAATCATCATCGAATATTTGCAAGAAGGTTGGACGAGACCCCAGTTATTGAGTTTGTTTGCTGCCGCAAACTTAACACCATTGAAAGCTTTACGCAAAACTAAATCTCCAGCAGAGGAACTAGGACTTTTAATACCAAATGTAACAGAAGAAGTGGTTTTCGACGCTATGCTAAAGCACCCCATTCTTGTCAATCGACCCATTGTTTGTACCGAAAAAGGGGTTAAACTCTGTCGTCCCAGCGAGGTCGTCCTAGATTTACTTGAAAAATGGCCGCTAGGACCCTTTGCTAAGGAAGATGGAGAGCTTGTAATCAATAGTAATGGACAACGAATTAGTTGATATGGACAAAAAACTTTAATTCAGTCGCAAACTTATTAATCTTAGGTAAATGGTTAAGCAATCAAACCTTTGTCATTTAGATCTCTGCAGGCAACTCTTCAGGAATTAGCTGGAGTTCCTCTTCCCAATCAAAAAACTCGCCAAATCTCTATAGTTTCGTAAACAGTAACTACTTTATTTGGCTGATGAAGCCACTTTTGTTTGTTAACAGAAATTTTAACTAAACATTATCTCAATCCATTACGTTAGAAAGTAAGAGTTTTCCACTGACTTGGAGGGTTCCTGGTTTCAGCTCTCTTTAATGACCAAAGGAGCATTACTGTGTCACTGTCTGACGATCTACAAATTGAAAATGATTGGCTAGAGGCGGAACTACAAGCTAGTTTAGATGAAGATTTTGAGCTAGAACTAGAAGATGCTTTTCTATCACTAGAGATTAAGAAAATCTACAAAGAAAAGCATAAAGATACTCTGCCTCGAAAAGAATATTTCTTGAATCTACTTAAGCTACAAGCAGAGCTAATTAAGTTACATGACTGGGTTCAAGCGACTCAAGCTAAAGTTGCTATTATTTTTGAGGGACGGGACTCTGCAGGGAAAGGAGGAGTAATCAAACGAATTACTCAGCGTTTAAATCCCCGAGTGTGTAGAGTTGTAGCATTATCCAAACCTACTGAACGAGAAAAAACTCAGTGGTACTTTCAACGTTATGTCCCACATCTTCCCTCTGGTGGAGAAATAGTATTGTTTGATCGCTCTTGGTATAACCGCGCTGGGGTAGAGCGTGTCATGGGTTTTGCTAGTCCTGAACAAGTGGAAGACTTTTTCCATGATGTAATAGAGTTTGAGAAAATGCTTGTACGATCTGGGGTTATCTTGATCAAATATTGGTTTTCCATCACAGATGATGAACAGCAACTACGCTTTTTGATGCGTATTCATGACCCACTAAAACAATGGAAATTAAGCCCCATGGATTTACAATCGAGAGTTCGTTGGGAAGACTATACAATTGCAAAAGAAGAGATGCTTGCAAGAACAAATATTGATGAGGCCCCTTGGTGGGTCGTACCAGCGAATGATAAAAAACGGGCACGTCTAAACTGTATTAAACATCTGCTTACTCAGATTCCTTATACTGAAATAGATCATGAAATGATTAAACTTCCAAAACGGTTGTTTAATGAAGATTATGAGCGGAACACTTTACCTAAAACCCTTTATGTCCCCCAGATATTTTAGTCATAGATAGTTTATTTGATTTTTCGGTTTTTATGTTCTTTGTTGTATATCTGGTGGAGTTGATTTTAGCTTGACTGAAGTTTATTAGAAGTACTTGGCTTCATTGGTTTTCAGTACTCAAAGTGTGTATTTATTGTTCGGAGGTAAAGTTAGTACCCTTTGATAGTTCTTTTTTAGAATATTTTAGTTGCTTCCAGAGCCTTTTGATTTCATCATAAGTTTCTTCAGGGCTAATCTTGCCTTTAGCTTCTAGGTTGCACAAATTTATTACCTGTTGAGCAAATAATTGTAAATTGGAATTAAAAATTAATTTCTGCGGTGTAAACTCACCATAGTAATTGCCTATTGGACATAAAAAAATATCTCTGATTTTATCATAATCATGAGGTTTTTTGACCATTTTTTTGCTCCTTAAGTTGGTCTTTTGATGGTCTATAGGCTTAAAGATATGTTGATTCAGAAGCATCTTGGGCATAGTAATGATTTATTAATTAAAAGGCTATATTTAGTTTGATACTTTATTCTTTTGCGTTCTAGATTTTACAATCTTAAAACACCTATTGATATGGGCGACAACTATATTTTAACCATTTATCATGGTGTCCAATTAGAAGCTGTTTATAAAGTAGGTCTTAACTCGCTAGCCGACGTAATACAGCGGATTTCACATCAATCTGAGACAATAAGATGAATTTAGAAAATGCAGAAAATGAGGGCATATTCTCTAGACTTACGAGAAAGAATCATAACTAGTCATGAAGAAGGAACATCAATCAGAAAACTAGCTAAACAATTTAAGGTGAGCAAAGGGATGGTATCGAACCTGATAAAGCTCAAAAGGGAAACAGGGAGTATAGAGCCAAAACCAGCAAAAGGTGGGAAGCCAGGTCAATTGGCAGGGAAGGAGGCTGAACTAAGAGCAATGGTTCAAAAATATCCAGATTTAACTCTGGAAGAATATTGTGAATACTGGGACGAACAGACTGGAGTAAGAGTAAGTGCCAGCACAATGTGTAGAGAGTTAAAAAAGGAGAAATGGACACTTAAAAAAAACTCTACGTAGTAGTCAAGCAGCTTCAGAGGAAAAACAATGGCAAAGACTGGATTATTGGTCAAAAATTAGAGAAGTAGAAACCAAGGATCTAGTATTTCTAGATGAAATGGGAGTACTACTAGGATTAATTAAAACTCATGCCAGAAGTCAAAGAGGAGAAAGAGTGTACGCCCTCAAACCGTTTTACCGAGGAAAACGAATTACAGTGATAGGAGCGATAACTCACAATCGTTGTTTAGCGATGAAAACCATTCTCAAGGGAATGAATGGACAAGATTTTAAACAATTTCTGCGAGAAGAACTAGCCCCTAAACTATGGTCAGGAGCAGTGCTAGTAATGGATAATGCCAGAGCCCACAAAGTCAAAGGTGTGACTCAAATTATTGAAGAAGTAGGTGCAAGAGTAATTTACTTATCGCCCTACTCACCCGAATTTAATCCAATTGAGCATTATTGGTCACAATTAAAGATTTTTTTGCGTAAGTTTAGTCCGAAAAATCATAAAGCAGTAGATCAGTTGCTAAAAATTGCTGTGATGCTATCCAATCCAATACATTTTCGGAACTGGTTCGCTCACTGCTGCTACTGTACTAATTAGTCATGCAGACCGCTGTAAAACTCTAATCATTGAAGCATAGATAAAAGATTCACTGACTTCTGGCAAAAGTTCATAGTCCA
>CAZSEZ010000309.1:0-3648 GCA_964606015.1 uncultured bacterium
GTTTTATCTTACATCAAAATTATTTGATATATCAATTTTTTTTGATATAAAAGTCACACAAAACAAATCAAACGCTAAATACCTAATTTCTAGTCACAACTTTTAGCACTAGCGATCGCAATATTGCTTTGAAACTCTGCTAAATAAGCTTCCAACACCGCAAACTGAGACAAATTAAGACTGTAATACATCCAACGCCCTTGCTGTCTGGCATTTAATAAACCAGCATCTTTGAGATTTTTGAGATGAAAAGAAAGCTTAGACTGACTAACATCCAACTTGTCGCAAAGTTCGCAAACACAAAGCTCTTGATTCCTAAGCAACTCGATAATTTGCACTCTTAAAGGGTCGCTCAAAGCGCGAAAACCAGACCAAACATGATCGGTAGATTGAGAAATAGCTTGCATCATACATCATCTTTTCTGCCTCTGTATTCTAGCTCGCTCAATTTCATTAGGAGCTAGCCCTGTAACTTCACTCAAGATAATTCAGGTTTAGTGATTAGCAGTGCTGATGATTATAAGTAATTAATTAGATCCCGATCCTCATCGCTCAATTCCTTCCTGCTCTCTAACTACTTGACGAAAGCCTAGTACCACCAAAATATTAGAAAACGTAAGAAATAGCTCGGCACTACCATGAAGCCAATCCACATTAGCTAAAGCATCGTGGTAGTGGACTTTGGCATAGATCCCCGCAGGAATTGTCACTGCAACAAATACAAGTAGTACAGTAAAACCAATAGTCGCCAACCGAGGAAATTTCCCAGAACGATAGACAAACCAGAGAAAACCTAAATAAGGAAATAGCGATAAGGCAAATAGAGTATCTTTAGAAATCACAGTTTTAGCGGTTCTTTTTTGTCGAGCTTTAGAACTAGAGTAATGGCTCTGGCTGCCATAAAGCTACTAAGTGCTAGCCAAAGTAAATTATTATCTTGAACCCAGCAGGCCATAATCCCTAATGGCAAAAAGCCAATCCCAGAAGCAATCAGAGAAGAATCCCGCAAGATTTTCCCTTGAGTTAACCCCAGAAAATAACCATCTAGCATATAAGCGATCGCACCTGTAGCTAAGACAGGCAACAACCACCAAACATAGTTAGTAACTTGGGTTATGACTGAGCGATGACTGGTGAGAATACCAAATAAAGCTTCGGGAGCTAGATAAAACAAACAAGCGATCGCAATGCCAACTGAGATACTACTAACCGCTGCTAACTGAATAATTTGGCGCAATTGAGCATATTCTTGTTGTCCTTGGAGATTACCCACAATGCTCTCAGTAGCAAAAGCAATGCCATCGATAAAATATGCCGAAAAAGTAACTACCTGAAGTAACAGAGTATTGGTTGCCAGAGTATTAGTCGAAATAGCTGCACTGAAATTAGTAAACAGCGCAAAAGTAGAAACTAAAGCCAGAGTGCGAATCGTGATGTCTCGATTGAGCTTAAAAATAGCTACGAACTGAGAGCGATCAAGTAATTTCTCATCTAGGGTAGGGAAATATTCTAGCGATCGCCAAACTAAAATCAAACCCACCAACAAGTTGAGATATTGACTTAGAGCAGTTGCCAAGCCCGCCCCACTACTAGCCCAACCCCAACGCACGATAAACAGATAATCCAGAGCAATGTTGGCTCCTTTATCCACCACTGACAACAGTAAAACTTGTTGACCTTTTTCTTTACCAAGAAACCAACCCAAAATCGAGAAATTGAGCAGAGTCGCTGGTGCGCCCCAAATCAAACTGTTGTAATAATCTCGACCTGCTTGCAAAACGTCTGATTCGGCTTGTAGCAACCAAAACCCCAACTCTCGCAATGGTTGTTGCAGCAGCAAAATTATCATGCCAATGCCCAACGCAACCATGCCATATCTCAGCAGAGTTAAATCTACTTCGCGATCGTCTCCTCGACCTTGAGCTTGGGCAGTCATCCCCGTAATACCCATCCGCAGAAAGCCAAAAGTCCAATAAATATAGTTAAACAACACTGTCGCCAGAGCGACACCTGCTAGATAACGAATATCTGCAAGATGACCTAAAAAAGCTGTGTCGATCGCTCCTGCTAAAGGAACCATCAAGTTAGAGAGGATATTAATCGCAGCCAGACGAAAAAAACGTTGTTTCATCTAAGCCTGTTTCATCCAGATACCGAGCGAATTGCTTCCAGCAAGCCCTTAGCTTTGTTTAAAGTTTCTTGGTATTCACTTTCAGGAACCGAATCAGCTACTAGGCCAGCACCCGCCTGAACAGAAACAATATGAGTACTACCTTCTTGAGGTTGGACAATCGCAGTACGAATCGTAATCGCACTATTTAACTGTCCTTCAAAATCGTAATAGCCATAAACCCCAGAATAGGGACCTCGACGTTCTGGTTCTAGTTCATGGATAATTTCCATCGCCCGAATCTTGGGTGCACCACTAACAGTTCCTGCGGGGAAACAAGCTTTAAGCAAGTCCCAAGCAGTCTTATCAGGGTCTAGAGTTCCCACAACATTACTAACGATATGCATGACGTGAGAATAGCGTTCGATCACCATCAACTCATCGACCCTGACCGTTCCTTCGACACAGACCCGGCCCAGGTCATTACGACCCAAGTCTACCAACATTATGTGTTCGGCAACTTCTTTGGGATCTTGCAGCAGGTCTTTGGCTAGAGCTTCATCTTCTGCGGTAGTTTTACCCCGTTTTCTAGTGCCTGCAATAGGTCGCACAATCGCATTAGTCGTACCATCAGCTGCTTTTTCTGCCTTAACCATGACTTCTGGAGAGGAGCCAATCAACTGCCAATCATTGAACTGATAGTAAGCCATGTAAGGAGAAGGATTGATTGGACGTAGAGAACGATAAAGATCGAAAGGCTGCCCTTGATAAGAAGTAGTCAAACGCTGCGAAATAACTACTTGAAAAATATCTCCTGCCTTCACATAGTCTTGGGCTTTGGTAACACTCTGACAAAAATCTTCTTGGGAAGTATTACTACTAAGTTTCAGTTGATTTTCTGGGTTGGGTTGAGACTGCCATTCCAAGGCAGTAGCTTCTATAGGGAGAGGTAACTTGAGCTTGAGAATTAATTTGTTAACGCGATCGCAAGCCAGTTCATAAGCTGCCGCTAGATCAACTTCGCTATCTCGAAGATCGGCATAAGCTATTACAAAAATTTTGCTTTTGACGCGATCAAAGATCAGTAAACTATCGATCTGCATCCAAACGCCATCGGGCAGATCTGTCTCTTCAGGGGGAGTTACGGGAACCCTTGGCTCAATCCAGCTAATCAGCTCGTAGCCCCAGACCCCAAATAGCCCACCTATCCCAGAAGGAAGTTCAGGAAGTTTGACTGGTTTGATACTAGCTAAACACTGTTCAAGAATTTCTAGAGGATTTCCTTGGTGTTGTTCTTCTCTACCATCTCGGTAACTTTGAGTAGTAGTTTCGCCTCTTGCTTCGAGTACCCACATTGGCTCGCAACCGAGAAAGCTGTAACGACCAATATTTTCGCCACCTTCTACCGATTCCAAAAGAAAGTTATAAGGCTGACCCGCACAGACTTTGTACCAAGCAGATACAGGAGTCTCCAAATCTGCGACTAACTCTTGGTATACAGGAACAAAATTACCTTGAGTAGCCAAGGCAGAAAATTG
>CAZSEZ010000310.1:0-3477 GCA_964606015.1 uncultured bacterium
ACGTTTTAGAATCTGACGTTCCAGTTTTAGTAGATTTTTGGGCTCCTTGGTGTGGTCCATGTCGCATGGTAGCTCCTGTCGTCGACGAAATTGCCGAACAGTACGAAGGACAAGTAAAAGTCGTCAAGCTAAACACTGATGAAAATCCTCAGGTTGCTAGTCAGTATGGGATTCGTAGTATCCCTACTCTGATGATCTTCAAAGGTGGTCAACGAGTTGACATGGTGGTTGGCGCTGTGCCAAAGACTACTTTAGCAAACACTTTAGAGAAGTACCTCTAAAAAATTTTTGTTTAGGGATATATTGCGCGCTTTCGAAACTTCAGTCAATCTTCGCGTGGAGAGGCTGGAGTTTTGTCGTTTATAGAGTTGTCTGTGGGAATAATGCAAGCTCATCAAAAATGGATTCAACGTGCTTTAGATGTGATCTCGCGTCTTAGTGAAGCCGAACTAGAACGTTTGGATTGGAAAATCTTGACCGCATCTCTAGAAGATCTCGAAAAGGGTTTTACTACGTTTGCACCCTATCGGCATACTCGAAAAATTGCGATTTTTGGCTCGGCAAGGACTCCTGAAACGGCTCCAGAATACCAACTAGCTAGAGAGTTTGCTGCGGAAATTACCAAACTAGGTTTTATGGTGATCACCGGGGCAGGAGGAGGGATTATGGCAGCAGGCAATGAAGGTGCAGGAGAAGCGTGCTCTTTTGGTTTGAATATTCAATTACCTTTTGAGCAGGATGCTAATGAATTTATCAATCGCAATCCCAAATTAATCGATTTTAAGTACTTCTTCACGCGTAAATTGTTTTTTTTACGAGAGAGTGATGCGATCGCACTATTTCCTGGAGGTTTTGGTACTCAGGATGAAGCTTTTGAAACCTTGACTCTTTGCCAAACAGGTAAATATGGCCCTGCCCCTTTAGTCTTATTAGACAAGCCAGGAGGGGATTATTGGCACACTTGGAACAGTTACATCTGCCAGCAACTAGTTGCGCAGGGATTAGTCAGTGAAGACGATCCTAGTCTTTACACTATCACTGACAATGTAGAAACAGCCTGTCAAACTATTTGCGATTTTTATCGGGTTTATCACTCCAGTCGTTATGTAGGTAGACAGTTTGTGATTCGTACCAAACAAGAATTAAGTGATGATGTGGTAGCCGAGTTAAATGAAGAGTATGGCGATATTTTAACTGAAGGTACTATTCGCAAAAGTACGGCCTTACCAGAAGAAAAGGATGAAGATATCTCGCATCTATCTCGTTTGGTATTTTATTTCAATCAAAAAAATCTGGGTCGTCTTTATCAGTTGATCCATAAAATCAATCAATCAGGAGCCATTCAAGAAGAACATCCCGAGTTTAAATGAAAAGATTCTCAAATGAGAAGACAACAAAGAGATATTCGAGACTTGAAGTGTAATCTTATTGAAAATTAACGTGTGACAATGCTTTTTAGAGTAGTTATAATGTGGGTAATCTAGTACTTTCCATCGATAAAGCTGAAACTTAATTCTGTTGATCGTCGACAGAATTTTTTTCTTTTAATTGGTTAATTAGCGTTGGTTGAAGATAACTCAATTCTTTGGAAAGGTCGGCTTATTTTAGTAGGATGTTGTAATGTAACTTCCATGCCCCATCTAGTTTCGCTCAAATATTTCTCAAAAGAGGAAGACTGCTACTAAACATAGTTGTGACTAGGGCTATTAGGTTTTGTTCGTATAAGTTGTCTTAAGTACAAATATCAATAAAAAGAATACCCTATAGCAAGCTATAAGGTATTCATACACACGAATAGATAAGCCTATTCTTCATCAGCTAAATTCTGAAGGTGAATAGAAGGCTCCAAAGGAGAATATCTTATTACTAAGGAGTGAGCAACCAGCATATTGAGCTTTATTGTGAAACTTCACTTATTTTCCTGTAAAGAGTTGACTAATTCCTGAAGGAATTTTATAATTTCGCTTCGTTGTAAAATATCCGATAAAAGTAAATCCTGAAGTGAATTGGAACTAATTTCCATCTGAGATTTTAATTCTTCTAATTCAGATTTTAATTGATTGACTTCTGTACTTAACTTATTGCTTATCTCTTTTTCCTTAACGAGAGCTTTCACTAAATCCCTTCTCTGTTTTCCGATTGTTTGATTGCTTTTTCCCAAGGATCTGTTCTTTGCAGTCAGTAAATTAACAAGTCTTAGGACAGATTTATTGTCTTCCAGAATACAAAGCAAATCGGCTTTCTGAGAATCCGTTAAGTGCTTAGAAATATTATGATTAATTCTATAATCATTTTTAAGTTCTTTTGCTAAATCGTATAGTAACTGGTCATCAACTTGAGAACTCATAGAATTTATAGGATTACAATATATATATTCTCATAGTATGCAATCTAAATAATTAATACAGCCGTGTTAATACTGATTTTTTGTGGCTATAAAAAACGGTTAATTTGATAATTTTAATCCAAAAATATTTAATCATAAACTGGGTATTTATAAGTGTTTTTTTTGTTGCTGTTTATATTAGGAACTATTGATAACTTGGCATAGTAAATTACTAATATGTCATGCGAAGTCAACTATGCTCCTAGTTAGTTTGTAAACTCAAGGTATAAACTTAAACTCTGATCAGTCTTTGAGGGTCATTAGTTAGAAGGGTTGCAATCTAGGCCATTGAGTCTTATTTCCACAGACATGGCAAGTTGCTAATATCGTCAAAAGTAATCCAATTCGAATAACTATGAAGAGTTCCTGCAACATAGGGCAATAAGGTTAAGCAAGCTGAAGAAATTTATAACTATCCAGCTTCTATTTTGGCTAGTTTGTTTCTTCTACGAGCTTCAGAATAATATTTGTATTGTCTTTTCTGACTTCTTAGTAAACTTTCCAAGGTTCTTTGGTCAGGCGAAGCTCCGAACTCCTCAGGAAATAAATGCTGTAAAAAGAAATCAACAGTAGTAGGTTTAACATAGCCTTTCATCGCAGCAATTTTTCCAAAACGGTACTGCTTGAGTTGCTGTTCTGAGAGGATATCTTCAATATCAGATTTTTCTAATAATCCAGCTTGCAATAGATAATATCCTAGAGGCTTTCTGTATTCTAGTTCAATAAATCTATTCCATTTACCAGCAAAAAAATCACAAGTTCGAGGATCAATCAATCCCTGATGAGCCAGAATTTCCCCTAAACGTAAAGAAGGTGATTCCTTTTGATAGTCTAGAGCTTTTATTACTTGAGACTCTGAAACCAGATCGGCTTTTGTTAATATTACTCCGAGTTTTGGCTTATGTTTTTTTAATGCTATCTTTTTGTCTAGATTAATAGGGTTATTCATGGCTAGAAATCTCAGTCATTCTTGAATCTAATCAATATTTCTAATGATTTTAGAGCCAATAGAAAATTCTAGAATCTGTACATATGACTATTTCTTTAAATAAAATTCTCAATATACTCTTTTTTTTGGAGGAACATGTTCA
>CAZSEZ010000311.1:0-3461 GCA_964606015.1 uncultured bacterium
AACAACAACAACAACAACAACAACAACAACAACAACAACAACAACAACAATAAGACCCCCAGCATCAGCTTTAACGGCCACACTCTCTCCAATAGTATTGTAATGGACAAAATCGTGCACCCTACAACAACAATACCACCACCAGCAGCAGCAGCTACAACGATGGCAGCTGTCCCTCCGGCTTCCACCACGGTTGCTTCTACCACGGCTGCTGGTGCTACCATGATGGTCACTACATCAACAGCAGGACCACCGCCACCAGCATATTATCAACATCAACCACAACGACAATCACAAATACAACTACAACCACCACAACCACAACTTCAACCAAAACCAGCTGCGAAACCGAAACAGAATGAGACGAAGGAAGTCAGCAGTCCTGTGGCAACAGCTCCCCGCCGCTTTCCGTGCAAGGCACGTAGGTTACGGGCCAAAAACCACACCATCGAGACAGCCTATCTGGAAGTACCTCCAAACACAAAACACGGTGCCATGATTCGCTGCTCGCATCCCGACTGCAGCAAGAACGGCCGGGCCTTTCGATGGTGTGCCGTGTGTGATCTTCCGGTCGCAAAAAGGAATTTTATGAAGCGACACAGTCACGGACTCGTTTCGTCTGTCCGGTACACTCTTCGACACTACGTCCGCGATCAGATCCGACAGACCGAGGAACAATCCGAGGGTACGTCCAAAACGAGCGCATCGTCAACCACGAGCAGCAGTACCACCGACAACAAGACCAGTGGCACCGTCGGTTCAAACCAGCAGGCGCAGTCGAAAATACCTACAGGAGCGTTTCTCAACACCGATTCTGTCTACTGTAGGCCAGTCGGTACAAGTAACAACGACAATGACCCATCGGTTGCCACCAGCTCTGGAGACACGGGCTTTCCTACAGGGAGCAGCGGTTCTATTTCACCGGCAACTGACTGGAAAAACACAAACAGTGATGGATCCTATTCTCCGTCGCTCCATCCCGGCTCCCAGTCACCACGCTTCATGATGAGCTCCGATGTGGCAAAAACACGAGCCATGCTGACTGGTTCGGAAACATCAGCACCGGCTGCGTCGTCGTCATCATCATCGTCGTCACGACCGCCTTCTCCTCAACAACGGCCGTCATCAGATGATGGCTACAAAGTGGATTGGTCAGCAATGCCAATGGAACAAGGGTCTGGGGGCAGGCGTAATCGATCGAGAAGGTCTTCAACTACTCTTCGATCGACAAGTCCGCTGAGTGAGCAAGCACTATCGGGACAACAATTCCAACAAGACATGTTCGACGAAGTTGACCTTGAAGACATTCTTGGACCGGGCAGCAAACAAGGTCAGAGACTAAGCACGAGCTATGGTAGACTGGCCGGTTCAGACTCGGACTCTGACAAGATTGGTGCCGCAAGAGAAAGCACAATCTATGGCAGACTGACCGGTTCAGACTCGGACTCTGACAAGATCGGTGCCGGAAGAACAAGCACAAGCTATGGCGGACTGACCGGTTCAGACTCGGACTCTGACAAGATCGGTGCCGTAAAAGAAAGCACAAGCTATGGCAGACTGACCAGTTCAGACTCGGACTCTGACAAGATCGATGCCGTTGGAGAAAGCACAATCTATGGCAGACTGACCGGTTCAGACTCGGACTCTGACAGGATTGATACCGGAAGAAAAAGGACGACATGACACCAGAGAGCCTGCGAGGATGTGGACCACCGGAAGTTCCTGGATTCTAATATATTCGATACCGGTACAAACACTTTGAATGCGTGTATTGCAAGATATAAAGAATCCAAAAGGAATCAACTTTTTGTCTTGTTGTCTGCCGCTCTCGAACGATCGATCAAACGAACGATTCTTGTACGAAACCGACGAGATTGCAGCGTCATCGGTGTACCCCCAGATGGTGACGCGTTCGGAGATGTGTCTGCCACTTTCGTAGCTCGCTTTCCCTACGAGTCACCCCATCAACCCATCTCTCGATTCACCAAATCAATCATTCTCAATTCCAGCTTGACCAATGTTCGACCTTATCATCCAATCAGGGTCCATATAATTCGGCAATGCGGACCCACTCCACTTCATGGGTGAAGTCACTGAAGGCACGTGCATGTATACACACCATCTATCTATCTATCTCTATGTCTCTTTGTCTCTTTGTCTCTTTGTCTCTCTCTCTCTCTCTCTCCCCAATAGTCTCTCAGTCTATCTCATCAAGTACCAACAGATTGTAGAAAAGCTGGTGGGGATCGAATTCTGCAAACGATCCCAGAAATCCTTGCGACATCAGGTCACAAACAAGTCGCCCCGAGCGGTCGCCCACAGAGCTCGGTTGCCTTCCAAACAAACAGCGACAGGAACTCACAAGAGCAAACGATTGCGTACGTGTCAAAGTTCTCATTTCGGTACGGGAAGTCCAGATGGCGACGAACATTGAAGATTCCTGCCGACACAAAGTCACAAAGGGCCTTGAACGAGGGAATCTGTTGGTTGAATTCTGACATGGGTGGAAACGTCAGCGGAACGGACACAGACAGACGAATCCATCCGAAACGAAAACGAATGGCGGAGAAGACGCCGCCCAAATGTAGCACGCGTGAGTCAGGCTTTTCCGGATCTCTTGCTAGCGACTCGCACTGCACTCTACAGTTCAGTGCGTTGACGATGCCGGTGAACCGGTCGATCGCACCAGCAAACAAAACAACAAACCAACAAACATCATAGGCAATCAAGGAGGGGATAAAGGAAACAGTTGAATATCAACTGATGTTTATTGGGATGTTGGTCAAATAGGTCCTGCGTCGACACAACCAAAAGCTTGGGCCTGCGCCGTCGGAATCCTGGCTGGGAACCCAACAATCAGCAGACCGCGACTTGTCTCGTTTTGCACGCCAACAAGAGAGCAAAACGATGGTCAGTGGCCAGAAAGGAACCAGGACGTCATTCTCATCCAAGGGACCCGGAAAAACGACCAGAATACTGGCATGAAGTCGGTCTTGGTTCCTGACTGGGGTCTCCCAAAACGCACCGAATCGGATAGGAAACCCGGAAAAACGACCACAAAACAACGTTCGAGCGCATCGTTCGCGGATATTCACCCGGCACTAACCCGGAAAAATAACCAAAAAAGCGGCTTCTCACGACGCGAAACGGGTTCCCCACGAACAAAACCCGGAAAAACGACCAGAAAAGTCAGTAAACGTTCCCCGGTTTGTCGATCGTTCCCGAAAACACCCGGAAAACAGACGCCATTTTCGTGCATATCCACTGTGCGGGAGAATGACTGTCGCGGATGTGTCGATCCTCTCCTCCAATCAGCGTCCATGAAACACACGCGCACGAAGCAGCGGCCAGCTTGACAAGCAACACAAGCCAACAGCGACGAAGCAAACAGCAACAGGAATCCACCTGCCGTCTGTTGTTGGATGTTGGTGGTTTTCGGCGCGAAGAACATCTGTCTTTCT
>CAZSEZ010000312.1:0-3450 GCA_964606015.1 uncultured bacterium
GGTAACAACTGCAAGAGTTTCTGATAAATTGGCAAAAGAACGTCGCATCGACAGGAATGATTGGGCCGGTAAACTTTTCAAGACAACATCGTCATCTTGAAATTGCCCTTTTTGTTCTAATTGCTGAAGTCTAGACTCTACAGCTTTTAAACGGATTATTTCTTGGTGGATGGTTTGTTCGATTTGTGACTTTTTTAGGGTCAGCATGCCTCGGATTTCATCGGCAGAAATCTCTTCTTTTACCAGAGATTTAACTTGCTCTAAAGTTAGCCCTAGATCTTTTAGGGCAATAATGCGGTTGAGCTGAGTTAACTGTTTGACACTGTAGAAACGATAACCTGTATTGTGATCGCACTTAATAGGTTTAAAGAGATCGATCTCATCGTAGTAGCGCAGCAAACTCGCTGGAACTTGAGCAATTTTAGAAAACTCGCCAATTTGAAACATTTGAATCCTTCAAAGCCGATGTGAGTCATCCTAAAGCTTCAAGTAACTTGAAGGTCAAGAGGTTTTCTAAAAAAACTTAGTAAATGAATTCGACAATAAGCGATCGCAACTACAATTTAATGCCCAGTACCTGAGTATGTGCCCCACGAGCTTGGGTGACACCAATGGTTCTTTCAGAAGCTTCGATCATTGGACGACGCAAGCTAACAACGATAAATTGTGCTTCTTGGGCTTGTTTTTTGACCATGCGAGAGAGTTTTTCGACATTAGCCCCATCAAGGAACATATCAACCTCATCAAAAGCATAAAAAGGTGAAGGACGGTATTTTTGCAACGAGAAAATAAAACTCAGCGCTGTTAGCGATTTTTCTCCCCCAGACATCGAGCTGAGACGCTGGACAGGTTTACCTTTGGGGTGTGCTACCAGCATCAAACCACCATTAAAGGGATCTTCTGGGTCTTCTAATTGGAGGTGTCCATCACCCTCGGAGAGTTCAGCAAAGATTTTTTGGAAGTTAACATCTACTGCATCATAAGCTTCTTTGAAAGCTCTCAAGCGCAAGGTAGTAAATTTTTCGACTCGTAATAACAGTTCAGTGCGTTCTGCTTCAATAGTGTTGAGTTTTTCGGTGAGTTCTTGTAGTCTGGCCTCGGTTTTTTCGTATTCTTCCAACGCCAACATATTGACGGGTTCCATAGCTTCGAGGCGTTTTTCTCCGTTGCGGATTTGTCGCTGGAGTTGTTCAAGTTTTTCTACTAACAATGCATGGGTAATCTGGATTTGTTCGCTAGATTCTGCTGTGGAGGTAAAGAGTTCTTGATAAAGCTCTTGCCAAAGAGTGTCGCGGTCTTTGGGAGCTTCGCTTGACTCGTCTGCTATCGCAAGGTGAGCTTGTTGGCTTTCTGTTAATTCCTGTTCTCGCTCAATTATCTGAGCATTGAGGGCAGTTAGTTGTTCTTGACGTTCGGTTTGAGTTGCCTCAATTTTTTCTTTGCTCCAGGTTTTTTGTTGTTGCTGGTTTTGCAGTTCTTTGAGTTCGTTTTCTGCGCGATCGCGTTGTACTTTAGTTTCTCCAAGTTTTTGGTTGAGTTCTTGGAGTTTGGTTTCTAAGGTTGCGATCTGTTCCGCTAGCTGGCTGAGTTGTTGTTTAGCAGTTTCTTGTTGAGTACTAGAGTTGGTTTGAGTGGTTTCTAGTTCTTGAATTCGGTTAGTGGCTTCAGTGCCTTTTTCTTCGAGGCGTTGAATTTGGTTGATCGCATCTTTATAGCGGTCTTGGGCTTCACGCAGAATATTCTGTTTGGTTTGCAGATTTTGCTCTTGAGCTGCGATCGCTTGCTGGACTTGTTGCCACTCGCTTTGGTCGTGGGACTCTTCTAACTGGTTGAGCTTGGCTTGGAGTTCTTGAAGCTTGGCCTCTTGTTCGGGGAGGCTAGTGCTGAGATTTTGTGATCGTTCTTGGATTTGACCTTGAGCTTGTTGGTGTTGCTCTAGTTGCTGCTGGAGTCGAGTTTGTTGTTGTTGGAGTTGTTTTATTTCTTTTTGAAGCTGTTCTAGACGCAGTTGTTTTTCGCGGTGGAGTTGTTTGGCTTCAGTGAGATTAGTGCCAAGTTGTTTGATAGTTTGGGAGAGTTTGGCAACGCGGTTGTCATGAGAGCTAAGGATAGACGCGATTTCTTGGAGTCTTTCTCTAAGTTCGACCACAGCGCGGGATTCACTACCACTAACTTTCCCAAAGCGCAAACTAGAACGAGATGATTTGCTCCCGCCGGACATCGCACCACTCATCTCCAGGATGTCTCCTTCGAGAGTGACAATGCGATATTTACCCAACATCGAGCGGGCATTTTCTAAAGTATCAAAGACTAAAGTATTGCCAAAAACATAGGTAAAGATGCGTTGATATTGAGGCTCGCAAGTTACCAAATTGACAGCAAAGTCGATGTAACCCCTACCAAAGCGCATGGTTGCCATGTTGCGGTCTTTTTGGGGAGCTTTGATCTTATTTAAAGGTAAGAAAGTAGCTCGACCTGCCCGTTTTTGTTTGAGGAGTTCGATGCCTTGTGCGCCGACACGATCGTCTTCGACAACGATATAGCCTAGTCTGCCTCCTGCTGCGGTTTCGAGGGCTAAATGATATTGAGGCTCAACTTTCCCTAGTTGGACTACTAAACCATGTACTCCTACTAAGTTGGCATTGAGAATTGCTTTGGATGCAAAAGTACCTTGGGCTTCTTGCTGGGCTTGTTTTGTGGCTTCGAGTTTATCGAGTTCGCGTTGCTTGCTGCGTTGCTCGACTAAGAGTCTTTGAAGGGTTTCTCGTTGAATATCGCGATCGCCTTCGGCTTCACTTAACTGGACTGCGAGCTGTTGGACTTGCTCTCTGGTTTGGGTAAATTCTTGAGTTAAAACTTGCTCTTTGGCGGTTTTTTCTTGGAGACTAGTTTGTACTTGTTCGAGTTGATTTTGTTCTTCGGTGATCTTGTTGGCAATCTGGGCTTGGCGTTCGGTAAAGGTCGCCTGCTCAGTGCGTTGGGGGTTGAGGCTATTTTGTAATGCCGAAATATCACGAGTCAGTTGGGCTTGTTCTTGTACCCAGGCTTCACTAGCTGCTGCGATCGCATTAGCAATTTCACGCCGTTCTTTGAGGAGGTTTTCAGCTTGTTTGAATTCTTGAGTTAGTTGGGGAATTGTCTCCTGTTCTAGCTTGAGCTTAGCGTTGGTGAGGTCTGTAAGTTGGGTTTTATAGTTTTTTAAATTCTCTTGGGTTTGGCTCAACAGATTTTTTTGCTGCTGTATAGAGCTAGCTAGTTCTTGTTGTTTTTCAATTATGCGATCACGTTGGGCTTTCTGGGTTGCCAGCTCTGAAGCTACAGCCAATTGTTCATCTTCGCCTAAGGCTCTAACTTGAGTATTTAACTCGCTTAAAACAGTGCTTTTCTCTTGGATAGTTTGAGCCAGTTTAGTTAAGCGATCACTAAGTCTGGTGATCTCTACTTCACCTT
>CAZSEZ010000313.1:0-3443 GCA_964606015.1 uncultured bacterium
TACTTCTAGGTTCAGAGCTGAGTGAATATAGGATAAAGACTAAGAGACAAGTATTTTCTCTATACATTAGTCAAAGTTAATTTTGCATTTATCTCCATAGATCAACTTGCTAGTAATTAGGGGATAATAGTTGTAAATCGTATCTGGCAAAATCTATGTCCTTTACTTTTTTATCTCTATAGAGGCTATCAACCTATATAGTTTAAGGCCAAGTAAATTAGGTTCTAGTTCTAACATAAACAGAAATTAAACTCGATTAATTATATGTATGAGCTGTTATATATATTTGTTGAAGAACTCTTTCCACAATGCTCAATTGATCTAACTATTATTGAACCTCTTCTTGAACTCAGAAAAGTTGGTAAAGAAGAATTTCTATTTCAAGAGGGGGATACTTGTAACTTTGTAGGCTTGACAAACAAAGGATGTTTGAGGACTTTCTTTCTTAAAGATGGCAAAGAACTTACACTATTTTTTCATCCTGAGCATCATACATTAGGAGATTACGAAAGTCTAAGACAACAAAAACCAGCTTGTTTTTCATGTCAGGCAATTGAGGATTCTGAAGTCCTCATAATCAGTTCAAAAGTAATAGAAACGCTAGAAAATAAACCAGATGGACAAAAATTACTTAGGCTTGTGGTAGAAAATCTGGCTTTTCAGTTAAGAGATTGTCTACTTTCGCTATATCGAGATTCACCAGAACAACGCTACCTTAATTTTCTAGATACTAAACCGAAATTGTTACAACGTATTCCACAGTACTATCTTGCATCACATCTTGGTATCGAGCCAGAATCTCTCAGTCGTTTGAAACGAAGAGTTAGAAACAATCTCTTAACCTAAGTCAATGCGAGTGATGAACCTACAAACTAGAGTGGTTAAAAATATCCCCAACTTGAAAACTCTAAAAAATCATGTCACTCGAACAAAATAAATCGCTTGTACTCAAATTTTATCAAGCTTTCGACCAGCAAGATATTGAACAAGGACTCAAGCTAATGTCAGCCGACATTGTTGCTAGAGGATTAGATAAAAAACCCATCCAAGGTCATGAGGCAGTTATGCAGTACGGAGCAATGATATTTACTGCTTTTCCTGATGGTCGCCATATTTTGGAAGAAGTGATTGCAGAAGGGGATCGAGTTGTAACTCGTGGAGTCTTCAAAGGAACCCATCTGGGAGAATTAATGGGTATACCGCCAACGAAAAAACAAGTAACATTTTCAGTGATTCATATCGATCGCGTAGAACAGGGCAAGATCGTAGAGCACTGGGGACAAGGGGATACTCAAGACTTGATGCGACAACTGGGTATTATGTTTTTGCCCAGTCCTACATTGATTCTACAAAGTTTAAAGAACATGTTATTCGAAAGCTGATTTACAAATTCCATTGATATTACGCTAAATAATCCTAGACATAGGACATCGTTGATTCCCAAAAATTACAAATTTGGAAAACTTAATCCAGGGTAAATTCACACCTACAATAACGGTAGAAAAAAGAAGTTAGTCTAACTGCCCTGATTCTTGTTCAATTGTGATGTGTGCGATCGCAACAAAAATAAAATCACAAGCTAAAGTGGAAAGAGTTCCAGATCACGCTGCTACTCAAGATGCTCAATCCAGGGGAAACTATTCACCAACGCTATCAACTCCAGTCCAAGCTAGGCAGAAACGCAGGTAGACAAACCTGGTTGGCAAAAGACCTCGCATCAGATGAAGAAAGTCTTGTAGTAGTTAAACTTTTAGCCTTTGGTGGTGATGTTCAGTGGGCAGATTTGAAACTATTTGAAAGAGAAGCGCAAATCCTCCAGCAGTTAAACCATGATCGCATTCCTCAATATCAAGATTACTTTGCAATTGATGACCACAATCTTTGGTTTGGTCTAGTACAGCAGTACATTCCTGGGACTTCTTTGCGAGAGTTACTAGATGGAGGCAAAAGATTTGCGATCGCAGATGTCAAAAAAATTGCCCAAGAAGTTTTGACTATTTTACTCTATTTGCATAGTTGCAATCCACCTTTACTACATCGGGATATTAAGCCTAGCAACTTGATCATGGGAGAAGATAATCGAATCTATTTAGTCGACTTTGGTGCAGTACAAGATCGAGCAGCTACTGAAGGAGCAACTTTTACCGTAGTAGGAACTTATGGCTATGCACCTATGGAACAGTTTGGCGGCAAGGCAGTACCCGCGTCAGATTTGTATGCGTTAGGTTCCACAATTATTCATCTTTTAACCCGTACTCCTCCAGCAGATTTACCCATAGCGAATCTCAGGCTTCAGTTCCAAGACCGTGTAACCCTCGATCCTAACTTTGCTAAATGGCTCGGAACGATGCTTCATCCCGCAGTAGAAAAGAGATATGGCAATGCTCAGCAAGCCTTAAATACTCTCAGTTCTCTAGAACATCCGCAAAAGAGCGATCACTCAACCTCGTTAGCAATCCAAAAAAGAATTAGAGTTCTCAACGACACAGAGTATCTAGATCTGGTTGTCAAGAGAAGGGGCTTAAAGGTAGCCAATCAAGACGTTGGTAATGTAATGACTGCCGTATTTTTCTTGATAGTATGCTTCGGGTTATTTGTGCTGATTCCTCAACCACTAGGCTTAGCTTTCTTAATCTTATTTGTAATAACCTTTTCTCCCTATCTCAATTTTCTGTTTGGGAAAAATCGCATTATTGCTAGCTCTCAAAAATTAACTCTCGAAAAAAAACTACTATTTAGAACTATCAGTAGCAGCATCAAAACTGATCAAATCCAAGATATTTCGATTAACTATCAAGCTATCAAAGACCGAGATATTTTTGATGTAAGTGTCAATAAATGGTCGGATACGATTCTAATCACTACCAAAAATCCTAAATCTAGACGAGGCTATCGACAACTTACATTTGCCCAAGGCTTAACGGAAGAAGAAGCTATTTTCCTGGCAAATAAGATTCGCAATTGGCTACAACACAATTGATTTTGATTAGTTCAAATCAATCCCCTAACTATCTTCAATCTGGCAACCAACTCTACGCATTGCTCCTGAGATACGGAAATCTGGAGCTATCTCCATTGCCTGGCGATAGATTTCACAAGCCTTAGAGTATTGTTTTTTTAGCTCCCAGAGTGAACCTTTTTCTAGCCAAAATTTACTGTTACGCGGCTGAAGCACAATCGCTTTATCAATTGCTTGAACTGCCTCTTCAATTTTTTGATTGCGTTGCAAAGCTTGAGCCAGATTTAACCAACTATCAATATCTTGCGGGGCCAAACTGACTGATGTTTTTAAAGACTGAATTGCTTTAGTAGGTTGGTTTTGAGCAAGCAATATCGTACTGCGATCACGCCAAGCAGGAAAATACTTCTGATTAATTGCGATCGCCATGTCATATGCAATTACAGCATCGGCCAGATTCTGTTGGCTTTTCTGCAAAATTTTA
>CAZSEZ010000314.1:0-3395 GCA_964606015.1 uncultured bacterium
CCGGGACGAGACTGGCGGCGTTGACGCAAGCGCGGGTCGGTCGCGTTACTTTTGCAGACGTAATGGCCTCGGTGCGGCTGGATCTCAACGGTTCGGGGCAGGAGCCAGTGGATCTCTCTTCGGATGCATCGGGGATTGAGATTATTCGCGGTTGCCAAGCGATGGAGGAGAGTCTTGGCCGATCCAGTCCGGGCAAGGTCACGCACCGGTTTCTGAATTTATTGCGTCAGTTCAACTACCGCAAAGCCGATCGGGTGTTTCAGGAATTTTTGGATGAGGCTGAGCAGCGGGTCGGGGCGTTTTGGATTCACGGGCAACGAGACGGCGGGCAGAAGTGGCTGTTACATCGCCTTTGGGTGGAGCAGGTGCCGGGTTCCACCGATGCAGTGAAAAAGACGCTGAAGATTCGCGCAGGCAGTCGCTTGGAGGATCTGTGGCAGCAGCTTGGTGCTTGGCGCGGGGTAGAGGCAACGCCGGACGCGATCGCAACTGACTTGCTGAACGACTGGCAAAACGGCAAAACCGTCGCCCTGGTTCTCTACGAAGTGGAACGGCTGAAACCGGCAGACCTCGACCAGTTGCTAGCTGACTTCTGGCAACCGTTGGTGGTGCAAACTCAAGCCTGCGATCGCGACAATCCCTTCCTCCTATTCCTCGTCGATTTGGGTCGTCGCGGCGATAACCCCTGTCCCATCGACTGCATAGACAATTACGATAACGATGCCCCAGCACGATTGGTGGAACTGGTGGCCGATGGCTTTAAGGCCCGAGATTTTCGCTGGTGGAGCGATCGCCAAGCAGACTTGCAAGCCTATCTGAATGGTGATGCGATTGAAACCATCAAGCAAAAGACGGTTGAATTAAACCAAATGGCGGGAACCGCCCCAGAAGACGTGCTCGTTGAGATTTGCGCCTATTGTGGTGTGGATTGGGATGGCGATGTGGCACCACAATTTTTAGCCGGGTAGGGAGAAAAGAACCGAGTGACCAGCAACCAGACCAGATTGGACTATACCGGCGACCGGCGCTATCAGCCCGAGGCTCCCACTGTGGATGCCCAGGGTCGCAAGTTGTTTCCCTATCGTCCCAGTAACGATTTGGTGCGGGCAGTGAACTTGGCCATCGCCCTGGAACGGCCCTTGCTGATTCAGGGGGAACCGGGCTGCGGCAAGACCTTGCTGGCCCGCGCCATTGCCTACGAATTCGGCCAGCGCTACCTGGACGGGCAGGACGACTGGCCCTACTTTCGCTGGAATGTCAAATCCACCTCCAAAGCGTCCGAAGGCCGCTACACCTTTGATGCCCTGGCCAAGTTGCGGGATGCCCAATTGCTGGGAGCGGCTGCGTCAGCCCAGTTCTTGGACGAGAAAAAGCAAGTCGCGCTGATCGAACGCTTAAACAACCTGGATGCCTACATCCAATGGGGCGAGTTGGGCAAGGCATTTTGCCAGACCGAGCGGCGACCGATTTTGCTGATCGACGAAATTGACAAGGCAGATATCGACTTCCCCAACGACCTGCTCAGTGACTTGGAGGATGGCTGCTTCACCGTGGCCGAAACCCAGACGGAAGTGCGCGCCCAGCAACCACCGATTGTCTTGATTACCAGTAACCGCGAACGGGAGCTGCCGGAAGCCTTCCTGCGGCGCTGCCTGTTTTATTACCTAAAATTTCCCGAGGCGGAGGAATTGCAAGAGATTGCCGCCTGCCATTTTCCCGAAACCGATCGGGCTGCAATTTTGACCCAGGCGATTGCCAAGTTTGGCGAAATCCGCGCAGCAGTGGGAGAACGCAGCACCCGCAAACCGCCGAGTACCAGCGAGCTGCTGGATTGGCTGCGGGTGTTGGTAAATGACGAGCAGGCGGCGCAGGCGATCGAGTCGGTGGCCAGCGATCCGGTGCAGTTGGGCATTTTGCTCAAGTCGAAGCTGGATTTGGAACGCATTCAAGGGTTAGGCAAGTGAGTGCGTTGGCCCTACATCTAGCGTGGAGATCTCCCTTCCCCCCCTTAATAAGGGGGGTGGCGATAGCCGGGGGGATCCTCCGAGTCTTGCTGAGTGGCAATTGTCCTCATCTACGTCATTCCCATGCAAATGGGAATCCACTGCCAACTGCTCTGACCTCTCGCCTGAATTTTCGCCTGCGCGGGAATAACCGGCCAACTCTGGGGCCAGCGTCATGACCCAACCCTGGCCGTCCCTGCCGCTATTCGACCTATTTCTCGCCCTACAGCCGACCCTGCACCTGGTCGCTGAAGACTATGGTTTGCTGCTGCGCGCCCTAGAGAAAGGCTTTGGCTGCGCCGACTTGGATGACCTGCAGGCCACCTGTCGCCAACTGTGGCTGCGCAGCACTGACCCGCGATCGCACGAGCAATTCAAGACTGCCTTCGCTGCTTACCGCCAGCGAATTGTCCGTCAGGCAGCAGAAGCAGCGACGGCCAGTCAAGCGCCGACTCCATCACCAGTCCCGACCATGCCACCAGAGACAATTGCGCCGCCTGCACCCGTTTCAACCCTGCCCCCAGCTGCTGCCCCAACGACTGCTCCGACACTAGAACAGCAGCGGCGGGAAACCTTGGGAGCAATTCGCGGCGCGATCGCAGCCTCGATTACCCCCTCCACTGGCGGTTACACTCTCGTGCCTACGGAATTCCCCTTCGAGCCGCGACCGACCCAGCAGGCGTGGCGACGGCTGCGCCAACCGGCCCGACGCGGCACTACTGGCCAGGTGGACATCCCTGCTGCGATCGCAGCCATTGCCCGCGACGGTGCCTGCGCTGAGATTCCCCTGGAGTCGAAGCGGGTGAACCTAGTGCAACTGGTGCTGTTCGTCGATCGAGATGGCTCAATGGTGCCGTTTCACCTGCCCTGCGATCGCTGGCTGGCCACCATCGACCCACAGCACTTTGCCCGCGTCGATTGCTACTATTTCCGCAACTGTCCCCGCGACTCGGTTTACCGGCAAGCCAAAGGTGCGGAAACCTTGCCTTTGGAGGAAGTGCTGCGCTGGCTCTCCCCCAGCCGTACCATTGCCGTCATCCTCAGCGACGCGGGCGCAGCCCGAGGCGGCTACAACCCAGCCCGCGTCGATCTCACCCGCGAGTTTTTGCAGACCTTGCAACCCTATGCGCGATCGCTGGTGTGGTTGAACCCAGTGCCCGCCGATCGCTGGCGAGAGACGGAAACCACGGCGGGGGAGATTGCTCAGCTCGTGGCGGATTTCGGTGGCTTCGCGGGAGAATTAAACCAGGTTGGGCTAAAGCAATGGCGCTATTAATCTCCCCATTTAGCGTAGAGATCTCCCCTACCCCCTTTATCAAGGGGGATGGCGGTAGCTGGGGGAATCGTCAGGCTCTTTATTTTGCCCCTGTACCGTCATTTGTTGGCCCTCAC
>CAZSEZ010000315.1:0-3329 GCA_964606015.1 uncultured bacterium
GCTGGAGAGTTATCTACTTCAACAGGAGTTTCATTGAGAGTTATTTCTTCTCTACCCTGTCCTCTTCTTCTGCGTCTGTGCTTATCGGCCATGTTTTGAGTATCCTATGAGTCTTTCTTTACTCTACTAGCTGCTCGTAAGCCCAGTTAAGTTTTGCAGAAATCCATGAGAGGACAGAACCTTTTTTTTGATACAGCATCAAACTAAATTTATTCCATTAAACGGTTGATATGATAATTGTCTTTTTCGTATCCGTTGCTAATTGGAGTTCAGACTAGAATGCGGAGGATTGGGCGATCCTGTTTAAAACGAATGATAGTAAAAACTGTGAAAGATAGTTGAGGCTCTGTGTGACACTAGAAAGAAAAATTAGACACATTGAGGACTTGAGAGGTTTTCGCATTGTTCGTCATTTAGGACAAGGTGGCATGGGAAGTGTTTTTAAAGCTGTATATCCAAATGGTTGTCATGTTGCAGTAAAAATATTTCATCCAGAAGTGATTTCCTCCCTAGATCGAAATGAAAATATCTTTTCTGACTGGCACAAAGCAGCAAGAGTCCAACATCCTAATCTTTGTCGTCTCTTAGAACTATATAGTGATCAAGAAATAGTTTTTTTGATAATGGAATACATCCAAGGAAAATCACTACGGTCAATAGTAAAGAGTAGGAGTCATTGTCCAGTAGAGAATGGGTTGGAGCTATCTATCTCTACAATGTGTGGAGTTTCGGCGCTGCACAAAGTAAAACTGATTCATGGTGATGTCAGGCCAGTCAATATCTGTGTCGTAGACAATAGTAGTGTTAAGTTGATCGATTATGGAGTAAGTTACCCCAAGGCATTGTGTCAAGCTGATATGGAGTCTACAAATCGCACTTATACTGGCTATATGCCTCCTGAAATATGGCAAGGGAATAAGCCAAATCTGTTAAGCGATGTTTATAGTCTAGGAGTGTTGACTTACCATTTGCTGACTGGAGAAAAGCCTAGAAAAAGACCAGATCAAAAAGAAGTAAAACCTCTTAGATTTTTCCAAAAGTCTGTGAGAGCAGATATTGAAGAATTAGTTCTTAAAGCTCTGTCATTAGAGCCAGAAATTCGACCAAAATCAGCAATGGAAATGCTGTCAGGCTTGGGCCAGAATTAACGGATGATTTTATCAAGCAAAAAGTTGATACATTAATGCGATCGCTAACGCAAAAAAATACCCCTGGCAGTGAGGGGAGAATCGACTAGGAGAAGTCAAAGCCGTAAATTTTGAATTAAAATTTTGGATTTATCTTGAGTATTTAAGCCTAGTATGCCCTCAAGCTAACGCAGCTTTCAGCCATTGCTAGCAATCGCTCAGGCTTTCTTCAGCTTTGGTGATCACGGCAAATAAGCAGGCAGGAATTGGGAAACATAAAGAAGCGAAGTATCTCAATCCGAATCAATGCAACCATCTGTACCTGCTCCTCCTTTAGCTCTCAAGTTTGCTGAGGAGATTAAAACCCAGCTTGACTCTAGTAAGTGGCAAAACCCACTCAACACCATAGCTAAGGAGACTTTTATTGCTTACCTAGAAGAGAAGCATCAAATTAGTTTGAGATTAATAGATAATCTAGATAATTGCTTGGTGTTCTCTAGTCCCAGAGGGGTTGAGGTGGCTCTAGTTATCAATGGAGCTGCCAGTCATGAGGAGTTTGTCATTCCCAAGGATGTAGCTATCAAGATGGCCCCCGATTTTTACGTCAATCTATTTCTCAAGCCTCAAGATTGCTTAGCTGTAATTCATGGGGTCTGCTCTAGAAGGGAACTCTGGCTAATTGGTAAGCCCAAAGAGTATCAAGGTAGGTTTGGCATTGCGGTTGATACCAATCTGATAAATCAAAATATCAATGAGTTGTTATGGGAAATCTGATGAATTGAGTGCGATCGCCTAAAGTTATTGATACAGTACATTTGTAAGAACTTTGATGGACTATTTTGTTATACTATGTCTAATTATATATAATATAACTAATGAAGATCAAAGGTCAGATTCGCAAGTGGGGTAACAGCTTGGGGTTAATTGTCCCCAGTTCAATAGTGAATGAACTTCAGCTAGAACAAAACACAGATATTCTATTTAGTCTTGATGGCAATCGCTTAATTGTTGAACAAGATCGAACCCTGCCTACTTTAGATGAAATTCTAGACAGTATTCCTGAAGACTACCGTCATCCTGAAGATCTAAAAGATTTCTTACAATCTGAACCTCAAGGGAGAGAATTACTTTGAGTGTCCAACGAGGTGAAATCATCAAGATTAACCTAAACCCAACTTCAGGAAGGGAACAACAGGGTATAGCCAGACCATGCCTAGTAATTAGCAACACCAAGTTTAATCAACGACGCAGAATGGCGATTGTCTTGCCTATCACCAATACTGTAAAACCAGAGGTTAAAACCCTTGTGCCACTACCAGAGGATCTTTCGATAACAGGCGCAGTCGATACCGAACAAGTGCGTAATTTAGATTTAGATGATCGTTGGTGGAAATCTACTGGAGTTTTTCTCGAAAGAGATTTGACTAACTATATAGTTGGGATTTTGAGCGTCATTCTGAGTTGATGCGATTGCTTTTCACTTCAATTTTATGGGGTCTGTATAGCAGATTTCTATGCGATCGCAAATATTAATCAAGATCTAAAGTAATTTTCAAAGCATTACTCAACTCAGCCAGTTTAGTTGAATCTAAACATCCCAATCTAGTTTTCAGTCTAGACTTGCTAATAGCTCTAACTTGTTCTCCTTTGGCAATACTGTCGCAGCTTAAAGCATTGATTTCATTTGCTTTGATCAATATCTGACTAGGGTATATTCGCTTGGTTGATGCGTACTTAGTGAGAGGAACAATTACCACTACTGGAGAACTAGCATTAATCGCGTTTCTCGTCACTACAACAACTGGTCTGGTTCCTGCCTGTTCTGAGGCAACAGTAGGATTGAGATTAGCAAGATAAATATCCCCTCTATCCAATTTGAGCTACCTCAGAATCACTAATCTCGAATTCTGACTCAAGAGCTAAAGATTCTGCTTGATAATCTGGATCATCCCCCATCGCCGTAAAAGCCTGATCGATATCTGCTTCTTTTTGAGTTGCTACCCACTCTTTTAAGGCACTAATGATTAGCTTATTTCGTGTACCAAAATTCTTCTGCTCTAGCAATGAATCAAGATCGGCAATCAATTCTGAAGGAAGATCGACTGTAGTTCTCATGATGAATATTTTGATATCATTTATGATGATAATTTTACCATTGTCTTCAGTCTTTAACCTTCTTGATTGTGGCTCTGGCGATCGCCA
>CAZSEZ010000316.1:0-3329 GCA_964606015.1 uncultured bacterium
AGGAACTTTGCTAGGGGTTGACGCTATGATTGCCGTCCTAGCTTCTCCTAAACGTTTTTGGCGGTTTCTAGTATTTAGCAGCCTGGGAATTATTGCTTTTCGGAGATTGCTTTATCGTTATCTGGCTGAGAGAAATAGAATGCTGCTTGAGCCAGGACAAAACCTAAAGCTATATAAGAGTGATCGCTACAGAAAAGTTTACTGTGCTCAATGCGCGCAGCCAATGATAAAAATGACTACCTCGGAGCTAACTAATGCACAGCAAATAGCGAAAAAAATCGGCTCGACTATATACGGTGCTTATGAGTGTCCTAACTGCCAGCCAGAAATAGAGTGTCTGATTACCTATGAATCGCCGCGGGACGGAAAATTCAAAACCTGTCGTGAGTGTGAAGCTCAGACTATTACTACCAGCAAAAAAGTTACCAAAAAAGCCACAACCAAGACTAAAGGCAAGATTACCCATTATCAACAATGTCATTGTTGTGGAGTTCAGAAAGAGTATCAAAGAAAGATTCCAAGGATCAAAACTTCTCGTTCTAGCAGTAGCAATCTAGATCACAGTTCTTACTACGGTGATTACTCTAGCTCTAGTGGTGGTTATGACAGTGGTGGCAGTGATTTTGGGGGCGGCTCTTGTGATGATGATGGTGCAGGAGGAGATTTTTAGGGAATGAGCAAAGAGACGCAAGTTTTTAATAACCAATAAAAATTGGGTTGGAGTCGAAACTGCTCGCAACCCAGGATCTTGAGATGATTCTCTAATTTCAAAGATAATTAAAGTTAGGTATCGAAGTAACTAGCGAACGAACTGAGGCATGATTTCGGCTGCGGTGAATAAACCAGCCATTCCTCGGCGTTGTAGAGCTACGCCAGCTTTAAGGTAGCCAAAAGCGGGGCCACAAACATTGGCAGCCATACTGGTTTCATCCCCAAGAGTAAAAGTATGGGTAGAGATTTTACCTTCAAAAGTACGACCTGTGATTTGAACGTTGGTACTTAAGGGTTTCTTGGGATTGCGAGTATCCACAACTCCGCCTACTGTTACGCGATCGCGATCGCAAATCCCAGCCAACTCCAGCATGATGTCATCGGCATGTTCCATATTTTCCAGGGAGATAATGCCATTAGTTTTGTCTAGCAAAGTAGCTACTTCAGCATCACTCATGGCTCTAGCTGTTTCGACATTGTATTCAGGCATATGAGCAATATCTTCACGAATAGTAGCTCTATAGGCCTCCCAGTTAGCAATTCCCACTCCAAAAGTAATTTTTACAGAATGAATTTCGGCATAACTTTGGGCTGCTACGGCTGCTGCTGCGGTTAATAAGCCTGGTGTAGCACCACAACCAGTTAGATAAGTGATACCTGCTGCTTGAAGCTCTGCTTGTAACTCTAATAATTGCTCGACTGCGCTGGTTCGTTTGAGGGCATCTACCAAAACCCCCTGCCAACCCGAAGCGATAAAAGCCCGAGCTACATCTGCCATAAAAGTATTTGGTAGGTTGGGCAATGCTAAGAAATAACCTGCGACGTCACTATTTTTGACCAACTCAACAATGCTATCGCTGCTAAGGCTACCATTTTTGAGATGACCAACAGAACCTTGCTGACGATAACTTGAGATCGCAACATCTGGGTCTAAACCATTAGGATCGAAGGCATAGCCTTGTTTGTCTGCTACCGCGACCCAAGACATTTCTCCTTTCGGGGCTAAAACTCTTGCTGCTGCTTGACCTAAACCACCAAAGCCCAAAACGCCCACCCTAATTGAGGATTTTATTCGATCTACAATCATCTTTTTAGCTCGTCGTGAAACGAAGTATAGCATTGCATATTTAAGGACTAATTAGTATTAGTTGTTGCGAAAAAAAACTTATTTTGTATACTTTTATTGCAAAAATCTCATATTTGACGCTTACTCCCCTTGACTAGAGGCATGGGCTAAGGAAAACTTAGGAAATAGTAAAGTAATTAACTCACTCACTATTAACTTTTGATAAAATTCCAATCATAAGTGTTGCAATAGCCTGAAACAGGCGGATTACCTAATCTTTGATGGTTCATAGATCTCGATCTATTACTGTCAAATCTAATACCTTAAGCAGAAAAATTAACTCATCCACCCTTATAGATCGTGAACTTAGAAACCTTAGAATTTATTATCTATCCCGATGGTCGGGTTAAGGAAACAGTGACAGGTATTGTTGGTACATCTTGCCAAGAGGTGACAGCAGCCATTGAAGAACAGCTAGGCGTGGTCATTTCTCAGCAACCTACTGGGGAATATTACGCTCAAGAAGTAACTCAATCAGCGGAAGTAGATCAAAACAATGCTTTTAGCGATTGGTAATCAAGTCAAAAGTACATTCGGTTTTCGTTTCTTCTGTCCATGTCTTCATTTCACAGTTTCTATAAACAAAGCGAAATATGTCTCATTTCAGTAATATAAAAACCAAAATTCGGAATCTAACTTCTCTTAAGTCAGCCCTCGAAGATATGGGAATAGAGTGGAGAGAAGGTTCTACACCTATTAGAGGCTACAAAGGTCAAACTAAAGATGCAGAAGTAGTCATTCAACAAGATAATGATTATGACTTTGGCTTTAGCTGGAACGGTAGCGAGTATGAATTGGTAGCCGATCTTCAATATTGGCAGCAACCCCTAACTGTAGAAGGCTTTTTGCGTCAAGTGACTCAACGTTATGCATATCACACAGTGGTTGATGAAACTACCAAGCAAGGCTTTGAAATATCCGAGCAACAAAAAAATGAAGATGGTTCAATCCGTCTTGTATTGCAACGCTGGAGTGCGTAATGTCTGATGATTTTGGAGCTACCCCCGAAGCTAATGGTTTTGAACCAGAGTTAGGGGGGGTTTTTCGAAACGTTTCTGAGAGGACTGGTTTTGAACCAGAACTAGGAGGAGTGTTACGCCAAAATGGGGTGTATGTTTACGAAAATGATTGCATTGGTTGTAAGCATTGTGTACATACTGCCCCCAACACATTCTATATGGAGCCAAACCACGGTAGAGCTAGAGTCTTCAACCAAGATGGTGACTCTGAGGATGTCGTTGAAGAGGCAATTGATACTTGTCCAGTCAACTGTATTCACTGGGTAGATTACACAGAGCTGAAAAAGCTCGAAACGGTTAGACGAACTCAAACAGTTAGAAATATTGGTTTGCCAAAAAATAAGTAGCCTAATTGTCCTGGGCTGCTTTTTTTGTTTTTCTTAAACTTAAACTTAGGCACTATCGACTAATACCTAGGATAGGGCGTGTCACCAATTAGATTTAGGGCAGACAAATCCTTAAACTAGATCTTT
>CAZSEZ010000317.1:0-3328 GCA_964606015.1 uncultured bacterium
CCACACCCCAGTTGGCTATTTGCCTAGATGACTTTGCTGGGGACAGCAGAAAGCAAATTTGGGAGTTGGGTCGAGATTTATCCTCTTCGCTCCACTATTATCTTCAGGAAATCTTGGCTCCTCAGACCTGGCAGGACATTGGATTTGTGGCAGTGGCAAAAGGCCCTGGTGGTTTTACCGGAACTAGAATCGGTGTAGTAGCAGCTAGGACTCTGGGACAACAGCTAGATATTCCTGTTTATGGGGTTTCCACCTTGGCTGCGATCGCGCATCAACAGCTAGATGCTCCAGAACTTAACTCTTTGGTTGCGGTGGTTATGCCTACTAGAAGGGAACAACTCTTTACTGCTATTTATCGAGTAGAAGCTGACGGAATCTGGACAGAATATCAAAGCGACAAAACAACAACCCAAGCAGAATGGGATAAAGTCTTAGCCAATCTCGAACAACCTTGGCAATTGGTAGAAGCTCCTACGGCAATTGCTAGTTCTGTGACTAGCGTTATGGCTCTAGCTTATGCCCAGTGGCAGCAGCAAAGACCTGGTGTATGGCAAAATTTAGTCCCCTTTTACGGTCAGCATCCTGTTTAGTTAAGTTGTTGGTTGGACTGTTGAACAACTTCAATCTCGACAGGATAAACAATTTCCTCTACTATAGAAAAATTTGATTGTGAGGGAAAAGTAACAATTGAGGCTTTTTTCTTGTATCTCCCATCACAACTTCTAAAATGGAAATTGGTACACAACTAGGCAATTCTTTAAACGGTTACTTTAACGTGGTTTCTACAAGCATCCCCCAAACAAATCAGTCTGTTTCTGTTCCTCAGCGTCGTTCAGGTGCTTTTGCTCTGATTGACAGTCTTCGCAGACATGGTGTTGAGCATATTTTTGGCTATCCTGGTGGCGCAATTTTGCCGATTTATGACGAACTGTACTTGGCAGAACAACGTGGTGAGATGCAGCACATTCTAGTGCGCCACGAACAAGCAGCTTCCCATGCAGCAGATGGTTATGCGAGAGCCACAGGTAAAGTGGGAGTGTGTTTTGGGACTTCTGGCCCTGGAGCTACTAATTTAGTTACGGGGATTGCCACAGCTCATATGGACTCAATTCCGATGGTAGTGGTAACGGGTCAAGTAACTCGCGCTGCGATCGGTACAGATGCTTTCCAAGAAACCGATATCTTTGGCATTACCCTACCTGTAGTCAAGAATTCCTACGTAGTGCGCGAAGCTAAGGATATGGCAAGAATCGTTGCCGAAGCCTTTCATATTGCTAGCACTGGTCGTCCTGGCCCTGTCTTAATTGATGTACCCAAAGATGTTGGCTTAGAAAAAATTGATTATATTCCGGTAGAACCAGGTCAGGTTAGCCTCAACGGCTACAAACCCACCTTCAAGGGTAACCCCCGTCAAATAAATGCAGCTTTGGATCTCATAGAGAAAGCGCAAAAACCCTTACTCTACGTTGGTGGTGGTGCGATCGCATCTGATGCTCATCCAGAAATCAAACAACTGGCAGAAAAGTTCCAAATCCCTGTTACTACTACTTTGATGGGTTTAGGCGCTTTTGATGAACACCATCCTCTTTCAGTAAGTATGTTGGGGATGCACGGAACTGCCTATGCCAACTTTGCAGTTAGTGAGTGCGACTTATTGATTGCCGTGGGTTCACGCTTTGATGATCGTGTTACAGGCAAGCTAGATGAATTTGCGGCTCGTGCTAAAGTCATTCACATCGATATCGATCCTGCTGAAGTAGGCAAAAATCGCACTCCCGAGGTTCCTATTGTTGGTGATGTCAAACAAGTATTAATTCGTTTGTTAGCTCGTGCAGAAGAGTTAAATCTGCCAACAGTCAAAGGCCAGACTGATGCTTGGCAAAAACGCATTAACCGCTGGAAAGAAGATTATCCCTTACCCGTACCACAGCCTGAAAACGAACTATCTCCTCAAGAGGTAATCGTCGAGGTCGGAAATCAAGCGCCAAATGCTTACTACACCACTGATGTTGGTCAACACCAAATGTGGGCAGCTCAATTCCTCAAAAATGGGCCCCGTCGCTGGATCTCTAGTGCTGGCTTAGGCACAATGGGCTTTGGTTTACCCGCAGCAATGGGAGCAAAAGTAGCTCTACCCCACGAGGAAGTCATTTGTATCAGTGGTGATGCCAGCTTCCAAATGAATCCTCAAGAACTGGCTACGTTGGCTCAATTTGGCATTAGTGTCAAAACCATGATTATCAACAATGGTTGGCAAGGTATGGTCAGACAATGGCAGCAGAATTTTTATAACGAGAACTATTCCTCTTCCAATATGGAAGCAGGAATGCCTGATTTCGAACTATTGGCTAAGGCCTATGGCATCAAGGGTATTGTGATTCGAGATCGCTCTGAACTAAAAACTAAGATTGCTGAAGCGATTGCCCATGATGGTCCAGTTCTCATAGATGTTCGTGTCAAAAGAGATGAAGATTGTTATCCCATGATCGAACCAGGGAAAAATAACGCTCACATGATGGGAATCCCTGATAAAGATTCTTCTCCTTTGAATGAAAGTACCAACTGTCATAGTTGTGGTGCAGAAACTAGCAAACAGAATAACTTCTGTCCTAATTGCGGAGCTAAACTCTAGGGCTTTTGGTGATTGTTAGCTGGACTAACTTATTGATTCGCTAACAACAAGTTAATTAGGATATGCAAATTTTTAGGGGCGTTAATTTAACGTCCTTTTTTTGATCTTTCCTCGCTCTTTTGGTTAGCGTCCCTCTATTTTTTATCCTTCTTCCTTATGTTTGGTTATCTAAAAGGTAATGTAATTAGTATTGGTAAGAATTTTAGTAACCGTTTTATTTTGCTGTTAGAAGTAAACAATATGGGTTACGAAATTCAAGTGACAGCGAAATTTGCCCGACAATTAACCCCAAGTCCAGATTCGATCATGCAAATTTTTACCCATTTACAGATTCAAGAAGACCGCCATACTCTATTTGGGTTTGCCTCGTTAACGGAAAGGGATCTGTTTCGTCAGCTAATTAGTGTTAGTGGTATTGGTGCTCAGCTTGCGATCGCCTTAGTTGATACTTTGAGTATTTCTGATCTAGTAGCAGCTATTATTAGCAATGATGTGAAGACCTTGAGTAAAACACCTGGTGTAGGTAAAAAAACTGCCGAGAGGATCTCTCTAGAACTTAAAAGTAAGCTCGCCCAGTGGCAACAAGTAGCTGAAATAGAACTAGTCATACCAGAAGATAGTGCTATACCTGACTCCGCAATTCGCGAAGAATTAGAAATGACGTTGTTAGCTTTGGCCTACACTCCCGAAGAGATT
>CAZSEZ010000318.1:0-3327 GCA_964606015.1 uncultured bacterium
ATTGGTTTGCCCACTGCTGCTACTGTCCCTCATAAACCTACAATCCGCTGTAACTTAATAATCTCTTCCTTAGCTATTTCTTTATTTAAAAAGTAAATAGATGCTTTATGACCTCTCAAACTCTTCTCACAGTTAGCTATTTTCTCGTCAACAAACTTTTTAAGCGTAGAGCGAATACTGGAATCAACAATATTTGTCACTTTCTCTATGTTGCTTGATGGAGTTGTTCCCAAAACTGACAAAACAAATAGAATCAACAATTGTTGATCTGTCAGGCTAGACATATAACTTTTAACTGTAAAGTTAGTACCTTTATTTGCCATTGAGTTTTATTTTAGACTTGTTGTCGTGAAAATCTGTAGAAAAGAGATTAAATGCGATAAATGTGTAATCACATTTAGTTAAAGCTAGCACAGCAAAAATGCTTGGTTTAACTGCGATCGCGTTTCTTCACATTTGAAATTGCTGCGGAAACTCTATTGAACGACTTTAGGCTCTTAATCTTGAAGGCAATACAATTTAAGACAACTCCATAAACTAAGTAATAATATACAGGTGCATCAAAAAACCCCTAGCTAGATATTGTTGAGACAGTGACAGAAGCAAAAAGTTACAAGGATACGGTAAACCTCCCCCAGACTGGTTTTAATATGCGGGCCAACGCAGTCAAGCGCGAGCCAGAGCTACAGCAATTCTGGGCAGAAAACAAAATTTACGAGCAACTGTCACAAAATAACCCCAAAGAACCCTTTATTCTCCACGATGGTCCTCCCTATGCTAATGGTTCGCTCCATATGGGTCATGCCTTGAATAAAGTTCTCAAGGATATTATCAACAAATACAAACTGCTGCAGGGTCACAAAACTGACTACATTCCTGGGTGGGATTGCCACGGATTGCCTATTGAGCTGAAGGTCTTGCAAAAGATGAAATCTAGCGAGCGCAGAGAGCTAACTCCTCTAAAGTTACGTCAGAGAGCAAAACAGTTCGCCATTGAAGCCCAACAAGAGCAGTGTGAAAGCTTTAAACGTTATGGTGTTTGGGGTAATTGGGATAATCCTTATTTAACTCTAACTCCTGAATACGAAGCTGCTCAGATTGCTGTCTTTGGAGAAATGGCTCTCAAGGGTCATATTTATCGTGGGTTAAAACCAGTACATTGGAGTCCTTCTTCCCGTACGGCATTGGCAGAAGCAGAACTAGAGTATCCTGAAGGTCATACTTCTCCTAGTATTTATGTGGCGTTTCCGGTTAGTGGTTTACCTGATGGGGCAAAAAAGTTAGAAGCTTATTTACCCAATCTCAGTGTTGCGATCTGGACTACGACTCCTTGGACAATTCCTGGGAATTTGGCAGTGGCAATTAACGGAGATTTAGAGTACGCCGTTGCTGAAGGAGCGGGCAAGAATCTAATTATTGCTAAGGATTTGGTAGAGTCGCTGGCTGCAACCTTAGAGACAGAATTAACTATTAAGACTACCTTTAAGGGATCTGTTCTCGAAGGCATTACTTACACTCATCCTTTATATGATCGCGAGAGTAAAGTAGTCATCGGTGGGGACTATATTACTACCGAGTCTGGTACTGGTTTGGTACATACTGCTCCTGGTCACGGGCAAGAAGACTACATCACTGGGCAGAAATATGGTTTACCAATTCTTTCTCCTGTGGATGATGGCGGGAAGTTCACCGAGGAAGCTGGTAAGTTTGCAGGATTGCAAGTAGTTGCCAAAGGTAATGAAAAAGTTAGCCAGGGCAACCAAGCAATTATTGATGCTTTAACTGAAGCAGGGGCTTTACTCAAGCACGAAGAATACGCTCACAAATACCCTTATGACTGGCGCACCAAGAAACCGACAATTTTCCGTGCTACAGAGCAGTGGTTTGCTTCCGTTGAAGGTTTCCGCGACAATGCCCTCGCAGCGATCAAAGAAGTAACTTGGATTCCCGCAGCAGGGGAAAATCGCATCACCCCAATGGTCAAAGATCGCTCTGACTGGTGTATCTCTCGTCAGCGTAACTGGGGCGTACCTATTCCTGTTTTCTATGACACAGAAACCAATGAGGAACTATTAACAGAAGAAACAATTAATCATGTCAAAGATATCATCGCTGAAAGAGGTAGTGATGCTTGGTGGGAACTCTCGGTAGAAGAACTATTACCCGAAGCCTACCGTAACAACGGCAAAACCTACCGCAAGGGTACGGATACTATGGATGTTTGGTTTGATTCTGGATCTTCTTGGGCTTCTGTTGCCAAGGCTCGTGGCTTGAAATATCCCGTAGATCTCTATTTAGAAGGTAGCGACCAACACCGTGGTTGGTTCCAATCTAGTTTGCTTACCTCCGTAGCAGTTAACAACACCGCACCCTATAAAACCGTCTTGACTCACGGCTATGTGGTAGATGAAAAAGGCTACAAAATGAGTAAATCTTTGGGCAATGGTGTAGACCCCAAAGTAATCATCGAGGGTGGTAACAATAAAAAACAACAACCTCCGTATGGTGCTGATGTCATGCGTCTCTGGGTATCTTCGGTAGACTACTCTGCTGATGTCCGCATCGGAAATAGTATTGTCAAACAGCTGGGTGATATTTATCGCAAGATTCGTAATACTGCCCGCTTCTTGTTAGGGAACTTGCACGACTTCGATCCCAAAACTGACGCTGTAGTTTATGCAGACTTACCCGAACTGGATCAGTATATGCTCCACCGCATCACTGAGGTATTTAACGATATCACCGATGCTTACGACAGTTACCAGTTTTATCGGTTCTTTCAAGCAGTACAGAATTTCTGCGTTGTTGACTTGTCTAACTTCTATCTCGATATTGCCAAAGATAGGCTGTATATCAGTGGTTTGGGTTCTTTCCGCCGTCGTAGCTGCCAAACTGTAATCGCAGTGGCAATCGAAAATCTAGCTAAGGCTATCGCACCTGTACTTTCTCACATGGCAGAAGATATCTGGCAAGCTTTACCTTATGAAACTGGTTGTCAATCTGTTTTCCAAGCTGGTTGGTTAACAATCAATGAAGAATGGCAGAAACCCGAAATGGTTGACCAATGGGAAAGTATCCGCAACCTACGGGATGAAGTCAACAAGGTAATGGAAGAAGCCAGACAAAATAAAGCGATCGGTTCTTCTCTCGATGCCAAAGTGTTACTCAACCTTAGTGATGCTGAGTTGAAAGCAAAACTCGCAGGTTACAACCCAGCAAGCTCCCTCGATCCCAAATCTGTCGATGAATTGCGCTATTTCTTCCTAGCTTCCCAAGTAGAGCTAACCGATAGCATGGATGCAATTGATGCTGCTGAATATAAAAGCA
>CAZSEZ010000319.1:0-3313 GCA_964606015.1 uncultured bacterium
ATACCCCCGCAGTCGAAAATAGTGCTCCATTTTCTCTAGCACAGGCAGGTTTTAATTATCAAGATTATGCGCAGGTTCTCAAAACATATGTGAACGCTCAGGGATTAGTTAATTATTCAGGTTTACAGGCAAATCGAGCACAACTAGATCGTTTTGTTCAATCTATGGGGGCAGTACCTCAAAATGTCTATCAAAGCTGGAGCGAGCAACAAAGACTAGCTTTTTTGATTAATGCTTACAATGCTTTTACCCTACAGTCCATCATCGACCAAAACCCTCTCAAAAGTAGTATTCGTAGGATTCCTGGAGTTTGGAAGCGTCGTAAATTTTTAGTTGCAGGAGAGCAAAAAACTTTAGACAACATTGAGCATGCCACTATTCGTAAAGAATTTAGTGAACCAAGAATTCATGCAGCTTTGGTGTGTGCTGCTATTAGCTGTCCTCCTCTGCTCAATGAACCCTACACTGGAGATAAGCTAGAGCAACAATTAGAAGAACGTAGTTCTAAATGGATTAAAGGCGTACATGGTCTAGCTATAGATCGTAACTCAAATACAGTTTCTATCTCAGCAATTTTTAAGTGGTTTGGTGAGGATTGGTTAGGTCAGTATGGGACAAATCAGTTTAAAGGTAATGCTAAAGAAAAGGCTTCTCTAAATTTTGCTAGCAAGTATCTCAGCCCTCAAGATGCTCAGTATTTAAGAGCAGGAAATTACAGAGTCAAATACTTAAATTATGATTGGGCTTTGAACAAGCAATAATCTAGAAAATTTACTTTAATTGGTAGGATTTGCTACAAAAAAATAACTTATTTGGCGAAATGTAAGGATGCTTTACGAGAAATTAACATCTGTTTTGTTAGATTGATGGCTTAATAGCTAGAAGCTCCTAGAAGTAATGCAAACATCTTCCACTAGAACGAAACCAAGCATCGATACTTCTCTACCTAAGAGGTTGCCGCAAGTTCGCTCTTTTCACACTGCAACAGTATCTTTGCTGTTTTTGGTGGGTCTAAGTGGAGGGATTTTACTCTCCTGGTTGCTTGGTAATCCTCACGTATCTCAGGTATTCGCCTATCTTCAGCCTTTGCAAGAAAGTCCTCCTTGGTGGCTAGACATACCTCAGGTTGATAATGGCTACTATCTGTTTGTTCCTACTGTATTTTTGTTTACTCTTGTTCAGGTAGTTACCAGAGTTTCCCCTCAGCCCAACAAATTTTCCCGCCGTTTGATGGCTGGTATTTTGTTTGCTTTGTTGTCAAGGTATATAGTCTGGCGAGCTTTGTCGACTTTAAACCTTAGTAATGCCCTAGATGGCAGCTTTAGCTTGATTTTACTGGGGATGGAAGTTTTAGCAATCTCTGGTGGAATGTTGCAGCTACTACTGATGTTCACTACTAGAGATCGCGACAACGAGGCCGATATTTACAGTCAAAGGGTACTTGAGGGGGCTTATTGTCCTTCTGTTGATGTTTTAATACCTACTTACAACGAACCAGAGTTTATCCTGCGTCGAACTGTAATCGGTTGTCAGGCTCTTGACTATGATCGTAAGAAAATCTACTTGTTAGATGACACTAGAAGAGTTGAGATTAGGAAGCTTGCTGAGGAGTTGGGTTGTAATTACATAACACGCCCAGATAATTCTCATGCCAAAGCAGGAAACCTCAATCATGCTATTACCAAGACTATTAGTGATTTGATTGTTGTTTTTGACGCAGATTTTGTGCCAACGCGTAATTTTTTACAAAGGACTGTCGGTTTTTTTCAGAATCAAAAAACAGCATTGGTTCAAACTCCTCAGAGCTTTTATAATAGTGACCCTATCGCACGAAATTTAAACTTAGAAGATGTTCTAACTTCTGAAGAAGAGGTTTTTTATCGCCACATGCAACCGATAAAGGATGGTGCTGGAAGTGTTGTATGTGCAGGGACTTCTTTTGTTGTTCGTCGTTCTGCACTTCAGCAAGTTGGCGGCTTTGTGACTGAATCTTTGAGTGAAGATTATTTCACTGGAGTTCGTTTGGCGGCTAATGGTTATGACTTAGTTTATTTAGACGAAAAATTGAGTGCTGGTTTGGCAGCAGAAAATATTTCTGCTCATTTGCTTCAGAGATTACGCTGGGCTAGAGGAACACTCCAAGCATTTTTCATATCTTCTAATCCGTTAACTATTCCTGGCCTAAATTTGTGGCAAAGATTGGGGCATTTGGAAGGTCTTCTTCATTGGTTTAATAGTATTCCTCGTTTGTTCTTTTTACTTTTACCTGTTTTTTCGATTATTGGTGGCATTGAGCCTTTAAGTGCTGATGTAAGGGAAGCGGTTTACTTCTTTTTTCCTTACTATTTGACCCAGCTAACAGTTTTCTCTTGGCTAAACATGCGCTCGCGCTCGGCATTACTTTCTGATTTATATTCGCTAGTTCAGTGTTTTCCTTTGGCAGTTACAGTAGCTAATGTAATGCTGAATCCTTTTTCAACCGGTTTTAAAGTTACTCCTAAAGGTATTGAAAGTGATCGCTACAACTACAATTGGAGACTTGCTTTACCCTTAGTTACATTATTAATCGTAACTATGCTCAGTTTGGCGATCGGTTTAAGTAAATCGGCATCTTGGCTAAATATCAGTTTGTGGTGGTGTGGTTACAATTTAATTACTCTTAGTGCATCTTTATTGGTATTGCTAGATATTCCAATCACTAGCCCTTATCAGTGGTTTAATACCCATCAGAAAGTTCAAATAGTTAGTGAAGAAAGCACTTATTATGGCTGTACTACTAAGTTGTCAGAAGAAGGAGTCGAAGTTCTAATTGCGAAGTCTATATCCTTGGATAAACGCATTATTATAAACTTGGTTGTTCAAGATCTAGCCCTAGAGGGAACAGTTGTTAGTACTACGCTACAAAATAATTCTGCAACCGCCAAAATACAGTTTCAAAATATGAGTTTGGTTCAGCAAAGGAAACTCGTCGAAATGCTTTATTGCTCTCCTGGATGTTGGAAGAGAAAACAGGCACCAGGGGAATTGCACTCCTTACTGTTAATTGGACAAATACTAAGTCGTCCTTTACTACATATTTATCATCAGATTAGACTGAAGAAAGCATAAATACTCAGGTGTAATTGAATGAACTTGTACCTTGTTTAGTTTTGTAAAGTAAGTAAGTGCGATTAAACATAATCATTAATAATATGTTTTATAAGTTCTAATAAACTTTAACAAAAGCAAACACATAGTCGGATACTTAAAGGGTTGCTTTAGATTGTTTGTTTGGATCTGCTTGCTATGACAGAAAACCTTATTGGTATTAGTT
>CAZSEZ010000320.1:0-3310 GCA_964606015.1 uncultured bacterium
CACCTTCAGCAATATCTAGGGCTACTTCTTTAATTGCTTCTTGGCTGTTGGCTGGGTCCATCTGATAGGTTTGTTTATCGCCAAATTGAGGTGCAGATTCTAAAGCATCGCGGAAAGGACCATAGTAAGCTGAAGCGTATTTAGCCGAGTAAGCCAAAATTCCTACATCAAAATAGCCAGCAGCATCTAAGCCTTTGCGGATCGCTCCGATTCTGCCATCCATCATGTCAGAAGGAGCAACGATGTCTGTTCCAGCTTCTGCTTGGGAGACAGCTTGTTTTACTAGGACTTCTACTGTTTCGTCGTTAAGAATTTTGCCGTCTTCCACGATGCCATCATGCCCATAAGTAGAAAAAGGATCGAGTGCGACATCAGTAATGACTGTAATTTCAGGGATTTCCTGTTTGATGGCTTTGACGGTGCGCTGAACTAGACCGTCAGGATTGTAGCTTTCAGTTCCTGCATTATCTTTTTTGTCGTTAGAGATTAGAGGGAATAGAGCGATCGCATTGATTCCTAGATTCGCAGCATCAGCTATTTCTTTGAGTAGTAGATCGAGAGAATAACGGTAGATTTCAGGCATTGAGGGGATCTCTTCTTGGCGATTTTCCCCTTCCATGACGAAAACTGGATAGATCAGATCGTTAACGGTTAGTTGGTTTTCCTGCACCATCCGGCGTAAAGATGCAGTGCGACGAAGACGGCGAGGACGATTGGTTAAATTTTGATTAGTAGAAGTCATCAAACTTAGTTAAAAGCTCACAAAAAAAATAATAAGTATTATTATAGGGCGAGAAAGATAATCATTATCACCTAGCTATTGTGAATAAAATCAGTCTACTGGGTAGCTCAAACTGTTGTTAGTAATGGGTTCAAAGCTCTTATCCGAAATACAGGCTTTTTACAAAACAACACAAAACCCTATTGGAGCCCCATTATCAATCTCAGTCAAATCCGGATAAACCAATCCAAGCAACAACTTACGATGCTACAAATTCTCGATCTTTTTCAGCCTGATATTTCAACTGGATTGAGTCATGACCTATGTAAATCGTATTTCATTATGTAATATATAGGTAATTATACAGAGAATTATTATCATTATCACTATTTTTATTCAATGAAATTACCTACATATATCGACTTAGCTATCATCGGTGCTGGAGTTCAGGCTCTGACTTTAACCACCCACCTGTTACAAAAAAGTGTCAAGCATCATCGTAAATTTTTAGTTTTCGACCCCAGTCAAACCTGGATGAGTCAGTGGCAACAACAATTTGCTGCCCAACAAATCCCTTATTTGCGTTCTCCTGCGGTTCATCATCCCGACCCCAATCCCTATCAATTGAGAGCCTTTGCCGAAAACAGACGTAATGAATTCTATCCTCCCTATGACAGACCAGGAACAGAGTTATTTAATGATTTTTGTCATGAAGTAGTTAATCGCTGGAAGTTAACCGATAAGGTTTATCCCGCTAAAGTTACCGAGGTTTTGCCGATTAAGCGTGGGTCTCGTTCTCAATTCCAATTAGTTTTGAGTACAGGAGAAACTATTATTGCTCGTAGAGTAGTATTGGCAACAGGCAGTGGCAAGATCCAGCTTCCTGATTGGGTAGAGCGCATTACCTCAGATTATCCAGCCGATAAACTGTGCCATTCACAACGGGTCAATTTAAACCATCTCAGTCTGGCAGGAGAAAAGATTTTAGTTGTTGGTGGAGGCTTAACTAGTGGACATTTAACTAGGGGAGCCATCAACCAAGGAGCAACTGTTACCCTCATGACTCGCAAGGAGTTACAAGAGAAGATTTTTGATGCGGAACCTGGTTGGTTAGGACCCAAATATCTCAAAGACTTTCATGCGGAACCTGATTGGGATACTCGCTTCCAACAAATCCAGCAAGCCCGCAATGGCGGTTCTATGACTCCCGAAATGACTCTGCAACTGAGAAAAGCTGCTCATGAAGGTAAAGTGAAAATTGATGAAGGCTGCAAAATTCAAAATGTCCAATGGCAGGATAATCTCTGGCAGGTTAACTGCGATGATGGCAGTACGCAACAATTCGATCGGATCTGGTTAGCTACTGGTACGAGATTTAATGCGATGGAACATCCTTTGTTGCAAAAAGTGCTTGAGGCTTATCCCACAGAGATGGTTAACGGTTTACCCGTACTAGATGAACACTTACGTTTGCCTAAGTCCAACTTCTTTATTATGGGTGGTTTGGCTGCTTTACGGATTGGTCCGGTGGCGAGAAATATTGGTGGAGGGAAAATGGCATGTCAGCGAATCGTGCCAGCTCTTGTTAAATCTAGTTTGGCTATTCGCTGATTTTTCTCAATTTATCAAAGCTACAATTTATTTATATTTTACTGAGCGATCGGTAATGAGAAAATAACTTATTTTTTAAGTTATTCAATTGATATTTGTAGTTGTAGCTAATCGGTCATATGGATTATCGAGGAATATTACGATTATATGAAAACTGTAAATACCCAAGATTCTCGATTTTTCGTTGTCCTTGTAATATAAATGATTCTTTTTTTGATTGTTCGATTAAAATGCTCGATCGAGAAAAATTAGAACCAGGTGAGTCAACAGAAGTAGAAATTAATTTTACACGTATAGATCTTGTTGTACCGCTAATTGAAATAAATAAAAGATATCAATTAGAGCTTAGAACATGTGGTGAAATCTTGATTACCAGCGAACTATGGACAGATAGATGGAATAGGATCGAACAAAAAAATTCCGTAGGTGAAGAAAAAGAGGCAGTTGTTAAAAGCATTGATTACTGGACAAGAATAGTTATTTTCTTTGACGGAATTGGAGCTAGCTTAAGATGGCAAGATGTTGGGTGGCAAAAATGGAAAGAAATCAATCAAGGACTCAAAGAGGGAGATGTTTTCAGAGTTCGTATTGATGAAATTAATAGAACCTATACGTCAGATATAGTTAAAGTTTCATTTATAGAGCGCATCTAATCCTGTCCTCTAATTTCTAGATACAACAATTCAATTAAACTTGACATTGCCATATTTCTTTTACTAGCAATATCAACCGCCAAAAATCCTTAAGAATCCTGTTCTAATTAGATTAAATTCAATCTAATTACGGGCGATTCAATTATAGCATTTATTATCTAGTGTTAAGAGGTAAAGAGGCTGGAGTTTTTTTGAAAGAAAGGGCAACCGTAGCATAAATAAATCCAAGTAGGTTTCTAATAATCGCGAATTTGCAGAAAATAAATATAGTCTTTATTGTGCTGGCAATCATTAAATTTGATTTGACAAATTCATCTCTAGACTT
>CAZSEZ010000321.1:0-3232 GCA_964606015.1 uncultured bacterium
ATGAATTAAGGGCAAGCCTGACAGAGCTAAAGAGTTTTGTTTGACTACTTTACCAGTGCGATCACATTTGTATAGATGTAAAGTATTTTTTGCTCCTGGAGTAATGCCAAAGTTAAAAATTTCTCCTGTGGTTGCGTCTACTTTAGGATGTGCTGAAAAAGGCTTCGTTAAAGTTTGGCCCAGATTGTCTTGACCAACGGTTTCTAAACTATCTAGATCTAGACTATAGGGCGCGCCTCCCTCCCAAAGAGCTAATAAGCGATCGTCTAAAGCTAAAACTGAAGTATTGGCACTATTTTTGACTGGTCGAGTGAAATTATTCCAAAAAGCTCCACTAGCAGTCATGCCATAGTTGGGAAAAAGATACTTATCGGCTTTAGTTTCGGCTAAATAACCTTCTGTCTGTACGTATCTATAGGTAGCAGTTGCCCCTTCCTGAGCGAAGTTCACTCCTAAAATAGCCCCATCCCCATCAAACCAGTGTCCGACTTGCTGTTGACCGCGAGTCAATCTCCCTGGTCCATTGCGATAGAGAGTGCCTCTTATACCTTCGGGAATTTTGCCAGAGATTACTTTGAGAGGTGTTGTTGCAAACTCTTTACCAGGTTTTGCGATCGCTTTTTGCCAGGATGTCATGCGGTTTCGGGATTAGAGATTTCTCAATTGTTATAAACTTATTTTAATAACGAAGAGAACACCCACTGACAGATGAAAATAGTTAAATTTTTAATTGGGCTGATTCTGGGAGCAGTGATATTACTTGTTCCCATAAGTCAGTTTCAAGCTTCGCCAATCGCGCCTCTCCAGGATTTGGCAGTACAGCTAGAAGGAAGAAAAAAACCTCTAGATACGGTGGCTAGAGAAACTGTGGCTCTGATTCATGGCAGAACTAGCTATCAGACTGCTGATGGCACTAAGCTGGATTACCTGAATACCTACCTTTCCATGTGGCTTAATAACCGCAACTGGAACGAAGAGCCTTTCATCTTATTTAGCTATCGTCCTCTCAAAGAAGCTGTGGGTTTAGACCCTGAACAAAAATACTTTAGCTTTAGTGAATTAATTCGCTCTGATCTAGGGGATTTTGTCCAACAGGTTCATCAAAAACAGCTTACTGATGAAGATCTCGAAAGAAACGAACGCGAAGCACTAACTATTGAAGACCGCTTGGCTCTGACAGTGGAAACAGTAGGTAATGACCGTTTACCTTTAGTACCCCATCCCACAGATAAAAAAGGTGCTTGGGTAGGTCTAACAGAAGCTAATCAGTATTACGATAGCGATGCGATTATTCCCCTGGCTAGCACTTACGACAGTCTCCGCGAAAGCTATAAAGACAATCCTCAAGATTTAGCTGCTTTGGGTGCGATCGCTGATGACTTGCATACTGGTTTATCGGCTCTAAGTCCCGATGTCTATCCACAAGAAGCTCCTCTAGCTCGTGAAGTACGCTTTTATGGTTTGCATCCTTTTGCTAAAGCTTGGCTACTTTATGGTTTGGGCTTTGTCGTGATGTTGGCTGTATTACTATTTAATTGGGATTTTTACGATACTGCGATCGCGATTTTTGGCAGTGGTTTAGCTATTCATGGTTATGGCTTCCTCGAAAGAATGCAAATTGCTGGCAGACCTCCTGTTACCAACATGTATGAGTCGGTAATTTGGGTTGGTTTTGGGGTTGCTGCGATCGCTTTACTGTTTGAAGCTATTTACAAAGCCAGATACTATCTCTTGGCTGCTGCACCTTTAGCCATAGTTTGTCTGATCTTGGCAGATAGTTTACCTGCGATCCTCGATCCAACAATTAAGCCTTTGGTTCCAGTATTGCGCGATAACTTTTGGCTAAGTATTCACGTTCCCACTATTACTCTCAGTTACGCTAGTTTTGCTCTGGCAATGGGTCTATCTCACATCATTTTGGGACACTATATTTTTGCCCCTGCTGCTACAGGTAGGATTCGTAGTCTCTCAAAATGGAACTACGGTGTAGTGCAAGTTGGAGTTTTACTACTTGCTACAGGAATTATCCTAGGTGGTATTTGGGCTCACTTTGCCTGGGGACGCTTCTGGGGCTGGGATACCAAAGAAACTTGGGCGTTGATTGCTCTAATGTGTTATGTCGTTCCTTTGCACGGACGATTGGTAGGTTGGCTCAAAGATTTTGGCATGGCTGTTACTAGCGTCGTGGCATTTAATGCCGTATTGATGGCATGGTATGGCGTAAACTTTGTTCTTGGTACGGGTTTGCATAGCTATGGCTTTGGGACTGGTGACTCCATCGTTACAGTGGCTGCTTTTGTTGGAGCAGACCTGTTATTTGTTTTAGCTGCTACTGCAAAACACAAGAGTTGGTTTACCACTGCTGATTCCGCTCTTGAGGCAGAAACAGTAATAACTCAAGAACCAGAATTAGTCACTACAGACAAGTAACTCAACTAATTTCACGAAACTAGCTACGAAATTTAAACCAAAAACTCTTATGCTCCCATTCTGGACTGTTCTAGGATGGGACTTTTTTTTGAGAAGAATTAAGTTTTGAATCTGAAACTCAGCATGGTTGTTCGGAGTCTTGAAATGATGCGATAAGCTCAATGAACCACGAACAATTAGCAATTAACAAATTAATATGAATTTCTCATTTAACAAAACTAGACGCAAAATCATGTTTGGTCTTTTTGGTTTAGGAGCTGCGATCGCCTTTTCAGGATGTGGTGTTCAGACCACTAATGAGTACAAAGCAACAGCAATTACGACCCTCACCTGGCAAGTTATTTATAAAAATGACCCAATGGAAGACAAGCGAGGACGCTATGAAGAGTTTGAATCTGTTTCTTTAGAAAATCGCAACGGTATCAAGCCTCAAGGTAGAGTCACTGGACCAGACGATAAAGGTCTATACTGGGCGATCGCTCCAGCTAAACCAACCCTCGATGAGATCGAAGCACGTCAAAAAAGAAATTACGAAGAACCAGGTAAACCAGAGTTATTGCGCCAAGTAAAGTACTACATTACTTATCAACAAGACGGACAAACGCTAACTTTACCAACTAACTTTGAAGTCTATCGCCAAGTCGTCAAAGCCTACCCCAATAAAACCCCTCTCAAACTGACAATGGGGATTAACAATGGTTCGGTAGAAAAAGCAGAACCCGCTCTTTAGTGAGCTTTTACTTGTTAGAGAGCAAAGTAATTTTGAGATGACAGTGAAGAATAAGAATCTGGAAACCAAGCG
>CAZSEZ010000322.1:0-3222 GCA_964606015.1 uncultured bacterium
AAAATAGACTCCTTTGATTTATTGATTTACTAGAGTTATGGTTTTTAGATATAAATTATGTTTTTTTGAAAACTGGAAAAATCAAATTGTGATAATTTAGACAGTTTCGATCGTCTGATTTTTCATTAAAATAAGATGCTTTATTCTCAACCTTTTACTTTTCGATCGTCTTTAATGAACTTGAAGTGTAATTCATGAAAGATAACAAGTTAGTAAAATTATTGAACTTTAAATTTAATTATCAGCAGGTTGAAAAGCTCGTAAAGCAAGATTTTGAGATTGTTCAGTAGCATTTTGTAACTGAGTCATAATACCTTCAATTTGTTGGTTTTGCTCCTCAATTTTATCTGTTAAAGATTGGAGCTTAAACTCGAAACCTTGTTTAGTAGCTTCCCATTCTTTTTCCGTTAAATTAGCCTTAACTTCAGCCTCTTTATTTGCTTCTTTAATCGCTTCACCACGAGCTTTATTAACTTGAGTGGTAATAGTTTCTTCAAAAGTAGCGATTTTCGCTTTATTTTCCGTAAACTCTTGCTCTTGTTTTTCTAATTCTGTCTCTCTTACTTGCCAAGCTTTATTTTTTTCTTGATTACTTGTTGCTAATTCTCGTTCTTGTTGTCTTTTTGTTTCTTCATACTCATCCATATCTCTTTTTCTTTCTACTTCTAATAGATAAGCTTCATCTGCTTCTTGCTCTTGTCTTTGAGCGTGTAATCGTTCCGCTAATTCCGCACTACTGGTTTCAAAATCAGCTTGAGCTTTAGTCCACGCTTTGCGATTTCTTTCTTGCTCTTCCTCTATCTGAGTTTTATTTTCTGCGACTTGAGTTTCTAATACTTTTAACTTTTCTTGATGCTCTTGACGCAAGATATATAAAGCATCTGCCACCAATCTTACTCTTCGTAATTCTTCTAACTTATCCTGCTCTACTTGAATTGATTTTTTTAACTCAGTTAATACTGATGATTCATTTTGCAGACGATCGGCGATTTCTTGAGTTAAGTTACCAAAATCTAACTGTACTGTCGCCATGCGATTAACTATGTTATCAACAGTATAGTCTCCAACTTTAGCCAATAACTCTTGATTCTTTTCTTTTTCTGCAATCTCTTCTTTAGTTGCAATCTTACTTTCTTCTACTTGATGCTTTACTAATAATTGCTGTAAAGCTAACATAATTTGCTCTTTACTTTGTTGGTTTTCTTTCATTTTTCTAATTAATTGAGTAAACTTGACTTTTTAATCAACACGATATTATCATGATAACCAAGGTTGATTTTTTCGTCAACCTTTTTGTTGATTTTTTAATCAAGTAGGTAAAAGTAATGGATCAAGAAGTTAGTTTTGGAACGTTAATCAAGCAAGCGAGAAAGGAGAAAGGCTATACTCAGCGAGCTTTAGCAGAGGAGTTAGGTGTCAATTTTTCTTATTTATCAAAGTTGGAAAATGACAATGCAGAGTATGCTCCGAAGGAGGAAGTTATCCGTAAGTTAGCTCATCACTTAACGATCGAAGAGAATAAGTTAGTTTTTTTAGCGGGTAGAATTCCAGCGGAGGATGAAGAGTTAATTAAAGAGCATTATGAAAATATGCCTTTATTGTTCCGACGGATGCGAGAAAATCCTGAATTTGCGGCGAAGATTTTTCAGCAAGCACAAGCGGATGATGAAGAGTAATGTCCAGTGAATAAAGAATGGTGTCGAGCTGATGGGGTCAGGGGTTTAAGAATTTTGTTTGGAGATTGATATCGGAGTCTTTTCTCCCATATAGTTGCGTTTTTGAGTAAGATAGTTTTCTTTTAAGGGAGAGCCGACTCCTTTCTCCCTCAATAGTTGTTGTAGGGTGCGTTAAACATTGATCTTGTTTATTAATCTGACAAATATAGGTAGAAGTTGTAACGCACCATTGGTATATTTTTCCAAGAAATGACCTAACTAAGTTCGTAAACTTCTAAATTAAAGAGAGTTTGTAAAGTTTGTAATGCTTCACGACGAGCTTCAATATCTTGTTGAGTACGAAGTTGAACCATGGGATCATGAAGGATTTTATTGACAATACCTCTGGTTAAAGCTTCGATTACTTCTTGATGTTTTTCAGCGAACTCACTACCAAGACGGGATAAAGCTTTTTCTAATTCTTGCTCACGAATTTGTTCGATTTTGCTACGTAAGCTACTGATGGTAGGAACAGTTTCTAAAGATTGCCACCAAAGTTCAAATGCTTTGATTTCTTCTTCTAATAAGCCTTCAGCTTGTCTTGCCATTTCTCTACGAGTAGCATGGTTTTGAGCCACAACTTCTTTAAGGTCATCTACGTTGTAAGCTTTTACATGGTCTAATTCGGAGACATCACTGGCAACATTTCGAGGTACAGAAATATCGACAAGCATTAATTCATTCAAGTTAGGTAAAGCAGATAGGTTTGCTTTATCTAGTATGGGTTGGGTTGCACCTGTACTGGTGAAGACGATATCAGACTCCTCAACGATATTCATCATCTGTTCTAAAGTGAATAGTTTTAAGTCTACTTGGGAGAATTTATTAGCTAATTCTTTAGCTCTGCCCATAGAACGATTGACGATCGTAATGTCAGTTGCACCTTTAGAAATCAAGTGTTTAACTAATAGGTGAGACATTTTACCAGCACCAATGATAGCTACTTTATCTTGGGATAAATCGTCTGTTTTTGCTTCTACTAATTCTACAGCCGCGGAAGAGATGGATACTGCACCTGTTCCAATATTTGTTTCGGTTCTTACTCTTTTACCAGCACCGATCGCTTGTTTGAAGAGACGATCGAGTAATCTACTCATTCCTTTATATTTCATGCCGAGTTTATGAGTCGTTTTAACTTGAGCAAGGATTTGACCTTCCCCTAAAACTAAACTTTCTAAACCAGCAGCTACTCTCATAAGGTGACGAATAGCATCTTGGTGTAACAAGATAAATAAGTTAGGACGTAATTGTCGTAAAGAGATCTTACTAATTTCAGCAAGGAATTGATTGATTTCACTTACACCCTGTTCTGTTTCACTCACAACCGCATAAATTTCCATACGGTTACAAGTACTAATAATAGTTACCTCTTCAATGTGAGGATAAGCAAGAAGATGTTGAATAGATTCTTCTATTTTTGCTTCAGGAATGCTAAGTTTTTCTCTTACTTCTACTGCGGCTGTTTTGTGAGAAAGACCAACGACGACAATGTTCATTTTTTATCCTA
>CAZSEZ010000323.1:0-3142 GCA_964606015.1 uncultured bacterium
AGCTCGATTTCGTATAGATTTCAACAATTTTTTCGATTTGATTAACAAAAGTAGGCAAAAACCTGAGTACATGTACTCAACGGCATGGCTTTTGCGATCGCTATTTGTACCAGAACTTTAAGTTTTATAGTTTTACTTGATGTCCAGAATTGAAAGAATAGAATTTTTGGTCAGTAAAAGAAGCACGTTTGGCTGACTGTAACTAGGGTAATTCTTAAAAAAAACTAGGTCTTTTTCGGCAGTCTTAGTTGTGGTTCGTTACGATTTAGTCCGCTATAAACACACTTGCCGCTAGGGGGAATAGTCTTGGTCCATACCGATTTCATTGACAAAAATCATACCCAGATTGAAAAGATTTCTTTTACCGCCTTGCCTTACTCTAGGCCACTACTGGCAATTGGCCATGGTACTCGTAGCGAAAAGGGTAGACAGACTTTTCTCGATTTTGTAGCAGCGTATCAGCAGCTAGATAATTCTCGTCCTGTGATTCCCTGCTTTTTGGAGTTGACAACTCCGAGTATTGCCGAAGGGATTGCTAGCTGTGTTCAGCAGGGATACACCGAAATTACTGCATTGCCAATTTTACTTTTTGCTGCTCGACACAATAAGTTTGATGTAACTCACGAGTTAGATTTAGGAATTCAGACCTATCCCCAGTTGAAAATTAGCTATGGTCGACACTTTGGGATTAACCCCAAAATAATCCAACTATGGCGCGATCGCTTACAGCAACTAGACTCGCCTCAGCTAAATCCACAACAAATCGCAAGGAAAGATACTGTTTTACTCTTTGTGGGTCGTGGTTCTAGTGATCCTGATGCTAATGGAGATGTCAGTAAGCTAGCAAGATTAGTTTGGGAAGGGAGTGGCTACAAAACTGTCGAGACTTGTTTTATTGGTATTACTCATCCTCGGATGCCAGAAGGTTTCCGTCGAGCTTATCTCTATCAACCCAAGCGGATTATTGTCTTGCCCTATTTTTTGTTTACAGGGACTTTAATGACGAAAATATTTGACTTGACTGCGGAACAAGAAGCTCAACATCCTGAGATCGAGTTTGCTTGTCTCAAAGAAATGGGGATTGCTCCGCAATTGTTAGAACTATTTCGAGTTAGAGAAATTGAAGCTCAGTCAGCACAAGTCACCATGAATTGCCAAATGTGTAAGTTTCGTCTGGCAGCAGCAGAGGTGCATCATCATCATGACCACCACCATCACCACCACAGTGGCCAAGACCCTTACGCTCAGCTAGATGATTATCATCAAAGAATTTGGCAAACACCATAGTTTTAACATTCTTATGTTCTATTAGATAAATAGATAAATCTGGTTTGTGGAGAGAGTAGTTTAAGCGTAAATGGGAATAAAGAAATTAAAGATCTAAGTTTTACCTGAAAATAGTAGAAAAGACTATATACAAAATTGCTAAAGATAGGTTAAATTGTCGTTGACTATCAAAGGTAGTTCTGATTTTTATAAATCTAAATAGTGCCGTGTTGGCAAATAACTCATATAACCAATATGTATTTTAGCGATATTAAAGGCGATCGCACTTGAATTCTACCTTTTAAAAAAGTAACGGTTGATACCTGTTTAATATATTTATTTGATCACCATGACCTGTGAATTAAAAAACTTGATTAAAAAAGAAGTTTCTTTGGCTAATCAAACTTCTTATCGTGTTGGGGGAAATGCTCAATGGTATGCTGCACCACGTAATTGGGAACAATTGGAAGCTTGTTTTGAATGGTATCAAAAACAAGATATTCCTCTAACTATGCTGGGGGCAGGCTCGAATTTATTGATTAGCGATCGCGGTATTCCTGGTTTAACTATCAGCACTCGTTACTTTCGCGATTATCGGTTTGACTCGGACTCTGGTATCTTGATTGCAGATGCGGGAGAGCCTATTGCCAAACTTGCTTGGAAAGCAGCCAAAAGAGGCCTAAAGGGATTGGAATGGGCAGTAGGAATTCCAGGAACTGTAGGAGGCGCAGTTGTAATGAATGCAGGGGCACATGCTTCTGCTTTATCAGATCTTTTGATAAGTGCTACAGTCCTGAACCCAGATGGTTCAGTTGAGGAGCTAACCGCTGAGCAATTAGAGTTTAGCTACCGAACCTCGAAACTTCAGGGCAACAATATATTTGTGGTAAGAGCTACTTTGCAACTTCAGCCAGGGTTTAGTAAGCAAGAGGTTATGCAGTTAGCTGGCGATAATTGGACACAACGTAAAACTACTCAACCCTATCATTTGCCTAGTTGTGGGAGTGTATTTCGTAATCCATATCCTAAAGCAGCAGGATGGCTAATAGAACAATTGGGTTTGAAGGGCCATAAGATTGGCGATGCCCAGATCTCTGAACGCCACGCCAACTTTATTCTTAACTGTGGTCAAGCTCAAGCCAAAGATATTTTTCAGCTAATTCGCTATATTCAGGAAAAAGTAGAATATCATTGGTCAGTATCTTTGGAGCCAGAGGTCAAACTGATTGGAGAGTTCTAAATCTTTTACAGTTTTTGGCTATCTAACCTTCACTAATTAAGTCAACTACGACTTGATCACTTAGAATATCGTCTGTAAACATTGAGGAGAACTATGCCTAATCCTTTTGGTAAAATGAAAGACCTTGCGAATGCTTTTCAGCAAGCGCAGAAAGTACAGCAAGGAGCGCAAGAACTGCAATCTGAGTTAGAGCAGTTAGAAATTGAAGGAACAAGCAGCGATGGTTTAGTTAAAGTCGTAATGAGTGGTAATCAAGAACCTCGCCGAGTAGAAATTTCTCCTGATGCTATGGATAAGGGCGCAGAGGCATTATCTGCCTCTGTTACCGAAGCAATGCAGCAAGCATATACAGTGTCTAGCGATAACATGCGTGAGCGTATGGAAGAACTTACCAGTGGTTTGAATATTCCTGGTTTGTAGGCTGAGATTTGGCAATTTTGAAGTCTTGAATGTCAGATGAATTGCGGCCTGAGATTAGATCTTGGTTGGTTAAAAAAATTTCGTACATATTTATCGCTAGCTAACTCGGAGGTGGATCAAACTGATCCACCATTTTTAATAGTTAATTTCTCAGCAAGTACATATAGCGCTACGGATATACGTTAGGACATTCTTTGAAGGCAGCATCAACACATT
>CAZSEZ010000324.1:0-3114 GCA_964606015.1 uncultured bacterium
AGTTATACAAGACAGGAGTATTTTTTGATACTAAAACAAGCTATGAGCTTAAGGCTTACAGCTAATAAATGATGAATTTGGTTTCGAGCAAGATTGTTATAAGATAGTAAGGTTATATTTACAAAAGAAAAAGACAAAGTTTACAGTGATAGAACGCTATACTTTACCCGAAATGGGAGGCATATGGACAGACGAATACCGACTGAAGACATGGTTAGATGTTGAGATTGCTGTATGTGAAGCCCAAGCGGAAGCAGGAAAGATTCCCCAAGAAGCTGTAGAAGAAATTAAAGCAAAAGCCAATTTTGATGTCAAGCGAGTTTTAGAAATTGAAGCAGAAGTTCGCCACGATGTAATTGCTTTCCTGACTAATGTCAATGAATATGTAGGAGATGCAGGGAGATATATTCATTTAGGGATGACTAGCTCCGATATGTTAGACACTGCTTTAGCATTACAAATGGTTGCTAGTTTAGATTTAATCTTAGAATGCGTAGAAGAAACAATTCAAGCTATTCGCGTTCAAGCAAGAGAACACCGTTATACCGTTATGGTAGGTCGTTCTCATGGTATTCACGCTGAACCAATTACTTTTGGTTTTAAACTTGCAGGTTGGCTGGCTGAAATGCTTCGTAATCGCGATCGTTTAACTAAATTACGTAAAGATATTGCTGTTGGTCAAATATCTGGTGCAGTTGGAACTTACGCAAATATTTCTCCTGATATCGAAGCCAGTGCTTGCTCCAAACTCGGCTTAGAACCTGATACTGCATCTACTCAAGTTATCTCTCGCGATCGTCATGCAGAATATGTACAGCAGTTAGCACTCCTTGCCGCATCTCTGGAAAGATTTGCAGTGGAAATTCGTAACATGCAACGCACCGATGTTTTAGAAGTAGAAGAATTTTTCTCTAAAAAACAAAAAGGTTCATCCGCAATGCCTCATAAACGTAATCCTATCCGTAGTGAAAGAATTACAGGTATGGCAAGAATTATCAGAGGTAATGCAGTCGCGGCTTTAGAAAATGTTGCTTTATGGCACGAAAGAGATATTTCCCATAGTTCTGTGGAAAGAGTTATCCTACCCGATAGCTGTATTTTGACTCATTTCATGCTTAAGGAAACTACTAACTTAGTTAAAAATCTGTTAGTTTACCCTGAAAATATGGAACGTAATATGAACGTTTATGGCGGAGTTATCTTTAGCCAAAAAGTTTTACTTGCATTAGTTGGTAAAGGTATGAGCAGAGAAGAAGCTTACCGTATCGTTCAAGGTTGCGCTCACCAAGCTTGGAATACCACGGGAGGAGATTTCCGTGCTTTAGTAGAACAAAGTGAACCCATCAAGGAATTATTATCTCCTTTAGAAATTAATACTTGCTTCGATCCTAAAGAACATTTACCCAATTTAGATGTTATTTATAAAAGACTAGGAATTTAATTCAAATATTAAACTTTAGGTCATTTCTACAAATGAAACATCAGTTATGGTCGCCATTTGGTGACCATCGAATAAAGGGTTGAAGAGTCTTCATCCGTGTCAACTTAAGACCAAATCCTTATGGAGTAAAGCCTCCAGCTATAAAATTGTCAATATCACAACACCATGAATTATCATTGCATGCCTCTTAAAAATACGTTTAATAAATTAAACTCAAAATTTACTGATGAAAGTTCATGATAATGAACGACTTCTCTCAGCCTTGAATGACTGAATTCAAGGGTCTTTTAAGCAATAATATTTCCTTAAGTTGACACCAATGAATATTATTCAACCCCCACGTAAGAATTTTTACCTTGATTACTCTTGGTATTTGATTGGAAATCACCTATTAAGCTAAAGCAACTAAAGAAACCTTACCCGCAATTTGTTTAGCAATATTAGTTAAAGCCTTAGCAGAAGCAGATTCAGGATCGGAGACTGTAATCGGAATACCCTTATCTCCTCCTTGTCGGAGAGAAATCTCCAGTGGTACACATCCGAGTAGTGGAATACCTAATTCATCAGACGCTTTTTGTCCGCCACCAGAACCAAAAATATCATAAGTACGATCGATATCAGGAGGAATAAAATAACTCATATTCTCCACTAAACCTAAAATATTAGTTCCTAATTGTTGGAACATTTTCAAACCACGACGAGCATCTTGTAAAGAAACAGTTTGAGGAGTAGTAACAATTACCGCACCAGCTAAAGGAACCGCTTGACCTAAAGTTAATTGAGCATCACCAGTTCCGGGGGGCATATCAACGATTAAATAATCCAACTCACCCCAATTTACTTGATAAAGAAACTGTCTAATCATGCCATTGAGCATAGGACCACGCCACATAACAGGTTGATCAGGATCAATAAGGAAACCCATAGAAACCATTTTCACACCATGATTAAAAGCAGGTTGTAAAATATCTCCTTCTGGTTTTTTCTCTACATTAATAGGAACTTCGTTTAAACCAAGCATTGTAGGAATATTAGGACCATAAATATCTGCATCTAATAAACCCACTTTCGCACCTGTTTGAGCTAAAGCTACTGCAACGTTAACAGAAACAGTACTTTTACCAACACCGCCTTTACCACTAGAAATAGCGACAATATTTTTGATTCCGGGTACAGTTTGACGATCGGGTAAAGGTTTTTGAGCAGGAGTTTCGGCTGTTACTTCCACGGAAACTGATTGAACATCACCAAGAGTTTTGACTGCTTTTTCGCAATCTTCAACGATAAATTCTTTTAAAGGACAAGCAGGAGTAGTTAATACAAGGGTAAAGCTGACATTACCATTTTCTACTTGAACATTACGAATCATGTTCAGCTCAACTAAACTTTTTTGTAATTCGGGATCTTGAACTGGCTTTAAAACTTCTAATATAGATTCAACAGTAAGCATATTTTTTATTAATAAAATTATTTAATAACCTTTTCATTACCTCAAACGATCGCTATTTATATCACTTCTACCTTGATATTAAGTACAGAAATATGAGGGAAAATTAAAGACAATTTTATTATCGTAACCTAGGGCGTGTCATTTCAGTGAACAGTAAACAGTAAACAGTCATCAATTAAAGGGAAAGAAAATCTTTTAGGAATTTTTGCGAAATACGAGAAGA
>CAZSEZ010000325.1:0-3079 GCA_964606015.1 uncultured bacterium
TGGGCGTCGCAACAAGCAGAAGATCTACGTTTTGAGCTTGATCGCATTGATGATGAGATATCTCTCGCAGAGCAAGGTATTTATGGAAGCTTAGCGCAGTGTAAAAAGGATTTAAAATCAGCTTTATGCCTCAATCAATAAAACTAATCTTTAATTTTTTAATACGTAAAGTTACTAAGTAGCTCTCTGCCGTCTTAGCGTTTAACCGGCATCATTTTCTTGGCTATTTGCTTCCGCTGCGCGAATAGCTTCTAACTCTTCTGGACTGAGAGGAAGAATAGCGTCAATCTTGAGGCTAGTAGCCAAAATAGCAGAATTTTGGGGGATAACTGTGGAGCGATCACTTGTTAAAATCGCAGTCGGTTCTTCCGTAATTCTGGATTTGTAATCTTGAACCATCAGTAGTGGCTGCAAGCGTTCGATATCCTGTAAGATTGCCTGAGTTTGATTGAATGTTCCTTCTAGTTCAATAGAAAAACTTTTTCGTTTGAGCTTGCCATTAACATCTGCTCCTAGAGAAGAGTCACTTATTGTGGCGATCTCACCATCAGGATCGTACTTCACTAACTCACCTTGATTAGCGCCAATAAACTGATTGAGATCGATTAGTAAAGTTTCCAAATCCTGCTGATTGGTAAACATCGCTAAAACTCTCGATTTCAGAGCTTCTTGATCGGCTAAATCTGCTTCCAAGCTTGCCATTTTAGAAGGAAAATCTGCCTGACTCATCTGGTCTAGTTGAGCCTGCTTTTCGTTAAGTTGCGTTTGGACTTCTTGATATTTTTGTTTGGCTGCGCTGGTAAACTGAGTGTATATATAGCCAGCTCCTACTAAACCAAAGATTGCACAGGTTATTCCGATTACTGGGGGGGTAAAAGTAATACCAAAAGCAGTAGGATAATCACCTGCCAGTTCCTGCTCTTCTAAAAAATCGTCAGCAAATGTCATTTTGTAATAGCTCCTTGTTGTTCGAGGGTTTTGAGTCTGGTAACAACTCCAACCGCACCTTTCCTTTCTAACTCTTCCACTAGCTCGGAAGTTGGCTTATTAGCGAGTTGAGCTGTAATGCTATACTTGACAACTTCAGGTAAGGTAAGTGAAATATTGTCGGGTAGATCTTCTTGGTTGCTAACTTCAACATTCAAAGACGTTTGATTTGCACTACCTAAAACAATTTTCTGAGGATCGAAGAAAGAAGAGCGTTGTAGAAACAGTACAAAATCATTGACATCGTTATAGGAACGAGCAAGACCAGAAATTCTGAGCTGAAGTCCTTCCCCTGAACCATTTTGAGTTAAAGACTCAACCTGTACACCAGGAGGGGTACGATCTCCTACTTCCTTGACGATAGCTGACCAAGGACGAATCTTATCAAATACACTTACTAGAGCTTGGGTTTCGATTTTAGCTTTATCTAATTGTTGCTGGATCTCTTCCAGGCTTCTATTTTCCCCTTGAATTTTCGCAATCTCCGCATCAATTTTTTGAATTTCCGCTTCTGTTTGCACCTGCTTGGTTTCAAAGCTTCGAGCATGACTCCAAGAAAGTAGAGGGAAGATAATCATTACCAGTGCCCCTACTCCAATAGGTATGTAGCCGGCTAGAGAACCTGGCTGTTGCGAAACTTTTCCTTCGGTTTCTGTGGCATTATCTAAGCCACGATCCTTGAGAAAATTTACATCTAAGCTATACATAAAATCGACTTAATTTTTTTAAAAGTTTGACCTGACCAATGAACTCTACGCTACTTCTCGCATCCCTAGACCAAGAGCAATTCCTAAGCCAGAACGCTCTAATGGGGCAACACCACTTCCTACTTCTAGAGATAGAGCGGAAACGGGATCTACTGGAATAGCTGGTAAATTTAATCTTTGGGTAAAGAATTCATCAATTTGACCAATGCTAGCTCCTGGCCCTGCAAGAATCATTTGGGCTATTTCCAGGTCTTCACTCTGGTTGAGGTAGAAATTAATTGAGCGGCCCAGTTCGTCAGTCAATTCGCTAACGATGCCGATTAATGGAGATAGCCCTGGATTGATTTCAGAAGCTCCAGCGTCGCCATCCTGGGGACTATCGCTCATTAGACTTACCTCTTGAAGCATAGTCATCTCTTCATAATCAGGACTACCCATGCCTTGAATCAAGGCGTTCTGCATTTGGTATGTTCCAATAGGTACTGTCCGCGAGAATTGGGGCACGCCCTCTACAATGATGGCGATTTCAGTACTATCAAATTCGATATCGACTAAAACCACTGCTTCTTGAGCACTAAACTGGCGTAATTGCTCCTTGATACTTCTGATGAGAGCGAAACTATTAATTTCAAGAGTCTTAACCTTAAGATCTGCTTGCTCAAAAATTTCCATATAGAGATCGGTAACCTCTTTTTTTGTGGCAACCAAAAGTACATTTACTTTTTCAATACCGTCTTCATCCATGAAGTAGCCTAGCTTGACATAGTCAAGATCTACCTCTTCTCTGGGATAAGGTAAGTGCATCCCTGCTTCATGAACAAGGATCATGTCTTTCAATTCTTCCTCATCAAGTTCTGCGGGTACGGGAATAATCCGAATAATTGCTTCCCGCATTGGCACTGCGGTAATGACTTCTTTTGCTGTAATACTATTTTGTTTGAAAGTATCTTTGATTAACTCAGACAGGGTTAGCGAGTCGACGATTTCACCGTCTTCATATACTCCTTCAGGTACCAATGCAGAAACATTCTTTTGCAGCTTGTACTGTGAACCTTGTTTTGTAACTTGAGTAATGTTGACTCTCTCGGGGTTAATTTCGACCCCAACTACACCACTACTTTTTGTAAATAAGCTCGTTATCTTATTAATCATTCGGGTTTCCTCAGTAATCTGGTGCTATATCAACGTAGTAATAGGTAATATACATTTGGACATAGATTTAATTTTTATTAATACAAGCTTTATCAAAGTGTTTTACTAACTTATGTAATGATTGGTCTTGCCAAAATACTTTTTTGGGGTAAACAAAGCCAAATTAAAAATAGCTAATATATTAGACAATCATGTACGACATTGTAGCTGCTAAAATCGAAATTTAAGATAAG
>CAZSEZ010000326.1:0-3040 GCA_964606015.1 uncultured bacterium
ATTCTAAATTCTAAAAATATAACTGTAAATCGAAGTATTCACTCAAAGTATGACAAGATTTTATACATTAAAAAATCAATCTTCTGCGTGTTTCTAATTGGATATTCTTTAATTAAGATGAATTATGGATAGATAGTGATTTTTCCTGTCAAAGCTAGTTGTTCAGGAGTAATCTTCAATTCTGTGATCGAAGTTTGTTCGCCTAGATCGAAAGTTATTGGTTCTTCTGAAATGGGTAATGATCTATCCGTTGTAATCTCTTGAGCTAACAGGATCAGCGTGTGATTATTGGCCAGTTTGACTTGAGTTGCTAGTTTTAAGGGAATGGTGCGGTCTGATTTTTGGAGAGTTCCTGAAAAAGCGATCGCCTCATTAGTCAAAGAAATTTGCTCCCAGTGATAATTTTCCTTGTTTACTAAGTATTCTGGGTAGCCTGCAAGTAGCTTTTGGGCAATATCGGTTAAGCCATCTTGGAGTAGTGGGGCAGTTAAAGATTGGATTGCATCGGTCGCCAGTATTAGTGCTTTGAGATCTACCAGGATTGGCTCTAATAACTGTAGTGCTTTTTGAGATTTTACCTGACCTAAATTGATTTTTATATTGCTACCTTGTACTTCAAGTGTAGAGAAGTGGAGCTGTTGATAAATAGCTTTTTGTGTATTAATAAATACTTCTGGAATATATCCTTTGAGAATTTGACGGCTTTTGCCAGATACCTGAATATCTAGCTGTTTTACCTCGGAAACTTGCGATAAAAGGAAGATTTTGACTGCACCAGCGAGTAATTTATTTATTGGCATAAAGTGGTAGTTTCTCTAAATTTGTGGGCATCATAGGGGTAACTTGAGATGCTGGAATATCGACTTATGTTAAGCAAGCATGTGGTACTTTGTCATACTTAGTTTGTGTCAGCTATTACTCAAGGAACAATCAAGATGACAGAAAGAATCCAAAAAGTTCTCTCGCAATGGGGTATCGCTTCTCGTCGTCAGGCTGAAAAAATGATCTTAGCAGGGAGGGTAAAGCTAAACGGAAATGTTGCAGTTTTGGGAGACAAAGTAGATCTTGATAGTGACCTTCTAGAGGTTGATGGACGTTCAATTCGTTCTACCCAACGCCCTAAGTCAATCTATCTATTGATCAATAAACCCCTAGCTGTGATCTCTAGTTGTTCCGATCCTCAAAAGCGGACTACAGTTATCGATTTACTGCCAGATCGGTTAAAAAAGGGACAAGGAATTCATCCTGTAGGCAGATTAGATTACAACTCGACAGGAGCTTTAATTTTGACTAATGACGGTAATCTGACTTTGAGTTTGACTCATCCTCGTTATCACTTGGCCAAAACCTATCGTGTCATCTTGGATGGTATTCCTAGTCAGCAAGATATTCAGCGTTGGCGTGAGGGAATTTCACTTGAAGGACGTTCAACTCTGCCTGCCAAAGTTGAAATTATTAATTTTCAACAAGATCGAGCTTGTTTGGAGGTGATTTTGACTGAAGGGAGAAATCGTCAGATTCGTAAAGTTGCTGAACTGCTGGGTTTTAGAGTGGTGAGTTTACATCGAACAATGATTGGCAAAATTAGCTTAGACACCAAGCAAGGAACAGAACTTAAGTCAGGAGACTATCGTCATCTTAGTAAACAAGAAATTAGCTTTTTGCAAAGAACGTAGAGGGTCTCGTAAATAATCAATCAGTTATCCACCAGCCATAAACCATATCTTTTGCCATTAGTCAGATGACACCCGAAATAAATTTACAACAAATTGGAAAAAACTTGGCTCAGATTCGTACCCAGCAGAATCTCTCTTTAGAGACTGTGGCAAACCAAACTGCGATCGCAAAACGGGTACTTAGCGCACTTGAACAAGGAGATATAGATAGATTACCAGAACCCTTTTATACAAAAGCTTTGCTGAAAAAATATGCTCGAACTCTCGGGGCGAGTGAAGTACTAGCAAAATTAAGTAACTTAGATTTGGCGGTTGGAACAAATTCCCAATCAGAAGACGCTCAGTCACAAGATTTAGAGGCGGCTCAATCTCATTTCAAACTACCAAAATCTTTTAAATCAAAAGCCGTAGCTACTTTTCAATTAAAGTCTAGCCATCTCTACTGCCTGTACATACTATTAGTGGCGATCGCCGTAAAAACTATCGCTTCTGTTGTCGAACAACCTCTTGTGATTACTGACCCCGTTCCAGCGCAATCAGACCTTGTTTTAGAAGCAGCTGATTCTTCTGTAGACATTGCGCCAACGACTATATCTTCTGTTACACCTTCTCAGTTTGTTTCTCAATCCAATAGTAATGATGCTGAATCGGTGGTGGTAGATATTCTGCTTAAAGATCGTTGCTGGCTCAAGGTAATGGTAGATGGCAGAGTGGAGTTTGAAGGGACTCTAGCCAAAGGTACTCAGCGTAGCTGGACTGGTAAAGAACAAATCAATATCATTGCAGGCAATGCTGGTGGAGTAGTCGTTACTTATAATCACGGTAAAGAAAAACTTCTGGGTAAACCAGGAGAAGTAGAAGAAGTAACTTATCGTCGAGTTGATGTTAATTAGGTTGTGCTTAAGTCTGGAGTTAAGTTTTGAAGCTGTGACTCCACTAGATATGAAGTGTTGCTAAAAACGACAAGAGACAACCCAATCCAGATTGTCTCCCTCTAAAGTATTTCATCCGTCTTAACCATTAAAGTAGTCAGTTAATCCAGAAAATGCTTGCTTGATTTTAGCGACGAATGCCGAGACGAGCGATTAGTTTTTGGTAACGTTCAAAGTCTTTGTTCTGGATATAAACGAGTAAGCGTTTGCGACGGCCAATCATTTTTAGGAGACCACGACGAGAAGAGTGATCTTTTTTGTTACTTCTGAGGTGCTCAGTTAACTGATTGATTCTTTCTGTGAGCATTGCTATTTGAAGATCAGCAGAACCAGTATCGGTTTCATGTACCTGGTACTCTCCGATTAATTCTTGCTTCTTAGCTTGAGTTAAAGCCATAGTGTTTTTAGATAGTTACTAATCATAGACTGCAA
>CAZSEZ010000327.1:0-3026 GCA_964606015.1 uncultured bacterium
ATTGGTTTGCCCACTGCTGCTACTGTCCCTCATAAACCTACAATCCGCTGTAAGTCTCAGTCGAGTTTTGACTTGTGTACTCTGTTGATAGTCAGATTATCTCAAATTAATTGGGATTTTATCTTGATGTGTAATGGCTACATTGGTAGTGAAGGGGCGCAATAACAAAGTTAGGTATTAGGGATTCTAGAGTGGTTCGACTGCTTTTTCTTTGTTAGTGTGACTAACGATTCTAAGGATATATGAGAAAAATCAGAGTTCCAATACGTAGATGATCTCGATGACGTTTCTAATTGGTTAATTCTAATTTTTAATGGCTCCTAACTGAACTTTCTGACCATTATCCAAGACGACGAATATATCTAATGTGGTTTGCGAAGGGATGCCCACTGTGACTAGATTAGTAGAAAAACCACTACTACTAGCGTTTGCGACTTGATGTACTTGTGCGACATCGGGTCTAGGCTGATTAACCTCAGTTTCTAGAATAGTGCTCTGTCCACAGGTGACTACCACTTTTCGTGCGATTGCCGATTTGCCAATGACCCATCCTGAAAGGGTTATAGCTTTTTCTTGAGAACTAATAATTGTGCTGGGTGAGTCAAAGTGGAACCCGATTAAAGATAATTGGGTGAGAGATCTGGGATTACTAGTGAGAGTAAATTCTGAATTATGATGGTTCCGTTCTAGCCAGTAAAGATACTGTTGATTTTCAGCTTGACTTGCTTCTAGCTCATTTTGTATTTGTCTGGTTAAAAACTGCGATCGTTGCCAATCGGCAAGTGTGAACTGAATTAGAGGCGACTCTTGACGGCGTTTAGCTCTCATTTGTAAGGCTTGACGATACATCTCTAGATCTTCACGATTCAGTTTTGCCAGGCTGTCAAATAAATCACTATTATTAAGGATTTCTTGAATACACTTTTGATATTGAGGATAGCGATTGCCATTTTTCATGATGGGTTGAAAATCTTGCCACCCCATTATTTGCTGAAGATCGTTTAAATCAGTTTGGTAAAACTCTTGAATTCCCACAAAATCAAACTCAGTTAATGCCATTCCTCTCATTTTTTTGCTGATGAAATTTCTCATCTGGGGAATTTTGGCAAACTCTAAAATACTGAGTTTTTCATTGAGTAACTTGGCATGAATTAGATTATTCCGATCATTAATGGTTTTCGCAAAAAAATATTCAGAAATCAGGCGAAATAAAGGATGCCTTAACCAAACAATTCTTTTTGCAGCGGGAAAATAGCCTTGGTATTTTGTGGGTTGAAAATGCCCGTGAATCACTCTAACTTGTTTGCCAATTTTCCCTTCGGGGTCGTGAATGCTATCTGGTGGATAATCACCAAGTACTCCGTCCATGCCATATATATCAGTCAGCACGTGTCTGAAGGCTGTACCGGCAGTTTTAGGTAAGTGGACAGAGATTAGTTCGAGCATTACTTACAAGGTTAGATTATCTGAGTTTTAAATTGATAGAGATAGTAATAATAGACTGATGATAGAAGCTATTTTTTCATGATTGTAAAGAAAATTAAATTTACCGAAAATAGCAACTATTGGTAGTTTAAAATCTCTTGAATTGTTTGCTTAAAATATTCAGGAGAGCAATGGTTTTTGATTTGCTTAAGTGCATTTTTTCTCAGTTTACGCCATAGTGACTGGTCTTGATATAGCCTAATACACTGTTTGGCAAACTTTTCTGGACTATCTGCTGCTAGGAGGTCTTGTCCTGACTGCCATTGCAATTGATCGGCAATGACTGAGGTGGTAACAACGGGTAACCCATAAGCAGCTGCTTCATGAACTTTGTGGGCAATTCCCGCAGCAAAGCGAGTCGGAGCAATGAAGAGGCGAGAACTATTATAAAGCGGATAAAGTGTGTCTACTTTTCCTAAGAATTGGATCTGAGGATTTTCGGTAGCTTGAACGCTTTCTTGTAGCTCGGGAACTTTATTATTGCCTACTAATAGCAATCTGACTTCTGAATCTATCTGTTGCTGAATCAGCGGAAAAATTTCTTGGGTAAACCAGAGAATAGAGTCTGCATTAGGAGAATCCATTGTGTAGATAGAGCCAACAAATAGAATGTCTCGACGTTGGTTGAATTCTTGGGTTGTGGGACTGGCTGCTAGAGAATGTCCTAAAACTTTTACATTGGGATAGCCGTATTCCAGGAACTTTTGCTGTTCTAGGGGTGAGACTGAAATAATCAGATCGCTTTTTTGGGCTAGTTCTAATTCTTTTGCGATCGCAATTTGTTTGGCTTCTGTAGAGAGTTGCTTGCCCTGAAGTGCCTGATAAGAGAAGTCTCGTAGGCAGTAAAGAGCCTCTGCATCATAGATGATTTTTGCTTGAGGCAAGATATCTTCCTGCTCCAAAATATACTTAAGATGATTCATGTTGTGTGGTCTACTGACAAACACTAAATCGTAGTAACCTGGTCGAGACTTGATGAAATCTTCTAGCTTTTGTAAACCCCAATTAGTTGCGAGTTCGATATTAGATGGAAGATCGCTATAGCTTGTCTGCCAGGTTTCTTGGTAACTAAGATCGGTAGGATAAAAAGTTACTTTGTGACCTAGCTCGCTCATGATTTTGAGCATTGTGTGTCCCCTGGTGTAGCCAGAACCAAGATAAGGATGGGGGATGCGGTCATCAATAAAGAGAATTCTTTGACCATTTCCTTGACGGTTACTAGCAGCTAGAATCTTGCTTAAATCTGGGGCAAACTGGTTGTGCAGCCACTTATCATGCTTTTTGACAAAGAGAGCTTGGTTTTTTTGCTGTAGAGAAATCGCATTTTCGCTATTGGTAGAGCTAGCGAATTCGTAGTGCAGAATGCTTACTTGGGGGTCGTAAATAATTTTTTTACCTGCTTGGTGGATTTTGACGCAGTAGTCTGTCTCTTCGTAGTAAGCAGGTTGATAGGCCTCATCAAAGCGACCTAATTCTGTAAATAACTGATGGGGGGTCAGTAAGAAAGCGCCCGAACAGTAATCTACTTCGCGCTGAAACAT
>CAZSEZ010000328.1:0-2977 GCA_964606015.1 uncultured bacterium
ATCAAGAAGAGCAAACTCAAGTAGATAAAGACAAGACTGATAATCACCAAGAAATAAAAACAGAGCAAAATCGTGGAGAATCATCTGCCGTCTTAATTGATTGGGTCTCAAAATTACATGAATTATCACAACTCAATCGATTCGATCGCTTAGATTACAAGTTCCACAATGTGTATAGCATGTTTATTTGTGACGTTCAATTTTCCCATGACGGAAAACAATTACATTCCACAGGTTATGGTCGCAATAAAAAAGATGCGAAACAAATGGCATCCAAAGTTTGTTTTATTCAACATAATTTAAACATTTCAGAACTTGAAGTTGGTAACTCATAACAAGTCCATTTGGAACAAAAATTAAAATTAAGTTGCCACTTTCTAAAAATGCAAGCTATGATAGTAAATACCGATATAAACAGGGGGCTGTAACGGTTTCGACAGGCTTGTGAAAGCTGACCCGTGATTCAGGTCGAGAGATTGAGTTACCTCTCGTAAATCAATGCTCAAATCTAAATATAGATGCAAACAACATCGTACCTTTTGCTCGTAAAGCAGCTCCTGTAGCAGCCTAAGACCTAAAAAACAACGGTTCGAGCGCTTATAGTGTGACTCCGTTAAGCATTATAGGCAACCCTCAACGGATGCTCTTAATAACTACTTCTAGTTGGTTATAAGCTAAGACTTCACTAGAAAATCCTACTGTCAGGGATAAGTGACAGTTCCCGCCTAAGGATCAGAAGGGCTAAACCTGTGAATGAGCGATAGGTAAATAACCAGTTTGGACAGCAGTTCAACTCTGCTCAGCTCCATAAAAAAAGAAAAGATACTCTGGAGAAAAAACTCCGGGGTATCCTTTTTTATTATGTAGGGTGGGCAATGCCCACATTGGTGTCAACTTAACAGAATATTATTGCTTTAAATACCCTTGAATTCATTCATTCAAGGCTAACAAGAGTCGTTCATTAACATGAACTTTAGTCGAGCATTTTTGAGTTTAATTTATTAAACGGGTTTTATCTTAAGTTGACACGGATGGTGATTAACAGTAACCATTGATTGATCACTGTTAACTCAATTGATTTACATGGTCCAAGTGTCGAGCATGAAGGAGCCATCTTTGCGGTGCATTAAAACAATGTCTAAGACATCTAAAGGATTAATGGGTGTAATACCGGGGATGAGAGATGGTTCACCATGTCCGTATAATGCTTGTAGAGCGAAACGACAGGCGTAGACTTTTCCACCTTCTTCCATAATTTTGACTAACTGATTATTCATCGCCTGATGTCCGGGGAAAGCTTCGTCACCAATTTTGGGGAAGCCTCTTTGCACACCTAATGTAACCCCAGGGCCGTATAAAAGAACTGATGTTTCAAAACCTTTACGAATTAAACGGGTAGCTTGTAATAAGTTCACTAGACCGATCGAGCCTTCAAAAGCAACGGTATGGAAAGTAACTAAGGCTTTTTCTCCGGGTTCTGCTTGGACATCAGGAAAGACTTTTTCTTCGTAGTCAACAAAGAAATCACCACTTTTGTGGGCGGGGGTAGTAACTTCAGGCATAATTTTTTCCTCTAATAATGAGTTTCTAGAAACAATAGATTTAAGAACCAAACGCAGCTTCATTTACAGCAAGCAAGTTACCGGGATAAGCATGCTTAATTTTGTCAGCAATATAATTTGAAAGATATTCAGCATCTCTGGCGATACCGGAAAATCGTCCTGACCCCCAAGTGTATAGCCAAGGAAGACCAAGGAAATATAATCCTCTAACACTGGTAACACCACGATCGTGACTGGGATAGCCTTGACCATCAAAGACAGGAACTTTCACCCAACTAAAGTTAGTGTTATAACCGACACACCAAATAACGGAAGAGATATTAGTTTCTTTGTAATTAAGCTCTAAAGTCTCAGTTTCTGGTTGCCATATAGGACGATAAGGGTCTTCGATCGGTGCATCTATGTTGTTGCGAGTGATATACTCGTCGATCGTCTTTTTGATACTTTCAGCGATATGATCAGCATGATCGAGATTTTGTTTAAGATTTGCCTTAAATTCTAAGTTATCTCCACGAACTTCTTTTAATGAACCGTATAGTTGCATTCCTGGAGTTGCAAAGGTGCGTAAGTCAATTTCACGACCTCCACCACGACCAGTTACATAGTGATTAGTTTTCTTTCTAACGTTTTCTTTATCAGGATGATTATTAACCGTTAGATTGTAATAACCCAGTCGATCCAGCCAGTCCACCACATCTTTACCTCGATATTCACGAGGAGATCTGGGTGCACCACCAACGCAAAGATGAACTTTTTTCCCTGCTAAATGAAGATCTTCAGCGATCTGACAACCAGATTGTCCAGTGCCAACAACCATAACCTCACCTTCTGGTAAAGATTCCGGATTTCTATATTCAGAAGAATGTAGTTGGGTAATGTTATCGGCAAATTTTTCGGCTATTCTGGGGATTTTACCTTGATGGTAGAAGCCAGTTGCTACCACCACTTGATCTGCCATGTAGTTGCCGATCGAAGTAGATAAGTCAAATAATCCTTGAGAATCATTTCGGGAAATTGAGAATACTTCAACTCCTTCTTTAATGGGAGGATTAAATGATTGAGCGTAATCTTTGATATAGTCAACGATCTGATCTTTTTTCATAAAACCTTCAGGATCATCTCCGGGATAATGATATCCGGGGAGAGTACACTGCCAGTTTGGTGTCACTAAACAAAAGCTATCCCAGCGTTTTTTCTGCCAAGAATAACCGATGTGGTTTTTTTCAAAGATGATGTGATCGATGCCTTTATTCTTCAAACAATAACTGATTGAAAGACCAGCTTGACCTCCTCCAATGATTATCACAGGATAGTATTTTTTCATGATCGATTTCCCTCTTTCGACTGCTAACTAAATCGATATTTACTGTATTGCTGTTCGGTTTTGTTATTGATAGGATAAGATTTGATCTATG
>CAZSEZ010000329.1:0-2964 GCA_964606015.1 uncultured bacterium
CCCAACAGTAGAAATAGTCGCATCTTCCCAAATTAATGGAGCATTAGGAGGCTATACTCCGACAAAAGAAACGATTTATTTATCTCAAGAATTAGTTGATAGTGATAATACTCCATCTATTACTAAAGTCTTATTAGAAGAATACGGACATTATTTAGATGATTATTTCAACTCAGTGGATACATTAGGAGATGAAGGAGAATATTTTGCGTCAGTTCTATTAGGGAGCGAACTCTCCAGTGGAGAATTAAGTCGGATTCAAACCGAAGACGATACCGTGACAATTGAGATTGATGGAGTGGAGGTGATACTGGAACAATCAACAGTACCAGCCATTACATCAGCTATTTTTGAACTCAGTGGCCTTAATGGAAACAATGGCTTTATCATCAATGGTATTGATAGTGGAATTTTTTCAGGAGTATCAGTAAGTAATGCAGGAGATGTCAATGCAGATGGTATTGATGACCTGATTATTGGTATACGTGAAGCAGATCCCAATGGTATTAATAATGCAGGAGAAAGTTATGTTATCTTCGGTCAGTCAAGTGCTTTTTCCTCTTCAATAGAATTATCATCTTTGGATGGAAGTAATGGCTTCGTTATTAATGGTATTGATATAGACGATCGTTCGGGATGGTCTGTAAGTAATGCTGGAGATATAAATGGAGATGGTATTGATGACCTCATTATTGGTGCATATGCCGCAGATCCTAATGGTATTAATATTGCAGGAGAAAGTTATGTTGTCTTCGGTCAATCAACGAGTTTTGCATCTTCAATAGAATTATCGTCTTTAGATGGAAGTAATGGCTTTGTTCTTAATGGTGTTACTAATTATGATGCCTCAGGATGGTCTGTAAGTAGTGCAGGAGATATAAATGGAGATGGTCTTGATGATCTCATTATTGGTGCATTTATTGCAGACCGTGCTGGTGGTCCACTTAATGTTAATGCAGGAGCAAGTTATGTGGTGTTTGGTAGTACTAGTAGTTTTGCATCTTCAATAGAATTATCATCTTTGGATGGGAGCAATGGTTTTGTAATTAATGGTATTGATTTTTTTGATACTTCAGGAAGATCAGTCAGTAATGCAGGAGATATCAATGGAGATGGTATTGATGATCTTATCATCGGTGCAGATGGAGCAGACCCCAATGGTATCGATCGTGCAGGGGAAAGTTATGTGGTGTTTGGTAAGTCAACTAGTTTTACATCTTCAATAGAATTATCGTCTTTAAATGGAAGTGATGGCTTTAGGATTAATGGTATTAGCGAAGGTGATTATTCTGGATATTCAGTAAGTAGTGCAGGAGATATCAATGGAGATGGCATTGACGACTTGATTGTTGGTGCATTATATCCCGGCTTCCCCGTCGGAAAAAGTTATGTGATATTTGGTCAAACCAGTAGTTTTACATCTTCTTTCGAGTTATCGTCTTTGGATGGAAGTAATGGCTTTGCCATCAATGGTAGGGATCTTTTTAATTTTTCAGGATCATCAATAAGTAGTGCAGGAGATATCAATGGAGATGGTATTGATGACCTTATTATTGGTGCATCTGGAGGAGGTGCTGGAGACAGTTATGTGGTATTTGGTAAATCAACTGCTTTTGCGTCTTCTTTTGAGTTATCGTCTCTAGACGGAAACAATGGTTTTATTCTTAATGATATTGAGCCGAATAATTTTTCAGGACGATCGGTTAGTACTGCAGGAGATGTAAATGGAGATGGTATTGATGACTTTATTATCAGTCCAATTGGAGGAGACTCTAATAACATTAATGGTGTCGGAGAAAGTTATGTGGTTTTTGGTTTTGCTTCTAATTCAGATGCGATCGTTGGTACAAATGGAGATGATCTTTTAATCGGAACTGATAATAATGACTTTATTGATGGATTAGCTGGTAACGATCGTATTCGTAGTTCTGATGGTCACGATCGTATAAATGGTAATGATGGTATCGATGAAATGGTTTATGCTAATTCTCCTACAGGAGTCACGGTTAATCTTGCTACTGGTATTGGTTCAGGAGGAAATGCTGAAGGTGATTTTCTAGAAAATATTGAAGAAATTATCGGTTCTAACTTTGACGATCGTTTAATTGGTAATGATGATTTTAACTCTTTCTCTGGAAGAAATGGTAATGATACCCTTGAAGCTGGAATTGGTGGAGGTATTTTCTGGGGAGGAAATGATAATGATCTGTTAATTGGTAATGAGAATCAAGATACCCTTAATGGAGGTAATGATAATGATACTATTCGTGGAGGAGATGCTCCTGATTTTATCTTAGGTGGAGCAAATGATGATGTTCTCAATGGCGATCGAGGTAATGATACTATCCGTGGTGGTAGTGGTATTGACATTATCACAGGTGCAAGTTTAGTTACATTCGGAGTTGGGGAAATTGATGTAATCCGAGGAGATTCAGGTGCAGATATTATCAAATTAGGTACTGATAGCACATCTTTTTATGATGATGGTCTTGTCGGAAATGGCATTGCTGATTATGCTTTGATCAGACGTTATGATGTCACTGTTGATACGATCGAACTTTATAGTGGAGAAAATTACTTCCTTGGAGCAAGCTCTGTTCCCAATATAAATAATGGTACAGGTATTTATATTGATAGTGATGCATCAGGTACTTTAGATACATCTGTTGATGAATTAATCGGATTACTACAAGCAAGACAATTAAATTTTGGTCAAATTACACCTACAACTCAAGGATTTACCTTTATTTAAGCAGATAATCCTCCTCGTCTTTCGTAGGAGCTAGGAGCCTGTAATCGGAGAAACAACTCCTTTGATTAATTAACTTGAGTTCGGGATAACAATTTTATCGATAATTATTTATGTGTTGCTTTGTTATTAGCTCAATCGATCGTATATCAAGCTCTAAAACAGATTAAAACATCAAAATAGGAGAATAAATGAGCAATTAAAAAAAACCTAAA
>CAZSEZ010000330.1:0-2942 GCA_964606015.1 uncultured bacterium
TGAGTAGCGCTGTAATGAATATGTTTACTTTACTAGATTTCATTTTTCTTACTCATAAGCTTGGTGTATGTCGATATCTATTGCTGAGGTGATATCGGATATGCAAACTTGCGATAAAACCTAAAAAATTAAGTAGGATTAATCTTTAAACCCTACTTTGGTAACTAGTCCTTGATTGATTGTTGTGGTTACTGATCTCTAGTTAGATAAGAGATTTTCGACACAGTAGCCTCTGTTTTCTACTTCTTTATTTAGCCAAGCTTGGAACTGCTCATTGAGTAAGCGCTGTTGGGTTAGCTTATCTAGCTGAGCAGCAGTCTTTTGTTCGATTTTGATAATCACAAACTCTTTCCCCAAAGGAAATGGGGGCAAGATGTCACCAGCGGAACGGCTAGCAAAAATTTGTTCAAATGCAGGTGGTAGATTACCAATTTCGACTGGAGGAACTACACCTCCTGTTTCGGCTTCTTGTCCTTGGGAATAAGTTTTTGCTAACTCGGCAAATGATTGTCCTTCTTCAAGACGAAAATAAAGTTCTTGCGCTAAACCCATATCGCTAAGACGAATAATCGAAAAGAACACTCGATCTAGCTTGCCTTTGCGCTTGAGGAAATAGGAAGGTAGTGCATTAGTCCATCTTTCTTGTTTGAACTTTTCAATTTTAAGATTACGAGTAGCAATTTCTGCGACGTCATCTTGACTCATGCCATGAGTTTTGAGCCATGCTTGACGTGATTCTTCGGTAGCTAGGCGATGCTGTTGGTAGAATGTTTCGCAAGCTAGTTTTGTTTCTTCATCTGTGCATGTAATCTCAGCGATCGCTTCATCAATGATAGCTTCTTTCGCTAATAGAGGGAGCATTTGGTAGCGTTTGAGGCGAGGGATAATTTCCCAAGCTGTCATGGTTTCGTTGCCTGTTTTGATTGCTAAGTTCATGATGATTTTCCTCGATTTCCCTTTAGTTGTCTCTACGTATTTCTCAGCAATTTGGGGGTATGCAAAAACTTGTTTGCTGAATAGAGCATTGGGGAAATAGAACGAAATCTTAGGCTAGGAGAATTGAGTCAGGTTTCTTCTCAATAAAAGCGATCGTCTAAATGCTAGGTGCGATCTTTACATATGGACTTTGAATCATGTTTGGTTACGTTGTTGTATCTTTCACTAATTGCTCAACCACTTCTTTTGCTTTAGCTTCCTTGCCCAGAGGAATTGGAATATAGCAGTGTTTTTGGCTAGAAGAGAATCCAGCATGTACGTTGTAATGAGTCTTATAGTCGTGGTGGATTGAGATTGCTTGAGGCGAGTTTTTAGCTATTTCTACTACTTCAATCACGTTGATCTCTTTATAGCGATAGCGTTGATTGTTGACTAAGGCTTCAGAGTTCCCAATATAGATATCTATAGGGGTTATTTGCTTGAATTTTGTGGTTTTATCTGGTTGCAGGAAAGGAACTAGCGATCGCAGAAATTGACAGCCAAAGAAAATCCCCCCTGCAATTAAGGCCCCAATTGATGCTTCGAGCAAAATAAACAAGATTGGCGAAAACAGTAAAAGACGGCCGAAATGATCCCAGGAAAGTTCTTTTTGTTCTGCTTGGTCTGCTTGTTGAAACGCTAGCCATTGCTTTGGAGGCATTTGCCAATGTAGCCAATACTGCTCTTCGCCTTGCTTTTTGCTGATACGGATAGTGTTTGTCATAGTTATCCCGCTTTGTAGTTGGTAGTTCTGATGCTAGATTTTTTGACAGGTAGTTACTGAGATCGTGCCATTGGTATTACTCTGATTCATGATTGTCTGAGAGTTGATGGCTACATACTGATCTTGGAAGGAGGAAATTTCCGACTGACCTCGAACTGAAATTTGGCTTTGACCAGAAAAAACAACCCCATTACCGTTAACATTCCAAGAACCCTGTGAAGCACCTTGAACTGGGAAACTTTGGCCATTAGAACTCATGACAAAACCATTACCTTGAGCGTTGAACTGCTGATTGGGACTAACGTTCAAGATAAAGTCAACTTGACCCACCAAATTATGTCCTTGCTCCTGTGCCTGACATTGCCATTTACCAACAGGATTTAAAGTAGCTTGGTTTGATTGCGGAAACTGATAAGAATTAAAGTTGCCAGGCTGGTTTTGGAGAGGTTGGTTGGTGGGATAACCGTCAGTTGGCTGTTGAGGGGTGTAATGTCCTTGAGCTTTGATAGGAGAAGCGATACTGGTTACGGAAGTAACTGCAATCAAGCTTGATAGAGCGATTTTAGTGAATTTATTCATGATTTTTCCTCTTTGATATGTGTGTCGTGCTGTATTTCTGAGGGAGATTAGGTTATGCAGTTTTTCTCGCAGCTGAAAAGAAAGCTAAGAAAAACTCTCAAAGTTATTGCTGTCTTAAATTATGCGAGCGTGGAGATTCTTCTTTAGAGCTGGCTTTATGTCTATTGCGATCGCAATATTAAGCATCACAATTTTTGACAGGTGGTCATGGCTTGATAGCTACCTAGATTTTTTTGATTCATCATTAATCCAGGTTCTACGAGTTGGAATTTTTGGTTATTGAATGAACTTGATGTCGAATTATTCTGGAAATACAGTTGATTGTGTCCAGAAAGACTTAACCCATCACTATTCTGATTCCAAGAGCCAACTGACATTATTTCAATAGGAAAAGACTGACCATTTGAGTCTGTGATTACGCCATTACCTTGTCCGCTAAGCTGTTGATTAGTACCAAGATTCATCACCAAGTCAGCTTTACTGCTGAAGCCATTTTCTTGCTCTTGCACCTGACATTGCCATTTTCCAATGGGATTAAACGCAGCTTGACTGGATTGAGTAGAGTAGTGCTCTTGAGCTTTAGCTGTACTAATTAAGCTAGTAGTGGAAATACAGCAGTTTGCATCTAAATAGGGGACAATATTGGTGTATAGTGCGTTGTGGA
>CAZSEZ010000331.1:0-2940 GCA_964606015.1 uncultured bacterium
TGGGTTTGCACCAATCTTTCCCCTTTACTCCTAGTGAATGGTGATCACTGGAACCAAATGAGCCACATAACAGTAGCACGAAACTGCCAGACGGCCCTATTAAGATTTGCCTGCTCTCTAGCCGTCGTAAAAAGAGGGGATCTCGATGTTGTATGATCTGCAAGATAAGTAAAAGCGATAGATTAACTCATATTGTTTTTTAGTAATTAGATTTTTTTACTGGGACTCATGGCAAATTGGCAGCAGGTAGCAGGAGGCGTGACCGCTCCTAAAGGTTATAAGGCAGCGGGGATTTCCGCAGGTTTGAAAGCTTCTGGTGCGCCAGATTTAGCTCTGATTTTATCGGATACTGAAGCGATCGCTGCTGGAGTTTTCACTCTGTCCCAAGTAACTGCTGCTTGTGTAGACTACTGCCGAAATCTTCTCCAGGAAGATAGTTCAATGCGGGCAATTCTTTGTAATGCTGGACAGGCCAACGCAGGAACGGGTGAGCAAGGTTGGCAAGATGCTAATGAGAGTGCAGAACTATTGGCCACAACTTTAGGAATTACTCCTCAAGAAGTATTATTAGCTTCGACCGGAGTAATCGGACAAAGAATCAAGATGGATGCTCTCAGAACAGGTATTCCTCAGGTAGTTGCTGACCTAAGCGCTGATGGGGGAGCCAGGGCAGCCAAAGCTATCATAACCACAGATCTTGTCACTAAAGAAATTGCTCTAGAAACAACTATTGAGGGTCGTCCCGTGAGAATTGGGGGGATTGCCAAAGGTTCGGGGATGATTCATCCCAATATGGCAACTATGCTTGGTTTTATCACTTGTGATGCTGTGGTTTCTAGTTCCCTATGGCAAGAAATGCTGAAGCGGTCAGTAGATAGAAGCTTTAATCAAATTACAGTTGATGGAGATACCAGCACTAATGATTGTGTAATTGCTCTCGCTAATGGTCAATCTCGCACCAGTGCCATCACCTCAATGGGCAAAAATGCCGAAAAATTAGAATCTATGCTGACCGAAGTCTGTCAATATTTGGCTAAAGCGATCGCCCGTGATGGAGAAGGTGCAACGTGCTTAGTTGAAGTACAAGTATCAGGTGCTTTGAATGATAAAGAAGCCGCGACGGTTGCTAGAACTATTGCTGGTTCGTCGTTGGTTAAGTCTGCAATCTTTGGTCGCGATCCTAATTGGGGGAGAATTGCTGCTGCTGCGGGACGTGCAGGGATCAAGTTTCATCAAGACGAGCTAGGGATTAAATTAGGCGATTTTATTCTGATGCAGAATGGTCAACCTCAAGAATTTGACCGTAGCGCTGCTTCTAACTATCTCAAACAGGCAGCCGAAGGAGCTTATTTAAAGGAAGATACAGTTTTAATTGCAGTTGAGATTGGGGTTGGCTCTGGAACAGGTACTGCTTGGGGATGTGACCTTACTTATAAGTATGTGGAAATTAACGCGGAATATACTACTTAACTCAGGTAACTCAATCAATATTTGTTTGTTGAATCAATATACTTAGCTACCTGCAAAAAAATGGGGTGGTGATAATAATGCAGCCAAGGAGCTTGCTCAAATTGTTGTAAAATCTGCTTGAATCGTGTCAGTCAAAAAATTGTCCCATCATAAGTAAGACGGACTCAATTGCCGTTCTAAAATCTTGGTTAAGTTGTAATGCCTTAGTTGTATAGATAAATACGCTTGAGGTAAGCAGCAACTGAGTTTTACTGTTGAAAAAACTGATATGAACATTGGACAGCAACAGCTTTGGCAAAAGATTAATGACTTTGAGTTTGATAAAGCTGATAGTCAATATTCTTTTAGTCAGCGTCTTGCTAAGGAAAATGGCTGGAGTTTAGATTATAGCGATCGCGTAATTACTGAGTATCGCAAGTTTACGTTTCTAGCCATAAATGCGGGACATGTGGTGACACCGATTTATGGATTGTGGGCAACCTTAAAGTTCAGAGCGAAAGTTACTCACGGCAGTTATAGTGGCTGCGGTGGTGGCGGTTAAATCATTGTGGTTACTTCTTCCAAATTTCAAAAATCTATCAACTACTAACCATTAACAATCAACTACCAACAATTAACCCTTAAAATAGTTATCTGATAAGAATCCCCCAGTAATACCAGTAATCATGGAAGTAGTGAGAGAACGTACCTCAAAAAACTTTAAAAAACTGCAAGCTCGCCTCAGAGGCTCGGTCGGTAAGGCAATCCGTGACTATAACATGATTGAAGAAGGCGATCGCGTTATGGTTTGTCTATCCGGAGGGAAAGATTCCTATACCATGTTGGATTTGTTGCTGAGTTTGCAACGCAAATCCCCTGTTAAGTTCGAGCTACTAGCTGTAAATCTCGATCAAAAACAGCCTGGTTTCCCTCAAGAAACCTTGCCTAATTACCTTGAATCCCTGGGAGTTCCTTATCGTATTGTCGAAGAAGATACCTATAGCATTGTCACTAGAGTGGTTCCAGAAGGCAAAACTATGTGTGGTCTATGCTCTAGATTGCGTCGGGGGATTTTGTATCGAGTAGCTCAAGAAGAAAAAGCTAATAAAATTGCTCTGGGTCATCATCGCGACGATATGGTAGAAACACTATTTCTCAATATGTTTCATGGCGGTAGACTCAAGGCAATGCCTCCCAAGCTTTTGAGTGATGATGGCAAAAATATGATTATTCGCCCGCTGGCATATTGTCCTGAACGGGAAATTATTCGCTATGCGAATGCTAGAAATTTCCCAATAATTCCTTGCAACCTTTGTGGTTCCCAGGAAAACTTACAACGGGGCATTATCAAACAGATGTTGCAAACTTGGGAGCGGGAATCTCCAGGGAGAATCGATAGTATTTTTCGCAGTATGCAGAATGTTTCTCCTTCGCAATTGGCAGATACTGAGCTGTTCGATTTTGCTGGTTTGAGTAATCAGGTTGGTATGG
>CAZSEZ010000332.1:0-2923 GCA_964606015.1 uncultured bacterium
TTCTGTCATTTGGCTTAATTGACGACAGACCCTAATTAGAATCAAATTTGTTGATCAACTTCGCTATTTCCTGAGTATTTCGGGAGGATTTCAGCAAAATCTTTTATTTAATTATTTAATAAGTAGCTAAAAACTTCATCGGATTAAATTTGCATTAGATTAATGACTACTAAATTACATCGCTTAGCAATTTACTTTTTGCTATTTGTGGCAACGGTTTTTTGCTCCTGGAAAACTCTATCTCCTGCGGTTGCCCAAGTTAGAGATCTCGAAGTTGTAGCAGAGTTTTCTCTAGATCATCCTCCTGGAAATATTGCTGTTACTCCCGAAAATAGACTAATCATGAGCCAGCATCAGTTTTATGGTGCACCTTTACGGGTTGTAGAAGTCATAGAAAACGGCTCGGTGCTGCCTTTTCCTAATGAGGCTTGGAGTAGCGAACTTGATGATCGTGGAATTGGTCTCAATACAGTTTTGGGTTTGCGTTCTGACAAAAACGGTACGATTTGGATGTTAGACCGTAGTCCTGGAGAAGGCCAGCCAGGTAAATTGCTGGCGTGGGACAGTGTTAACAATCAGCTAGCAAAAATTATTTATTTACCACAACCAATTATTCGGGACAATCCTTTTTTGAACGATTTGGCAGTGGATTTAGAACATAATGCCGTCTACATTAGTGATACGGCTGGGGGAGCTGACTCTGCTTTGATCGTGGTGGATCTAGAGACTGGACTGGCCCGTCGAGTTTTGGAAGGAGATCGTTCTACTCGTCCAGAAAACGTGGAGATAGTTATTGACGATCGCACGATTAATTTGGGGGACGAACCGGCAAAGATTGGGGTTAATCCTATTACGATCGACCCTGATAACAACTGGGTTTACTATGCACCGATGAGTGGTGAATCTCTGTATCGTGTTGCGACACAAGACTTACTCAATCAATCTTTATCTGATCAAGAGCTATCCAACAGGGTTCAGCGCTATGGCGACAAGCCAATTTGTGACGGCATCACTACGGATGGTTCGGGAAATGTTTATATCACTTCTATTACTGAACATGCGATCGGAGTTGTGAATAAAAGTGGCAAGTATCGAACTCTTTATCAAGATGACACGTTACTAAGTTGGCCTGATGGTATGGCATTTAGTCCAGATAATTATATTTATGTTACTGTTAATCAATTGCATAAGTCCCCACCTCTCAATGGCGGAGAAAATACGGCTAATTTACCTTTCCGTGTGATGAAATTTCCTGCTTTAGCATCGGGAAAAGTTGGTAGATAGCAGTTTGAAGAGAAATTGCGATCGCATGAATGAAGCCAATCGCATAGTGAGTATTTTTTATCCTGAAAAAAAAGTCAGAAAATTTTTAGGGAAAACAAATTTTCGTCTCAGAATAAACTCAGTTTGGGTTAGTTAAATAAGCATAGTCCAGTAAATACAAATTAACTTTTTCTGAATTATGAAGATTAAACACATGGCAACTGTTGCTGCTGCTTCTTTACTAGCTATTGGTGGCACTGCATTTTTGGCCTCTGCTTCGATCGCGACTCCTACACAAAGTAACGAGCATAATTCTTCAGTTCTCTTAGCTAATCATCATAATCCTTGCGCAGCTAACCCATGTGCGGCAAATCCCTGTGCAGCTAACCCATGTGCAGCAAACCCATGTGCAGCTAATCCATGTGCAGCAAACCCATGTGCAGCTAATCCATGTGCAGCTAACCCCTGTGCAGCTAACCCCTGTGCAGCTAACCCCTGTGCAGCAAATCCCTGTGCAGCTAATCCATGTGCAGCTAATCCATGTGCAGCTAACCCCTGTGCAGCTAATCCCTGTGCAGCTAATCCCTGTGCAGCTAATCCTTGTGCAGCTAATCCTTGTGCAGCATCAAAAGTAAAAGGTTGGTAAGTTGCTTACTTAATTAAGTTAAGTAATTGATTTGAAGTGACTTGATACCTTAGCCTAAGCGAATGTTCAGAAAATAGACGGAGCATTGATTGGAATAATGGCTTTTGAAGTCTTGAAACTTATTCACAGGGTTACAAATGATTTTGCGAGCAATAAGTTTGTACTTTCCTGTGTGGGTATTGTCTCTTTAGCTGTTTGCCATACAATTGCTCTGGCGATATCTGACAACAGTATTGCTGCGTTTTCCGATTTTAATAAGTCTTTGCTTGCTAGAGAATGTGAGGCCGATTCTGCTTTCGCCTTTATTCCTCGTGGCACATATATCCGTGGTAGCGATCGCCGAGAAAAAGATTATGCTTATCAAATCTCTGCGAGAGCAATTGCAGCAACTCAGGTAGGTATTGATAGTGCGGAGCAACAGTTACGACGGGTGGGATGGTTCGAGAAGGAAAAGCCCCACCAAACTGCTTATTTAGCAGGATTTTGCTTGAGTCGTAATCTGGTCACGAACCAGGAGTATCAAGAATTTATTCGTGCAACTAATTATCACTCTCCAGGAATTGACGAACAAAGTTACCAAAAGCAAGGGTTTTTGGTTCATCCCTATGCCAAAGTAAAAGATTTTTTATGGGATGGCGATGCCTATCCTGTTGGTACTGCTCAGAATCCAGTGGTTCTGATTTCTTATCAGGATGCTTTGGCTTATGCTGAGTGGAAAAGTCAACAGAGCGACTTTAATTACCGTTTGCCCTCAGCTGAAGAATGGGAAAAGGCAGCTAGGGGAGTAGACGGGAAATATTTTCCTTGGGGAAACTATTGGCAGAATGATGCAACTAATGCAGCCAGTAGTGGTTTGGACTATACGAGCGCGATCGCGCAGTTTCCCCTGAGTAAAAGTGAATACGGAGTGGAAGATATGGCAGGGAATGTCTTTGAATACACTTCTTCTCTAACACAGAATGATAGCCGTGCTGTGATGAAGGGTTGTTCTTGGGACGATTTGCCTGGTTTTTG
>CAZSEZ010000333.1:0-2913 GCA_964606015.1 uncultured bacterium
CTTAGCAATTGACAGGGGAGAATACTGCTCCATCATGGGAGCATCAGGATCAGGGAAATCAACCGCGATGAACATAGTCGGCTGTTTGGATCGTCCCACCGCAGGAAACTATTACTTAGACAATGTTTCTGTTGCCCATTTAGATTCAAGTGAGCTAGCAACTATTCGTAATCGTAAAATTGGCTTTGTCTTCCAACAGTTTCATCTTTTGCCACAGATGACGGCTCTGGAGAATGTCATGTTGCCGATGATCTATGCCGATATTCCCGCCCCAGAGCGCCAGGAAAAGGCAGAAATTGCTCTGGATAGAGTAGGTTTGAGCAATAGGCTAGGTAACAAACCAAACCAACTGTCAGGAGGACAGCAACAACGTGTTGCGATCGCTCGTGCCATTGTCAACGAACCATTGATCTTACTGGCAGACGAACCCACTGGAGCACTAGATTCCCAGACAACTCAAGAGGTATTGAATATTTTCCATGAATTGAATAATAGTGGCATCACCATCATTATGGTTACCCATGAGCTAGAAGTCGCTAAACAAACAGCCAGAATTATTCGGTTTAAAGACGGTAGAGTTATAAATGATAATTAACAAAATCTTTAGACAAACTTACTAGATTAACGATTCTGTATTTTTGTATACTAATATCAAGCTAATTGAGCTGTCCAAACGTAGATAAGGGGTAATCAGTAAGTTAGTGAATCTGGATGAGGTGACTGCTACCCAAGCAAGCAGAGATAGAGAGATTACCACTAAGTACAATCGAGAGGTAATCGCAAAGTACTGTCGTTCTCGACCATGGCTAGTTCTCTGGCGAGCTATTAAATTTTTTTGGTTATTCGGTAATTTCGTTCTGCATCTGTTGACAGATAAATGGACGAACCAAACGGAAAGAAATCAGCTCAAGAGAGCGAAAGAAATCCGTAAGGTTTTGACCAATCTTGGCCCTACATTTATCAAGGTAGGTCAGGCACTTTCTACTAGACCAGACTTAATCCGCAAAGATTTTTTGGCTGAGTTGATCAAACTTCAGGATCAACTTCCACCCTTTGATAACGCAACAGCCTTCGCGATCATCGAAAAACAGTTAGGTCGTCCCGTAACAGCTATTTATCGTCAAATTTCCCCTAACCCAGTCGCAGCAGCCTCTTTAGGACAGGTTTACAAAGGGATGCTCAATACTGGTGAATCCGTGGCAATCAAGGTACAGCGCCCTAATTTACGCCCTGTGATCAGTCTTGATCTTTACCTAATGCGTTGGGGAGCTGCCTGGCTTTCTCCTTGGCTACCGCTAAACCTAGGTCACGATCTAACTTTGATTGTGGATGAGTTTGGCAAGAAACTCTTTGAGGAGATTGATTATCAGAATGAAGCGGACAATGCAGAAAAATTTGCTGCCAACTTTGCCCAAGATTCAGAGGTCAAAGTCCCATTAATCTATCGCGAATACAGTAGCACCTCCGTTCTGACTTTGGAATGGATTTCAGGCTACAAACTTAATGATTTAGCTGCCATTAAAGCTGCTGGCCTAGATGTTGATGAGCTAATTCGCATTGGTGTCACCTCTGGCCTACGCCAATTACTCGAACATGGCTTTTTCCATGCAGATCCCCATCCGGGCAATCTTTTTGCTACCCCTGAAGGACAGATGGCATACATCGACTTCGGCATGATGGATCAACTGGATGAAATTACTAAAGAAACTCTAACTAGTGCGGTAGTTGAGTTGATCAATCGCGATTACGAAGCCTTAGCGAAAGACTTCGTTAATTTGGGTTTCTTAACTGCTGATACTGATATTCAACCAATTATCCCTGCTTTGGAAAAGGTCTTGGGTAAAGCAATAGGAGAAAGCGTTGCGGACTTTAACTTCAAAACCATCACTGATGAGTTTTCTGAGTTGATGTACGAGTATCCATTTCGCGTCCCCTCTAAGTTTGCACTGATTATTCGTTCTTTGATTACTCAAGAAGGATTAGCACTGAGTCTCAATCGTAATTTTAAGATTGTCGAGGTATCTTATCCTTACGTTTCTCGTCGTCTTTTAACGGGAGAGTCACCGCAACTCCGCCGACGCCTGTTGGATGTGCTGATTAAAGATGGGAAGTTCCAGTGGGAACGATTAGAGAATATGATTGCGATCGCTCGTTCTGATGCGGGTTTTGATATTTTGCCAACTGCCCAACTCGGTTTGCAATACCTTCTTTCTGAAGAAGGACAGTATCTCCGCAACCAATTGTTATTGGCATTAACAGAGGATGATCGATTGCATACAGACGAGGTACAAAGACTCTGGAGTCTCATTCAGGACGATATCCAACCACAAAAAATCTTTGACCTGGCACTGAGTGCTTTTCGTGAGATGTCAGCAGAGCGCGTCGCAGCTCTGATACCCGCTGCGACAAACGATCTAAACTAGTCTTTCTTTTCTATTCTCCTTCTTTGAGAGAAAGGGGCGTAGAGCCAGTATCCTGTTGATACTTTTCATAAAGAAAGCACACAGATTTGCCCAGAGGATCATCTTTAGTAAAGTCTCTGGGTAGACGTTCTGGCTGTGTATAGTAGCGATCGCGACAGTTATAAAACCGAGTCACCTTTTTACCATCAATACGTAACTTGGCTCGGTATTCCCAGTAAAACTTGGCACTACGCTTGAGCTTAAGAACACAAACCTCTTTTCCCGCAATGTTTCTACAATACGCTGCCTCTGCTGGAGCTGCGATTACAAGACAAGAAACACTGATCAAAACGGAAATTAATAACAGATAAAAGCCTCTTCGCACCACAGTATTTGTTTTTTATGTTTATTTATCATCAGCTAAAAGCTAATTATAAGTAAATACATAAAAATATCTTAGGTAAATTTGATTACCAAGAAAGAGTTTTAATCTTCAAACGATAATGATTCT
>CAZSEZ010000334.1:0-2885 GCA_964606015.1 uncultured bacterium
ATTAACTCTAACTATAAAAATACACAAAGATCATCAATTTATTTTGTCACAAATAATTAGCATCATTAACAAATAATTTCCCCACGCATCACAGTAACTGCTTGTCCTCGTAAAAAGACGCGATCGCCACCATCATAATTAACTTTTACCACACCGCCCCGCTCGGAAGCTTGATAAGCCAAGAAATTATCCTTACCTAATCTATCTCGCCAAAAAGGAGCCAAACAACAATGGGCTGCTCCCGTTACAGGGTCTTCATCGATCCCCAAACCAGGAGCAAAAAAGCGCGACACAAAATCGTATTCAGACTTAGGATCTCCTTTACTAGTAACAATTACATCAGGAGTTTCTAAGGTTTTGAGTAAAGAGAAATTAGGTTGTAACTTGCGCACTATCTCGGCTGACTCCACTTCTACCAAATAGCCCAAAGAATTTTTTACTAAGGTTTTGCAAGATACTCCTAAAGCAGTTACCAAATCATCAGGAATATCTCCTGTTTCGGAGGGATTAGCAGGGAAATTTAATTCGATCCAATTCCCTTTGAGCTTAGCGATTAACAACCCGCTCAAGGTATAAAACTGAGCTGCTTGCTCTCTAGCTAAATATCCTTCTGTCCAGAGAGTGTGAGCTGTTGCCAGAGTTGCATGACCGCACAAGGGAACCTCTGTAGTGGGAGTAAACCAACGCAAGTTAAAGCCACCATCTTGCTTAATCACAAATGCCGTCTCCGAAAGATTCATTTCCCTAGCGACCAATTGCATCCAAGCACTTTCCACAGGATTTTCTAAAACGCAAACCGCAGCAGGATTACCCTGAAAAGGCTTAGCCGTAAACGCATCGACTTGAATGATAGCTTGTTGCATATTTCGAAGACTGAGAAAACATCCTAAAAATATACCCCTTTAGATAGCTAGAAGACTAGATAATCGATTAGGCCAAGCCAAAAGCTAAACCTATCATCGACATGACATCCATTACTGAACTTATCCCAATCCCCAGATTCACAAAAGAATCATCCCAGATAAATATTCATCTACAACATCACTAGATTAGGCAAAAGATAAACAACAAATTACAAACAATCAAGAATTATTGACCACAAAATTCCTCTTTTCCGCTTCTTGCTTGATTGCAGTAAGTGTCTCTGTCAGAGTTTCTTCGTAGATACCGTAAAAGAAGCTCTTACCTGCACTGGCGTTAGGTTGGACTTGCACGCGATGAGTAACTAAGACTCTATTTGGTGGTTGAAAAGAAGTAGGAGATACTGGCTCTAGCAACCAATTTCCCTCCAAAGAGGCTAAATCCCCATCGACAAAATCAAAGTTAATTGTCTGAGGATATGATTCTGTAACCGCTAGACGAACTCTGGCCTCTGTACTGAAGATAAAAGTATTAACTTGATTAATTTGTTCGGTAACTTTGCGATCACCATTATTTTCTAACAACTCACTACTGGCAACTCCAGGAAGAAATTGCTCAAAATTTTCGTAATCCGTTAGCACTTGCCAAACCTGATCTACAGAAGTATCAATCAAAATCCGAGCTACATACTCTCCTTTTTCCCCTTCTAGAACCACTTCACCTTGGCGCAAGGCAACTCTTTCGAGAACAGGTAATCTATCAACAGGCCCATCAAATAATTTAGCTGTTGCAGCAGGAACAAAAACAACTAAAAAACAAGTCAAAAGACTAGTCAGTAGAAACAAGCGAGATGTGAATTTCTGAAAGATACACATTAGGTATTTTTTTTAACAAAAAGAAATAATACTTTATGATTCTAGCTTGCAGAATTCTGAAATGAGACTAATTAGTAAATCGGCTCAAATGATAGGATAGGAATATGCCATCTATCAATATTGCGGGGACGCTCCATAACTATGAGTTGACCTCCCCTGTTGCCAATTCTCAAACCCCTGTATTGGTTTTTATTCATGGCTGGCTTCTCAGTCATCGCTATTGGCAACCCCTGATCAAACTATTACAGCCTAATTATCAATGTCTCAGCTACGACCTCCGAGGATTCGGCAATTCGATTGTTAAAGACAATTTAGAAGATCACGACTACACTCTAGCTTCCTACGGTAATGATCTAGCGATCTTACTCAAAGAACTGGGGATTAAACAGGCTTGGTTAGTTGGTCACTCCTTGGGTGGAAGTATTGCTCTTTGGTCAGCCAAGCTGTCACCAGATATTGTCAAGGGAGTAGTTTGTCTCAACGCGGGAGGAGGGATTTATCTTAAGGAAGAGTTTGAAAAATTCCGTAATGCTGGTCGCAATCTAGTTCGGTTCCGTCCTGCTTGGCTACGCTACATGCCAGGATTAGATGCAGTCTTTTCGCGAATGATGGTAGCTCGCCCTCTAGCTCTTAAATGGGGTAGACAGAGACTTCAAGACTTTTTATGTGCTGATGCTCAGGCTGCATTAGGCTCTCTTTTGCAATCGACAACAGAAGAAGAAGTACACCTTTTGCCTCAGTTGGTATCAGGTCTGGCTCAACCTGTTTATTTTATTTCAGGAATGCAGGATAAAGTTATGGAACCCAAGTATGTTCATCATTTAGCCAGTTTCCATTCTCTGTTTGAATGTTGTGGAGAAAATATCATTGAAATCGATAACTGTGGGCATTTTGCAATGCTAGAACATACTGACAAAGTATTTACTTCGATTAGTAGTTTATTGGTTGAGGGTAAACCATAAAGGTCATTTCAATTAAAAAGCGATCATCAATGTAATTCACATCGACAACCGCTTAGTTTGACTTGGTTTGATTAGATGACAATCAATCAGACAATGATTAGCATTGGGTTACAGGTTACATCATACCCATGCCACCCATACCGCCCATGCCACCCATGCCGCCCATGCCACCCATGGGATCCATACC
>CAZSEZ010000335.1:0-2883 GCA_964606015.1 uncultured bacterium
AAGGCTCGTTAGTCAAGGTAGTTAAAGAACAGCTAGAGAATAGCGTCGAGGTTAAAGCTAGCGATAATCGTTTACCAGACTATCTTTTTAACAGCAAAGGCTTAATTCTAGAAGTTAGTGATGATTATGCTTTAGTTCAATTTTATGTGGCTACTCCAAATGTCTGGTTGCGTTTGGATCAATTAGAAATGGCTAGCTAGAGTTGATATCTCTTGCGATCGCTTTTCCTATTATTGAGTGGCTGTTAGTTAATAGCCTCTGATCTTTGCAAATGAAAATTTGGGGAATTCTTCATCAGGTTTTCCCTCTCTTTGTCGTTGGCTACTTTTCCTAATGAATCAAGGCTTTAAAGTGATTGAGTCTGGTGGTTACTTGATATATCTTTTCACTTTTTCTTTTTCTCTTAGAGCTTAATTAAGAAGTCTCTGCTGCTAAGGATTGGTGGGCTAAGATACTCAGGAAATTAAGAGACTATAAAATACATGAGTAAGATTGTTGAACTTGTAGATGGTCTGCCTCAAGAAAATCTCACTGTCAGAATCTTGAAAGCAATGGACTTTGCCGTTCCTGGGAAGTGGGAAAACCTGGTGGGATTTGATCGTACTATTGAAGTTCTTACTGGCGAATCTAATCCTAGTGACATCAGCAGAATCAAGAACTGTGCTGTTGACCTATACGAAAATAAGAAAAATGGTTATCAAACTGCTATTTGGCTCTATCAAACTGCTGATAGTACAGATAAGGCAGCTGCAGCAGCAGCGATCGCGGATAAGGTAGGCAATACATTTCGCTTTATTCCTCTAATCGATAGGCTAACCCCTAAAGCTGATGCAATTCAGAGTCTAGATCTAAAACTTAAGCTAGCAGCAGAACTAATTGCCTTTAGTAAACTAAGTGGTTCTGGTATAAACCCTGTAAAGTTTGCTAGCGCAATCAAAGATAATTATCACAAAGAAGCCCTACTAAGGATGGTGGCACTGATCTGTTTTGATGGAATTTTGCCTTTGGGCACCAATTTTATTTCTCGCTTACGAGAAGAAATGTCTCAAGGAGGTGACCCTATTACTAAGGCAGCCTTGGACAATTTCAGCGATCTAATTCCTGCTGAAGATAAACAACAGTTTATTAACGATAACTTTAACGAGGTTAGTAGCTGGATGGATCAAATTATTGATAAGTTTGGCCTTACCAGAGAGTCGGTAACAGATAAGCTTGGTGGTTTTATTGAAATCGCCGACGACAAGCTAGATTATTTAGCTGCTTTTATCGACGCGAGTACCAATTTCTTTGAACATACCGGGATTCAAACAGTGGCTCGTTATTTGGTTTTACGTGCCTATGATGAAGTGAAATCTTAAGCGGCTTGCACTCGGGAAATTAGTTTATTTCAAGGGCGATGGAAAATTCGTCCTTTTTGCTGTGTTATTTGCAAGCTTCTTTAGCCATAACTATAGGTTACGGCAATGTAGCTAAGATTTTTATCGGAACGATAGTAAAGCAAAAAATCTGCACATGCCATACCATCCTTTACTCTAATTTCAGATTTATCATTTAGACTTCCGTAAATCTCAATCAGATCCAGATTTTGAAGCTCTGCTATAGAATCACAGGCATGGGATTGCTCAAAATATTTTTCGCGATCGCGAGTATAACTTTTCTAGTACAGAGCATATTCGAAAAATTCCGAACTAGGTTTTATTTCGGGGGTTTGCCTTTTTGCCTCGACTTTTTTAGCGACTAATTCAATATCTTTGAGCTGTAATTCCTGGATTAAAAGGTCTAATAATCCGCGCGACTTGGGTGAATTTCTAAGAACACACTTACCCGATCTACTCAGATTGCTCATACTGCATTGAGGATTGATCTTTCCGAGATTGTGCTTTGCCAAAAGTTGTTTTACTTCTTTTATCAAAGCTCGCTGGTTAATTGTAGAGCAACGGTTAAACAGAAAACTAAATAAAATTAATATGATGATGTTTTGCATCAATTAGAGACAGTGGCGTTAAGCTAAAAATATCCAAAAGTTATCAACCTTTGCTTCACTGTACAAATAGCAAAAATCCCCCTTCCAGTAATTGAAAGAGGGAGCAAGAGGAAATTAAATTTCCTTGAAAGATATTTAAACCTTAGTAGCGGTTAGAACCAGGCTTGTAAACGATGAAGCTTACAGTTTGACACTGTCTGATGTTGTCAAAGCCAACTACGCGGATGTAAGAGTCTGAGTATTCAGAACGGCACTCACGTACTTCAGCAAGTACTTCTTGTGCAGAACGACAGTTGAATAGAGGAAGTTTCCACAAAGTCCAGTGGTGCAGTTCAGGAGTAGGATCTTTCTCGAATTCGATACCAGGAATATAACCCTGTTCCAACATAAATTCGATTTGTCTTACAATCTGCTGATCTGTTAAAGGAGGTAGATAAGAAAGGGTTTCGTAACGACGCTCTTTAGGTAATGTTTTCATGTTGTAATCCTTTACTTGTTTTCGTCAGGAGTTTCATCCACATCAGTCCCCTCAATGGAGATATCTGCTTCAGAAGAAGATTGAGTAAGGCGTTCCAAAAGATGACGGCGATGTTCTAGGTTAGCTTGTTTGATGGAAGTCGTAACAATCTCTGGTACATACTCCATAACTCGCTGCGCCAAATCGTCCCGTACTGCCATAATCCTCATTACCAATGGTTTTCCCTGACGCTCTGACATTAACTCTTCAAGGTACTGTTCTGCATCTTGCAGTTTCCCTCCAGAGGAATATTCTCTCAGCCAAATAGCTTCTGCTGGATTAGTTTCTGTCAGTTGAGCAACAATAAGTTTGACCGCTTGATAAGTTAGATAGTTTTGTACAACCTTAGCTGTATCTTTGGCAATGTCTTTTGGCTGCATCT
>CAZSEZ010000336.1:0-2880 GCA_964606015.1 uncultured bacterium
TGGGTATGCGCCACTACGACGTACAACTACTAGGTGGAATTGTTCTCCACAAAGGTCAAATTGCCGAGATGAGAACGGGAGAAGGAAAAACCCTGGTATGTACTCTCCCCGCATATTTAAACGGTTTAACAGGTAAAGGCGTACACACTGTAACAGTTAACGATTATCTAGCTCGTCGTGATGCAGAATGGATGGGGCAGATTCACCGTTTCTTGGGTCTGAGTGTTGGTCTAATTCAAGCGGGAATGAGTCCTGCGGAGCGTCGTAAAAACTACAACTGCGACATTACTTACACCACGAACAGTGAGTTGGGCTTTGACTACCTCAGAGACAACATGGCTGTTTCGATGGAAGAAGTAGTACAGCGTCCTTTTAACTATTGTTTGATTGACGAAGTTGATTCGATTCTGGTTGATGAAGCCAGAACACCTCTGATCATTTCAGGTCAAGTAGAACGCCCCACCGAAAAGTATCAAAGAGCAGCCCAAATCGCCGAAATGCTCTTCAAACAAGAAGAAGATGAAGTAGATGAAGGTGATTACGAAGTAGATGAAAAAGCGCGTAATATCCTGATGACTGATGAAGGTTTTGCTAAAGCAGAACAATTATTAGGAGTTAGCGACCTTTATGACCCCGAAAATCCTTGGGCACACTACGTTTCTAACGCACTCAAAGCCAAAGAGTTATTTATCAAAGACGTTAACTATATGGTGCGCAACGAAGAAGTTGTGATCGTCGATGAGTTTACGGGTCGGGTAATGCCTGGAAGACGCTGGAGTGATGGTTTGCACCAAGCGATCGAAGCTAAAGAAACTGTCCCGATTCAGAAAGAAACTCAAACCTTAGCCAGTATTACTTATCAAAATTTCTTCTTGCTTTATCCTAAGCTAGCAGGGATGACTGGTACAGCAAAAACGGAAGAGACTGAATTTGAGAAAGTCTACAACCTACAAGTAACCATTATTCCCACCAACCGCAAACCAAAACGCCAAGATCTACCCGATTCGGTTTACCGTAAAGAGATTGGTAAGTGGCAGGCTGTAGCAGAAGACTGTGCAGACATGCACAAAACAGGTCGCCCTGTTCTAGTTGGGACTACTAGCGTTGAAAAATCAGAGATTCTTTCTCAGTTATTGAGCCAGAAAGAGATTCCTCACAACATCCTCAATGCACGTCCTGAAAACGTCGAACGTGAATCAGAGATCGTTGCTCAAGCAGGACGCAAAGGAACTGTAACCATTGCAACTAACATGGCTGGTCGCGGTACAGACATTATCTTGGGTGGGAATGCCGACTACATGGCAAGGCTCAAAATCAGGGAATACTTTATGCCTAAACTGGTAATTCCTGAAGATGATAGCTTTATGGCAAATGTCCCACAGCCTAGTGCGAAACAAGCGCCTAAAGGTTTTGCTCCTGATGGAAGTAAGCCCAAAAGCTGGAAAGCTTCTCCAGATATTTTTCCCACTGAGTTATCTACCGAGACAGAAAACTTACTCAAGGATGCGGTTAAGTTTGCTGTCAAAGAGTACGGTGAGCAGAGCCTACCAGAATTAGAAGCAGAAGAAAAAATTGCTGTTGCAGCGGAAAGCGCGCCTACAGAAGATCCTGTAATTCAAAAACTAAGGGAAGTTTATCAAGCAATTATCAAAGATTACGAAGTACTCACCGATGCGGAACACGATGAGGTAATCAGTATTGGTGGTTTGCATGTAATCGGTACCGAAAGACACGAATCTCGTCGGGTTGATAACCAATTACGCGGACGTGCTGGCAGACAGGGTGACCCTGGTTCAACTCGCTTTTTCCTCAGTTTGGAAGATAACCTGTTAAGGATTTTCGGTGGCGATCGCGTTGGTAAACTAATGCAGATGATGCGCGTCGAAGATGATATGCCCATCGAATCCAAGATGCTAACCAACTCTCTGGAAGGGGCACAGAAAAAAGTTGAGACTTTCTACTATGACACTCGGAAGCAAGTATTTGAGTACGACGAGGTCATGAACAATCAGCGTCGTGCTATATATGCCGAACGTCGTCGAGTCTTAGAAGGTCTAGACCTCAAAGAGCAAGTAATCGAATACGCCGAGAAAACTATGGGCGAAATCGTCGATGCTTATATCAATCCAGAGTTACCACCTGAAGAGTGGAAAATCGCGGACATGTTGGCAAAAGTCAAAGAGTTTATCTATCTACTCGAAGACCTCAAAACTGAGGATGTAGAGGACATGACCGTCAGCGAGATCAAAACCTTCCTCCGTGAAGAAGTCCGCAAAGCTTATGACATCAAAGAAGCTCAGGTAGATAATTCTCAACCTGGTCTAATGCGTCAAGCAGAAAGATTCTTTATCTTGCAGCAAATTGACACTCTCTGGCGCGAACACTTACAAGCAATGGATGCTTTACGTGAGTCTATTGGTTTGCGTGGTTATGGACAAAAAGATCCTTTGATTGAGTACAAACAAGAGGGTTATGAAATGTTCCTGGAGATGATGATTGATATTCGTCGGAATGTTGTCTATTCTCTCTTCCAATTCCAACCCCAACCCCAACCACCCCAACCTCAAGCTGTTTAAGGTTAGTTGGATAATTGGTTTTGATTTTAGGGATGACTATGGTAGTTATCCCTTTTTTTATTGAATTATTTCCATCCTAAGCTAGCATGATAGCTTCTTGCTTAATTGGTTCTAAAATGATGCAACCATCACACAAGGATGATTCTGGAACTTCCATTAATTTATGTTCAAATTCGTGTGGCTTGATTTGCTGACTCTCCAGAATTTCATATTGGTTAATATAGCTTTCTAGTACGCCATTCCGAGCAACTAATTTTCTCATAGAAGGTATTAGCATTTTTGTTTCTTTCTCTATACCCATTCC
>CAZSEZ010000337.1:0-2835 GCA_964606015.1 uncultured bacterium
AGAATTTAGTTTGGAGTTCTAATTCGGAGATACTGCTCCCAAGGAATAAATATGTATTTTCATCCCTCGTAGAGACAAGGCATGCCTTGTCTCTACAATAGTTTCAGAATTTTTACATCGGAGAAATAACTCCCGACTCATGACTCCCATCTAACAGCTTTTAAAGTAAAACTTCACCACTAATTAATTTTTTAGCCGCATTAAGTAATTCCTCTTCCAAATAAGGCTTAGTAAAATAACCTTTAGCACCTAAATCAGCCGCAATTTTACGATGTTTTTCCGCACCACGAGAAGTGACCATCGCCACAGGTAACTTAGAAAGATCATCATCCTGTTGCATTTTAGCCAGTAACTCTAAACCATTCATACGAGGCATTTCAATGTCACAGAGCAGTAAATCACAAGGTAAACCATCCGAAACCTTATCCCAAGCTTCTTGACCATCACGAGCCTGTTCTACTTGATAGCCAGCCTTTTTAAACGTCATTGATAACATTTCTCTCACTACCACAGAATCATCAATAATCAAGACCATCTTGCTACTTCTAGATTTTCTACTGTCATTAGTTTGATTACTTTTAGTAGTTTTAGTCGTAGAAGTGATTTGGTTTTGACGAGGAGGTGTGGGTTTTTTGCTACTGCCAGCAAGTAACACTTCACCATTAATCATTCTTTTCGCTGAATCAATCAGATCTTTCTCCACATAAGGCTTAACTAGGTAAGCAGAAGCACCTAAATCAGCGGCAATTATTTGATGTTTTTCCGCACCACGAGAAGAGAGTATCGCCACAGGAATATGATTTAAAGAAGTTTCTTCCTGCATATTTTGCAGTAACTCTAAACCGTTCATACGAGGCATTTCAATATCACAGAAAACTAAATCACAAGGTAATCCCGATCGTAATTTCTGCCAAGCTTCCTGTCCATCACGAGCTTGTTCTACCCGATATCCTGACTTACTGAAACTGATCGATAACATTTCTCTAACAGTAATAGAGTCATCAACGATTAATACTAATGGTTGAGCATTAGCAGAAGAACGAGTTTCGCTTTCTTGTCCTCTAGCAAACTCAGCTAAATCAAGAGACATATCAAGAGATAAATTACCATTGGCAATTTCAATTAACTCAATCACATCCCCGATCGGCATCACAATCCCGTCACTTCTTACCGTCGCCCCAGAAATACCTTTGGGTTTTGGTAAAGGTCCTGAAATTTGTTTAATAACGATTTCCTCTTGACCTAACACTTGATCCACTTGAATCGCCAGCAGATTGTTACCACCACGTAAAATGATGATGGGAATAGTCTCTTGCTCTGTATTGCTGGTATAAACAATACTACGAGTAATTTGGCGGTTATATCGCAGTAAAGTACTTAAAGGACGGAAAGGTAACAATTCATTATTCCATTTAATACATTTTTGTCCTTGAGCATTCACTTTGATTTCATCAGAGGAGAAGTCTTTCGTATCTTCGATCGCATCCATAGGGAAAGCAATACGAGTATTATCATTGAGACAACATAATGCCTTACCGACTGTGACAGTTAAAGGTAACCTAATAGTAAAAGTACTACCTTGACCAGGAACAGAATCAATACTAACAATACCCCTAATTTCATTGAGCTTCGTACGCACAATATCTAAACCGACACCACGACCTGCATGGCTATCAGCTTGTTCTTTAGTGGTGAATCCTGCATTAAATAAGAAATCGTAAATATCTTGAGCTTTTAAAGCTTGAGCTTCAGCAGGAGAGATTAATTTATTTTGAATTGCTTTTTTTCTAATTTTTTGGGGATCAATACCACCACCATCATCAGAAACAGAAATAACCGTTTGTTGTCCTTGTAAAAATGCTCTGACTGTAATTGTTCCTTGAGCAGGTTTACCTAATGCTTCTCTTTCTTCAGGTAATTCAATACCGTGGGTTACGGAGTTTTTGGTGATTTGTAAAAGAGGATCCCAAATATGCTCAAGAATCATCTTATCGATTAAAACTTCTCTACCTTCAAGTTTTAACTGAACTCGCTTGTCGTAACCTTCGGCGATTTTACGAATGGGTAATGGTAAACGATCGGCATTTTGAGCAAAAGGTACCATTCTTGATTTGTTAATACCCTCTTGCAGTTGAGTAGTAACCTCTCTCAAGTTACGACCTAATTGATCTGTCTCATCCACAAGGAACTGAATATCAGAAGCAGACTCTTTGACCTTGACGATTAATTCTATAATCTCTTGAGAAAGTAAGTGGAAACCAGTAAAACGATCGAGTTCTAACTCATCTAACTCAGGAGCAACGCTTCCGTTCACATTACTATTACCACCTGTAGTGGTATAAAAATCAGAAGCTTGACGAGGATAATTGGTCGATTTAGAATCAGCTCTGGCTAATTGAGCTTTCACTACCGATTGATTACGTCGACGACTATCCATCAAAGAACCCTCAAGGAGACTTCTCTCGTACAAGTCTTGCATCCTACTACTAACATCACTCAGATTTTGCACTTGAGAAAGAAGATTATCTAAAAATTGTCTTAATTTATCTTGGTCTTCCTCTAAACGATTCCGTCGGACAACCATCTCCCCAATTAAGTTATTGAGGCTATCTAACTGTTTAACAGGTACACGCATACTCTGTTCAAACACTCTGGCTTTTTGGTTGGAGGTTTTATTCGTCGCTGGACGTTTATTTTGTTGCCATTTAGATGCTTTTTCGGTTGCTTTACCAGCTTGTTGTAATAGCTGATCAAGTTCACTTAGAGAAGATAACTGATCTTGTTGTTCGCTAACTGAACTGGTGCTACTGTTGGTGGAACTTATATCTGTTGTTT
>CAZSEZ010000338.1:0-2763 GCA_964606015.1 uncultured bacterium
GTAGCTTTTACAAGTAGCATATAAAATCCTTTAGCTGACTGCATCAAATCGTCTGATGTGTTTTTGCAGTTGTTTCCTTATTTACTGACATCGTAATTAGACATTGAGTCTAGGGAACTTCGAGTTATTTATATTTAGTCTTCGGTATTAGAAGTATTAAGTCCGCACTATATTAGGTCATAACTGACTACTATTTACAGATCCATAGACCAATTATTTGGACTCAAAGGCATCTTAGTCATTACAATTAATAAAAGTATAAGTACTAAAACTAGTAATCGGGGGAGATTGCCTTGGCAAAGAAAGAAGCCGTAAAAAAAGAAGTTGCCACCGTCAAAGAAGCGAGCGATAGCAACGGCGTCAGCAAGTTTATCGACGAAACTAAAGAGGAACTTGGCAAGGTGGTTTGGCCTTCTCGCCAACAACTATTGAGTGAGTCTGCTGCTGTGTTATCAATGGTAGTCTTAGTTTCTCTTGTAATTTACTTAGTGGATAACCTGTTCGTTTGGGGAGCAGGGAAAGTATTCTAAATGGACAGTAATGCCGATCTCCCACAAGAATCGAATCAAGAACCAAAGGTAACTTTGGGAAAACCTCGTTGGTATGCAGTTCAGGTGGCTTCTGGCTGTGAACAAAAAGTCAAAGCTAACCTTGAACAACGTATTCAAACCTTAGAGGTTACAGACCGTGTATTGCAGGTGCAGATCCCCCAGGCAGCCAAAGTCACAATTCGCAAGGACGGCTCGCGCCAACACGGTCAAGAAAAAGTCTTCCCTGGCTATGTTCTCATTCGGATGATTATGGATGATGATGCTTGGCAAGCAGTGAAAAACACGCCCAACATCATCAACTTTGTCGGAGCTGAACAAAAACGTAGCTATGGTCGCGGTCGCGGTCACGTTAAGCCGTTACCTCTTTCTCCTGGTGAAGTCGAGCGTATCTTCAATCAAGCAGGAGAACAAGAGCCTGTGGTTGAAGTCGATATGGCAATTGGGGACAAAATCTCTGTCCTTTCTGGGCCATTTAAAGACTTTGACGGGGAAGTTATTGAAGTCAGTCCCGAAAGAAGCAAGCTCAAAGCGCTGCTATCTATTTTTGGTCGGGATACTCCAGTAGAACTAGAGTTCAATCAAGTTGAAAAACAAAACTAATTAACTAATGGCAAAAAAAGTAGTTGCATTAATCAAACTAGCTTTACCTGCGGGTAAGGCTAACCCTGCTCCTCCTGTTGGTCCCGCTTTGGGTCAGCACGGGGTAAATATCATGGCATTTTGTAAAGAGTACAATGCTAAGACTTCCGATAAAGCAGGCTTTATTATCCCGGTTGAAATTTCGGTTTATGAAGACCGCAGTTTTACATTTATCCTCAAAACACCTCCTGCATCTGTTCTAATCAAGAAAGCAGCAGGTTTGGAAAAGGGTGCTAGTGAACCTAATAAGCAAACAGTAGGCAGTATTACTACCGCTCAACTCAAAGAGATTGCGGAAACTAAAATGCCTGACCTCAATGCCAATGATATCGACGCAGCAATGAAGATTATTGCTGGTACTGCTAAGAACATGGGCGTAACCGTCGCTGACTAAAGTATTCAACTAATATCTATTCACTCAAATTATTTATCAAGTGGGGAGAAGCTAGAGGCTTCGCTATCAACCCAAGGAGAACTAAATGACAAAAAAATACTCTCGTAGAATGAAAGAACTTCTAGAGAAAGTAGATGCTGAAAAAGCCTACGAACCCCTAGAGGCTCTAAACTTACTCAAAGAAACTGCTACTGCTAAATTTGATGAGACAGCAGAAGTCCATATCAAATTAGGTATCGACCCCAAATATACTGATCAGCAGATTAGAACCACTGTAAGCTTGCCCAAAGGAACTGGTCAAAGTGTACGTGTCGCTGTAATCGCTCGCGGGGAAAAAGTTAAGGAGGCTGAAGATGCAGGTGCAGAAATCTTTGGTTCCGAAGAACTAATCGAAGAAATCCAAAAAGGCATGATGGACTTTGATGTTCTAATTGCTACTCCCGACATGATGCCTAAAGTGGCTCGTTTAGGTCGTGTTCTTGGTCCTAAAGGTTTGATGCCCTCTCCTAAAGGTGGAACTGTTACTGCGGATTTGCCCTCTGCAATTAACGAATTTAAAGCAGGTAAACTAGAATTCCGTGCTGATCGTGCTGGGATCGTTCACGTCAAGTTTGGTAAGGCATCTTTCCCTGCGGAAGACTTGCTAGCTAACCTCAAGCAGGTTCAAGAAACTATTGATCGTAACCGTCCTTCTGGTGCAAAAGGTCGCTACTGGCGCAGTATCTATGTGACCTCTACTATGGGTCCTTCGATCAATATCGATATTTCGGCTCTTAGAGATTTATCTCTAGACGAAGCAGCAGCATAGTAGTATAATCTAGTTTGCTACATGCGCTACAACTAAATATTTTTTGAGCAATTAACCAAAGACAGTAGGTGCGAACTTCGCTTAATTTCCTGCCGAGGCTAATGTCGCAAAGATTTGATCTCTTGACCGTTCTCGCTACTGTGACGGTGATAGAGAGCTAAAGACATGACCTCTGGCAATTTGCTGGGGGTCTTTTTAATTGGTGCAAACTACCTTTTTCTTGTGAGAAGGCAACACCATATCTGAGCTGAAACCTAAAGAAATATCAGCGATATCAACCAGGTTTCCTCGGAGCAACAACGGCTAATAGTCAACCACTACTAGCTTTATCAGGAGGTGACAACCGCATGGGGAGAACCCGCGAAAACAAA
>CAZSEZ010000339.1:0-2753 GCA_964606015.1 uncultured bacterium
CATCATAGAGATAGACATTGCGGGAAGATGAGCGATCGCTACTAAAAACTAAGTAGTTGCCATCGTGGGAAAAATTCGGTTGTCGGTCTCCAGCTCTAGTATTTAGACCAGAATTGAGGTCTAAAACTGGTGGCGTTACGTTGCTAAACTGGCTACAACCATTCAAGGCGATCGCGCTTATCCACACAATTGAAAGTAATTTTTGGTTTACTTTCACTCTATTCCCGATTAGCTAATACGATATTCGGCTAAGTCCCTATGGACGTTTGCTGACTGTTTCTTTGGTAGAGAACAGCAATTTACATTGTCCAGACAAGCTTTGCCCCATTGCAAGGACCAGCGTACTAGTTGTACCCGATTATCCGAGTTAGTCTTTTTAAGAATGTTGCTGATGTGGTTGTCCACTGTTCGCTTGCTAATCTCTAATTGGTGGGCAATTTTTTGATTGCTCAAACCCTTAACTACAAACTGTAAGATTTGTAATTCTCTAGAAGATAGCAATGCAGGCGCCTCGAATTTATTGATTTCCATGAATATTTTGGTACTCAGTACATGTACTTACATATGCTGTTTTGTCTTTTGGTTGGAGTTCATTTCTGAAAATAAAACCAACCTGATTAGCTCTTAGACAAAAAGCCATTACTTTGCCCTTAAGTCCGAAAGCGGGTTGCTTCCTTGGTTTTGTGAAGAAATAAGATAATTTGCAATCTATCTTATTAAGTATTCAGAAATGATCTAACAGTGTGGTTTGGCAAAAATACCTATGCAATGAGGAGATTATTCGATCTTCTCGTACATAGCTATTGCTTGCAGTCACTTTTTATCTTTCTATACTTTTATTTAAGCTGAGCAATATTTCTTAACTTGGTGTTGCTGATTCTTGCTGAACAATTTCTTCTAGATATTTTTGCCACTGGTCTAGTGCGATCGCATCAGACTCAACATCTTTTTGCAGTAGGACAACTCCATTATTAAAACCAGTAATACCGTAGAGTCCTCTAGCTGTAATATCCTCCAGGAGATTGGTAATAGACTCCAAGCGAAGACGGTCTTCTCTAAATGCAGGTCGGTACTTAACTAACTGCCACAAGTCAGCAATGATGTAGTCAACAGAAATTACTGCCCCAGCATCATTTCGTAATTCTAACCCAGGTAGTCTAATGACTTCTCGACGACTGGAAAGATGGGGGATGAGATAGGTTGTTGCAGAAACGCTAGCATCGCTGGGAATCTGGCTTAATAGTGAGCGAATTTGCGGAACCCTTTGCCACTGTTGTGGTGCCGAGACATAAACACTGGGTTGAATAGAATCAGGAATCAAGAAATAAAGCGTCCGACTCGGATTAGACGTAATCGTAAACAGTACTGACAGAGTTAAACAGAATATCCAAAAACGCTGAAATCGAGGTCGTAAGGTTCTGGGCTGACAATCTTTGAGACGACGATTAAAGTTGCCAAAACCTTGTCCCGCCCACCAGAGAATTGCTCCATAGAATAGACCAGGCGTGACACTCATGGCATAACGTAAGGAAATAACTAAGACAGATTGTCCTTTGCCCAATAACAACTTGAGTAAGGGAAATCCTGCGATCGCCCAAGAAGCGGGAGCAAAGACTGGTACAAATGCTAAAGGTAACCACTGTCCCAAAAGATATTTGAACGTATCAAAGAAGGGAGTGACCAATTCTGTGATTAAGCGCAAAGGGTTGCTCACCATGCCCCAAATAATTTCTAGAGTTGAAGCAGAGTCTCCTTGGGCATACTGGCCAAATCGCTCTAACATGAACCGTTTAGAAATATCATCAGAGAACAAAGGCATAACTAAGTTTGTCAGCGCCACTATGTATAGAAAACCCAAGCTACAAACTATCAAGCCAATTTTGGGGTGGCGACGACTAGCAACTAGGTAGACCCCTACACCAAATAAAGTAATCCCACTATCTTCTCTGACTGCTAAAACGCATATTGCCAAAACCCAAAATAACCACCACCGACGTTTTTCCATCGCCCAGAGCAAACTAAAAACAAATAAAGGTATCTGGGAAATATCGTGAAAGTTGGCTAGGCTCGGTCCCAAAACCGCATTGGCGCAGTAGAAACTAATACTTAGCATTAATGCGATCGCTGGTTCTAGGTAGATTCTGGCTAACGCATATAAAACCAAGCCCGCTGCGGTGATAAAAACTGCTTGGAGGACAGTTAAGGTTGCAGGATTAGGAAACAAATAATAAATCGGCAACCACAATAACAGTGCAGGAGTGAAGTGTTGACCTAAACGGTGATAGTCAACTTTTGGTAGTTCTCCACTGTGAACTACATTGGTAGACAGTTGCGAAGATAAAGTACTCTGAAAAAAATTACCGTGAGTACCGTTCCAAAAAACTTGATTAAAAATTCCCTGATCGTAAGAGGAATAAAAAGTAAAGTGACGATGTAAAGTAAGACCTAAAGTCAGCACAAAAAAAGCGATCGCGCTCAATAAAAGGTAATTTAAGCCCTGCTTTGCAGTGATTTTGAGCAATTTATTCCCTCTCGACTTAGTTGATAATGAAACAGTTTTGTCTCTATGTTGTGGCGAATTTAGCAATACTTTTTCCTGCTGAAAGTGTGATTTATACTTGGCTGACGATTGGATATCAATTACTCAGCTAAGTTGGCTAAAAGCTTGATAATTTAAGTATTTTTTCGTAAAGAAATCATAAAAATAAAATGAAAATTTTCTGGACACCTGGCAAAATTAAACTTCTATCTTA
>CAZSEZ010000340.1:0-2631 GCA_964606015.1 uncultured bacterium
TATGTGAGCCGTCCTATGTATGTCAAGGATGAAGGTTGTCTCCAGTGCCACAGTACTCCAGATGTGGCTCCTACTAGGATGATCGACATTTATGGAGAAAGTAATGGTTTTGATTGGCACCTTAATGAATTAATTGCAGCTCAAACTGTTTATATTCCTACTGATAACATTACTAAAATTGTTAAGGGAGGTATGCTCTTATTTATGCCAGTACTTGTTGGCATGTTTGGAGTTGTCATTCTCTTAGTAAATAAGCTATTACAAACTACCGTCATTCAACCAATTACCCAGCTTACTGAAGCAGCAAAACGACTAAATTCGGGAATCTCCATAACGAATTACCAAAATTGGCAATTTAACTACATCAATCAATTGGTTAAGCGTGGTGATGAATCAGGTCAGCTAGCACAGGCTTTTCTGACTATGGCAGGAGAAATAGCTCTTCGCGAGCAAACTCTTAATCAGAAAGTAGAGGCAAAAACCAGAGAACTCAGATTAGAAATAGGCGAACGCACCAGAGCTGAATACAGACTAGAAGGAAAAATCAAGCGGGTTTTATTACAAGAGCAAATCACCCAAGAAATCCGCCAAAGTCTTGATACATCAAAGATTCTCCAAACTGCGGTCAATAAAATTGGTCAGTCTTTACAAGTAAGTCGGTGTCAGATCTATACCTACCTCGAACATCAATCTCCTGAAGCAGAAGTGGTAGCTGAGTACATAGTTCCAGAATACCCACGCACTCTGGGAGTAAAAATCTCTTTAAACGAAGCAGTCTGCCTTAACAAGGCTATGTCTCAACCCCTTGCAGTACACTGGTCTGATGTTTACGCTACCCCGATCCTAAAACCATGTACGGGGATTTACCAAGCGATGAGTATTCATTCTTTGCTTTCAGTTAGGACTTCCTATCAAGGCAAAGTAAACGGTGCTATTAGTATTCAACAATGCGATCGCCGCCGTAAATGGAGCCAAGATGAAATTGAACTCATGGAAGCGGTAGCTGCTCAAGTTGGAATTGCCCTGGCTCAGGCAAAATTATTACAGCAAGAAAAGCAACGTCGTCAAGAATTAGAAACCGCCAAAAAAGAAGCAGAAACAGCTAATCGTACTAAAACTGAATTTTTAGCTAATATTAGCCACGAACTACGAACTCCCCTCAATGCCATTATTGGCTTCAGTCAACTGCTTAATCGTGACCCAGCAACTAATCCTCAGCAACAAGAAACGATCAACATCATTAATCACAGTGGCGAACATCTTTTAGGGATGATTAATGAGGTTCTGGAAATGTCTAAAATCGAGGCAGGTAAAACCAAACTCAACGCCACCAGTTTTGATCTCAAATTATTACTCGACACTTTAGAGTCTATGTTGAGTGTCAAAGCTCAAGCCAAGAATTTACGATTAGTATTTACCTGTTCTGAGGATGTTCCTCAGTATATTCATGCCGATGAAAGCAAGCTACGCCAAATACTGATCAACCTATTAAGTAATGCCATAAAATTCACTCAAACAGGAACGGTTTCTCTCGAAGTTAGACAAGAATCACAAAAGCCAGAAACAAAATCCAACTTAGTGTTTGAAGTAGCAGATACAGGAGCAGGCATTGCCCAAGAAGAACTGACAAGCATTTTCCAAGCTTTCACTCAAAGTACCTCAGGGCAAAAATCTAGAGAGGGAACTGGCTTAGGCTTACCGATCAGTAAAAGATTTGTGGAGTTAATGGGAGGAAGCCTTTCTGTCAAAAGCGTGGTTGAACAAGGGTCTAGCTTTAGTTTCCAAATTCCTCTGCAAGTAAGCAGTAAAGATCAAGTTCAACTAACCGAATTAAGAGCCGTAAAAGCGATCGCACCCCAGCAACCCAGTTATCGGATCTTAGTTGTAGATGACAACTACAACAATCGTCTGTTAGCAGCTAAGTTACTAATGCAAGTAGGCTTTGAAGTTGCAGAAGCCGAGAATGGCAAACAAGCATTAGAGATGGCAACTCAATGGCAACCTCAACTAATCTTGATGGATATGCGGATGCCAATTATGGATGGTTATGAAGCAACTAGATTAATCAAACAAGATACTTTGGGTAAATCTATTAAAGTGATTGCTCTAACTGCCAGTGCCTTTGAATCAAAACGTTCTGCCACTCTAAAAGCTGGTTGTGATGATTATCTTCGTAAACCATTTAGAGAAAATCAATTATTGGATAAAATCAGCCAACAGTTGGGAGTTGAATACATCTATGAAGATAATCAGTTAGATCCGAATAGTGAGAAGAACTCCTCAGAAAAATCAGAAAATCACCTCACAAGTGATAGTTTGGCAATGATGAATCTAGAATGGCGAGAAAATTTTAGAAAGGCTGCTACCGAACTAGATGAACCCAAGCTAAGGGATTTAATCAACCAAATACCCGAGAATTATAGTCATTTAGGAAAATCTTTGACAGAGCTGGTTAACAATTTTCAGTTTGAAAGGTTGATAACTCTTTTAGAGAATACTTAAATAGTAGCAAAGTTGGCACTGTTATCCTGAGCATTTTCAGTTAAGTCACCTACAGTAATCAACATCACAAATTGAAAACGGGTACGGTAGGATTTGAACCTACGACCGACCGCTTAGAAGGCGGTTGCT
>CAZSEZ010000341.1:0-2622 GCA_964606015.1 uncultured bacterium
ATATAGATTTTATTACTCAATATTTTAAGGGTAGCCTTGTTTCTTAATTCTGTTTTAAGCTTATATCTTAGTGTTAGTCTCAATCTAAAAAAAAATACCAAATAAAGTCTTTTTGAAACATTTTATACAAGTTAATTGGCATCTATAAGATACGTCCCGATTCTAAAAGTGAAAACTAGCTCTAAACAGTAAATAGAGATATTGTTACTAGCCTATTGCTGCTTCCTTATTCGTTCCAAGACTGTGTTCTTAGTCTGAGGAAATATCATCTGTATGTGCGTGTAGTGCTGGGCGCTGAATCATATTTCCAGAGGGGAGTAAGGCTAGAATAGTAGGTGAACATAAGCAGATAAGTAAGCACTTTTGAGGATACGCATAAAAAAAGATGGAAACCTGTTCCATCTTGTAAATGCTTTTAATTAAATTTTGATTTTATCTAGCTATACCCATTGTCCCTAATAGCCTGACTCGAAGCTATTAACTGAAATGTCATAAAAACATACTTCCTTTTGAAACTGTGTTTGTTGGATAACTGGATCTATATCTTTCCTTGCCCTTATTCACAGAATCCGATACTGGATTTTTGTTGTCATTGACTAGTCTTTTATATGTTCGGTAAGGAATGTAGTGTAAGGGATTGTAGCCGGCAAAACGTAAAATAAGGACACAAGCCCAGGAATATTTTCCTCCTAAAATAGCACTCACTACTTGGTCGAATTGATCTGGGGTCATGGCTTTACTCTGATTCTTTGAGCTATAGTCTTGATTCATGATATTTCTCGATGATTACACTGGTAATAAACTAAGCGTTTTGTCATGCAGCATACTTTGACTGAGATTCAACAATAATCGAATGACAATTCGATTATGACTATGAGAGAGTTTAGGAAAAAATTATTTAGCTACGAGTAGCAAGATATCGGTTAAGAACACTATAAGTTGATTCCATCCTGTCTGAGTTTCTCGATTGGATCGAGAAAAATGTCTAGAATTCGACGTCGACGAATCACTATATCCGCCGTTGCAGTCTGACCTGCCTTAAACTTGACTTGTTGATTCTCGTTTAATACATAGTCGCGTTCTAGAGCGATTTTAACCTCGTAGGCTTCACCAAAATTCTCGTCTTGTTTACTATCATTGGAAACTTCCAGAACAGTACCTTGTATCAACCCATAATCCTGATATGGATAAGCGTCTAGCTTTACCTTAACAGGCATTTGAGGCTCCACAAAACCAGCCTCGCGATTTGGTAGCATTGCAGACAGTATGAGGGAGCTATCACGAGGCGCAATTTCAGCTATGGTCTCGCCAACATTAACCACCTTGCCTTCGTTATCAATATTAAGGGATAGCACTGTTCCATCTACGGGGGAGGTCAACCAGTTTTGCTTGAGTTTCACTCTCGCACTGGCTAACTGATTAGTAGTATCAGTAATCTTGCCGGCTATCTGGGCGATCTCTAGATCAAGTTGTTGGATTTTTTGGCGATCCGCAATTAACGAACGCTCTTTTTCTTGCTTTTTCTGGGCTAGTTGCAGTTCGAGTTGTTGAATTTCGGAGAGTGAAGAATTTAATTCTCCCTGTTTTTGGGTTATGCCCTGGTCTAGTCTTCGTAAAGACTGCTCGACCTCAAATACTCTTTCTTTTGCAGTTGGAATTTCCTGCATTTGTACTTGAGTTATTTGCTGTTCTATTTGTCTTAAGGTGGCTTCTGCTTCAAAAATAGCGTCTTGAGAGATTGCTCCTTGAGCTACTAGGGATTGCAGTCTTTGTAGTCTCTCTTGGTGGGCATCCTTTTCTTTTTGTAATTGCTCTAGACGCTGTTTTATCCAACCTGTTAAAGGTTGGAGGGTAGTCTCCTTGTTTTGATACGCTAAAATATCTGTACGCTGCTGACTAAGCAGTTGTTGAACAGTAGACGTATTTTTTCGGGCATTTGCGATCGCAAATTGCTTACTTTCTAACTCTGTCTGAGCAATTGTCTGATTGACTCGGGACTCCATGCTAACTTTATCGCGTAAGGCCCCTTTAAGTTGGAGTTCATTCTCATAACCTTGAAGTACCTGCTCTAAGCGTTGCACTTCTTGAGAGACGACTTCTGTATCAAGCCGAACTAATATTTGCCCTGCTCTAACAAAATCACCTTCTGTAATTTCAATCTGACTTACTTTTCCAGAGCCAATAGTCTCTACTTTGTAGGTTTCACCTTGAGGAACTAGCTGTCCATTAGCCGTTCCTACTTCATCGATCTTTCCCCACCAAGCCCAGCCCAAAAGGATCAACATAGATGCAGTTCCTGCAAAAATCAGACCTTGAGGTAATCTTGCTGGAGGTTGGTCGAGAATCGTCTGCATTGAAGCAGACCAATCATCTATAGAGTCAATAGAAATCGCTCTGGGGTGACTAAATGTCAGACTAGAACTTCCGTTAGTAAGTAGGCTAGAAGAACTTAAATTATCGTTTGTATTTAATGTGATATTAACTGAACTACCTTTCAGGTTGACAATCTGATTATCATTATCAGTGTGGTTTGTAGTGCTTGTGACTACCATCTTGTGATAGTTGGGGATGACATCATTATTAGCCATTTTTTCTTATTATTTTTATTGTTTTCTATTCACT
>CAZSEZ010000342.1:0-2610 GCA_964606015.1 uncultured bacterium
ATCTACGGTGCATTTAGCTCTTTCGGCCAATACAACATGAAACGTCGTTTGGCATACTCTTCTGTGTCCCACATGGGTTTTGTCTTAATTGGCATCGCTTCCTTCACCGATTTGGGTGTTAGTGGAGCTATGTTGCAAATGCTTTCTCACGGTCTAATTGCTGCGGTGCTGTTCTTCCTCACTGGCGTAACTTACGATCGCACTCACACTTTATTCATGGATAAAATGGATAATATTGGTCAAGCAATGCCCAAAGTATTTGCGCTCTTCACCGCAGGAGCCATGGCATCCTTAGCCCTACCAGGAATGAGTGGTTTTGCTAGCGAACTAGCCGTCTTTGTCGGCTTTAGCAATAGCGATCTCTATAGCTCCACTTTCCGTACAGTTACCGTATTTTTAGCAGCTGTCGGCTTAATTTTGACTCCGATTTATCTGTTGTCCATGCTTAGAGAAGTCTTCTTCCACTCCGACATCATTCCTTTGTGTGGAATCGGTGATAGTGGCAAAAAGAATCAAGATAATGAAGCAGCAGTCTGTTTTGGTAATAGTTGTGTCTTACCAGCAGAAGCTAAGTTCACCGATGCTAATGCCAGAGAAATCTTTATTGCTCTATGTTTCTTCGTGATGATTATTGGTGTGGGCTTATACCCCAAACTAGCAACTAATCTCTATGATGTGAAAACTGTCGCACTCAACGTAGAAGTCCGTCAATCTGCAACAGAAATAGCGCAAACGAAATCACTTCAGATGCAAGTTGCTTCTGCACCAGAAATCGCTAAATAGTCAGGAAAGTTCCGCTTTATCAACTTGATTTAATTCAGTCTTGGGAGACGCCTTAACAGCGTCTCTTTTTTTATTAAGGGTTATCGATGATCAGTATTGGATCGCCGATCTTTGCCTGTAACGCATGTCTAGCACTACCACAATTCATAGCTATTTCCAGGAAACCATGAGAACCAATTAAGGCGATTAAAGACCCAGAATCTTTACTGCTATAAGTTGCAACCAAAGGAATAGATCGTTCTCTGAATACTACTTTCGCTTGAGAAGAAACATCACTCGCAGCAATATTCGTGACAAGATTGCCAAAGCGATCGCAATACTGGATCAAACCGACAATTTGTCCCTTCTCCCTTCTTAATAGCAGCGCAGGTAAAGTAACTAAGCTCTCCACAGAAATCGCATTACCTAATTGACTCAGCTTAATTCCATTAGCCAAATGTGCTCCGACTGAGGCAAAAATATCTCTACCATGAAAAGTCTGACTAGGACTAGAAACACGCCAATATTGGGAATTAGTTAGCTCTACTGCTGCGATCGCCTGATTTTGCTGTAAAACACTACTAAATAAACCGTTATCCGCACCAACTAAATAACCACCAACAAATAACACAGCAACCCCTCGGCGATGACTACCAACTCCAGGATCGACTACTGCAACATGAACAGTTCCCTGCGGAAAATAACTGTAAGCACTCTGAAGTGCAAAACTCCCAGAAACTAAATCTTGGGGATGAATTTCGTGAGTCAGATCAACAATGGAAGCCTGAGGAGCGATCGCAGAGATCACCCCCTTCATTACCCCGACATAAACATCCTGCAAACCAAAATCAGTTAGAAGAGTAATAATTTTTGGTAAAGCCATAACTTAGTCAGAATTCTTGAAATAAATTCTGTTACAAAGAATACAATTAACAGACAATGTCAGCTAATTAAGATATAATTGTCAGTAATATAAGATATTTTAATCTCGAAGCATCCAACCATGAAGACTAATAAACAAGAAACCATCAGAAAAGCAGCTCTCAATTATCGTCAAAGCCTTAAAAAAAATCTAGATCGTCGTTTAGAGTCTGCAAGAGCAACAGGTAACGAAAAACTGATCAGACAGCTAGAAGCAGAAGCTAACTACCTACATCTCAACTAAAGTTTCACTTATTATTCACTGTAAAATCTCTCAGACCAGCACCTTACCTTGTTCAAAGTGCTGGTTTTTTGTATCAACTAAACAGTAGCCATCCAGATAGCCTAATACTGTCTAGGAAATTGCCAAACTTTAAGTAGCGGGTTCACTCAACAAGAGATCTAATTGTCCCTTACCATCCAACGCGTGAACATCATCACAGCCCCCTACATGGCAATCATTGATAAAAATTTGAGGAACACTCCGCTTACCATCCCCTCTTTTTGCCATGCGATCACGGGCTGATTCATCACCATCTATTTTGTATTCCGTAAAGTTGACTCCTTTGAGCCACAGTAATAGCTTAGCTCGAATACAGTAAGGACAAATCGCCCAAGTGTAAATCTCGACATTCGCTTTAAATTTATTAGGATTACGTCTCAAAACAGGATTGAGAAAATCAAACATAGCGATCGCTTCCTTAAATGCTCTAACAACAATCGTCCAAAAATCTTACTTCATATCGTAGCCAAACAGATTAGCATTAACCTCTGAAAGATCGATATCATCCAAACCATATTCTGCCCAACGTCTATCCACCATACTTGCGGTATCTGGATCGGATTTTAGCGGTTCACCCCACTCATGCTCAGTTTCAGGAGCAATCTTCGTCGTAGCATCGATACCCATCCGTCCACCTAAACCAA
>CAZSEZ010000343.1:0-2508 GCA_964606015.1 uncultured bacterium
GATATAATTAATCAACAAAAGGCTATATTACCAGGAAAATTCATCGTCTGATTATCAGATTTTTTCTATTTCATTCCAATTGAGTATCCTCTCTCTTTTGACGTCTATAGGAGCACAAAAGCTGATTAATCTGTAATCAACCCCATTAACTTATGAATACCTGAAAGCTTACAATCAGTAGGTGACATCAGAGTCCTTAGAAATCTTTTAACTAGTTAAGCGATTAACAAGCCAATCTTCAAAAGCAGGTAAATCTTTCCATTTTGTTGCACACCGAATTACCTTTTCATACTTGTCAATTATTGTATATCCATCATTTGTAACTTTAATTCCTAAGTTTTCAATCTCCAGATATTCTTCTGACAAAGCTAGATAGACTGCCACGGTGTCAAAGAGCGTTGAGCTTTCTACTCTAGGATAAGCTTGCGTCCAATCAACATATTCAGACCAGCTGTAGTAACTCTCGATAAGAGCTTTAATAAGAGGGTCGTCGCTGTTATGTACTTTTTGATAATTGCTTCCTTTAAGCTGAACAATCCCACAAGTATCGAGCGGGGTTATTGTGACATCAGAAAAACTATTAAACATTTGTCTACAAGCATCTGGGTCAAGGCGGACATTGGTCTCATTAACTATTACTTCATTTCCATCGTATCCATAGCGTAAACTGCCAAACATACCAACTATTTTTGTATTTTTCACAATGCCAGGTTCACGCTCAAGAGCTGCTTGGATGTTAGGGACTGGACCAGTACAAATTACGGTTATGGGTTCTTGTGAGTTCATAATTAAATTAATCATTTCCCCAACACCATCTTCATGTACTTTACCTGGATAATCTGATAGTTGATAATCGCCTAACCACGATTGTTGAGGACCAGGGGGATGAATTACACCATCCTCAACTCCCAAGCCTATAGGAATATTCTCTCGACCGGCAGCTTCTAGATATTTACCAGTTATTGCTCCACGATAAATAGGATTTCCATTATCTGTAACAACCATCTTGATATCAAACTCAGGTGACTTGAGAATTAATGCCAAAGCCCAAGCATCATCAATATCCCCACCAATATCTGTATCTAAAATAATTGGGATTTTTGAAGTCTTTTTTTGGTTTATTACCGAAGTTTGTGATGTTCTATTTAAAGGCTGTTCTGTTGATTCGCTTTTGCGAGCATTAAACAGCAATGATGCTCCTGTTGCCCCCGAAAGTCTTATAAAATTGCGTCTAGTTATAATATTTTTCATGGCTTAATAGCTATTTCTGGGAAGTTGCCAAATTCAAGTAAAGCAAAGCAGTGTCAAAGAATAAAACTACTCCTTGAATATAACTATGCTAGCTCTTTCTAATTTAATCGATGATAACCAATGCGATGAACCAGCTTTGTCAGCTTAAAAATTGAGCAAATTAAAAATCTTTAAATCTATTCTCCACCCTTTAATTAGAGACAAAAATCCCATTAATCTCCTTGTAATTAGACATGGAAGATAGAAGATAAAGCAACGACCTATTATTTCACCACTTACACATTTAGATAATTAAAAATCCGTAGATTCTCGCCACTAAACGAGGAGAAAACAACATATATCCACATACAATCTCTTCTCGTGCACCATTCTCTTCTCAGGTATTATTTATCATTTATTATTTGTCTGACTATAGAAAAAATATTTAAATCGATATTAAAAGAATATTAGAGATTATTATAATTTTGTGGTGGTGATTAACTATTAAGAGGTTATCCTACCGCTGCGGTATGTATATCAGTTATGCCTCATCGGTGCTATCAAAACGTCTAGGCATGGAGTCTAACTGATGAGCGATCCCTTTCAAATCCAGCGGGAACTCCGATATGGAGCACCCGTATGTGACGAAATCTTAACTGGCCGTCACTTCACGATTGGATATTCCTGGTATTTCAGACAAGCCAAATGGGTATTAGAGATCGTAAATCCCAACATGAAATTTGAGTGGGAAATAGAAAAGCGACTTAACAATTTTCGCGCAGACATTCGCCTTCCAAGGAGATTCCGGGCTGGACTAAAAGCTTATAAAGGAAGCGGCTATGATCGCGGACACTTGGTACCAAGCGCAAATCAAGACGAAATTGAGATTCAGAATAGCGAGACATTTTTACTGTCTAACATGTCGCCACAAAAGCCAAACTTTAACCGACAAATCTGGCGCGATTTAGAGATGGCTGTTCGCAAGCTGAATGACCAAAACAACATCCTTGAGACATATGTTTTGACAGCCCCTGTTTTCTATTTCGATCAAAAAATCGAGACTATAGGCGATGAAAATGAGAAATATGGGATAGACATTCCTGTACCCCATGCATTCGTCAAAAGCATCTTGGCAGAAGATAAACGGGGTCGCTTAAAACTTTGGACTTTCGAGATGAAAAACAAGCAACTCTCAGGAAATTTGGAAGACTACTTGGTAGTCACATATAGCAATACGATGAGGTGTTAGGACTAAAAATGAGAAGCTAGAATAGAGAA
>CAZSEZ010000344.1:0-2500 GCA_964606015.1 uncultured bacterium
CACAACGCACTATACACCAATATTGTCCCCTATTTAGATGCAAACTGCTGTATATGGTTGAGGAATAGTGGCCAGACGATTCTACCTATTGCAACTTACAAAATTTACGCTGACGATCTATTTCAGGCTCTTGCCAGGAATAAGCAAAGTGGCTCACAGATTTTAATTCAGGGAAAGCACGACGCAAAGCAGCCATCTGCTCTTCTAGGGGAGGATGCTGGCGATACTCTGCACCCCAGACACCAGCTAAAGCGGGAATGACATTTGTAGTTTCTGGAGCTTTATCCAACACAGTTCTAACTTCATCAACGATACAGCTAGAGTCCTCACAAACAGAATAAGACATAGCATGCCATTCTAAGGAACTAGGAAATTTATCCCAAGCTTGCAGGCGAGAATCAAATGCGGAATTTCCTACTAAACGATTTGCATAGGGAAAAAAGACGGCTCCTGCTGGGATTTGTCGTTTCAAGGCAGGATCAGCAGCAAAAGAGAGAAAGTCTACTACTCCTTGCGCGGCATGAGCAACGGTAAAAAACCACAAATCCGATCTGAGATTCATATAGCGATCGCCCAAAGAAGCTTTAGCAAGATTGCTGTCTAGGGCACGACCTTGCCAAGCTGGTTCACCTTCATCTGGATAGAGCCAATCAACACTTTTGACATCATCAATGGTGATATCACCCTGTTCAACATATCTTCTGATAATTTCTTTACCTTTCTCATTTGTGGCTCTATCGTAAAGAGCTTCCAAAGAAGCATCACTGTATATCCACAGATCCTTGACTTCATCCACAACAGAATCTTCTCCGGACCCCCGAGGATAGCGAATATAGTCAAACAAAATACCGTCTGGATTACGCTTTAGAACAGATTTCACTAAACGATAATAATCAGTCTGTACTTGACGATTGTAGGGATCAATAAAGGTTTGTGAGCGATCGCTCACAAAATTTAGACTATTTTCTCCTGCACCATTACGAGCTAAAGTATCCTGACGATCCTGAAGGTGAGCATAGTTATAGCCAAAATTCATGGTAAAGAGCCAGGCATATACCTTGAGTCCTCTTTGACGACCTTTTTCAACAGCTTGTTTGAGCAAGTCGACGTTTTCTGCACCAGGAGTTCGAGCAACCGATGTCCAAGGAGTATTATTATCAGCAGGAGGAAGCAAAACCTGACTATCGTAAAAAACTTCGAGATGTACCCGATTGTAGCCTTGGTTTACTATGCGATCGAGCACATAATCAATAGAGCCAGGACTTACATCACAAGGATAGAGACGTAACCAGATTGCTTGTTCTTGAGGCCAATTACGAGAGCGACATTGCTGAACAATCCCTGCATGCTGGCCCAAGATAGATTCATATTGCTGCTGAGCATCAACATCACCTGCCAGTGAGGCTTGTAATAACTGCTCTTTCTGCCTTACCAAGTCACTATCCAATTGACAGTAATAATTGGTGCTGGCTAAAGCAGGCTCTTGATTTTGGCTGGGGACTAGTAAACTAGCAGTAGCCAGAGAACCAGCGACTAGAGTAGAAAAACAGTTACGAAGTATGGACATGATTGCTACCGAGTGAGATTTTCCTCAATATTTTGTTGAAGTAAGCTCTCCCTTTCTAGCTTTTATGGAAGGTAGCTTGCAAGCAAAAAAATTTTAATAGTAAATTACAAATCAGGATTAAAGCCCACACAATAAGGGTCTTAATCAACGTGAAAGCTTCCTCGGTTACCAGTAAATCTCGACAATTCAGCTTTCACCAACTGTCAGATTAGTACAAAGTAATCAATATAAGCTAGTCAATATACTGTCCGCGATATTTGCGACGAGTTTTTTGCTTATTAGACAGCTGTTGCTGCATTGCAGAATAGTCAGGAACCTGCACTTCATAGGTTTGACCGCGATAGCGTCTAATTACTGTCTTGGTGGGAACTTTATTAGGAGCAGCCTGCCCTTGCTCAGAATTCTCGGTAAACTCTACCTTGGCAGCTTGCTCTTGAGATTTCTCAATTCCAGTTTTAGCTGTAACAGCATCTTGATCTAAAAGGACGGAAGTTTGCTGTTGATTCCAAATAGTTAGACTGTACTTATTTTTGACAATCAAACTTTTTAATTGCTTGACACTAAATTTCTCACAGTAGGCAAGAGCCTTTTCATACATCTCTAGGGGGAATGTTGGGCCTTTTTTGAAAGAGACATCGTCAAAGTCAATTGATTGCGCATTTGATGCTAGATTACCACTTCTTTTGAGCTCTTCTTCAGCTATTTGAATCACCAAACTCGACATAGTTGTTTACCTCCCTAGTTTTTAAGCACTAACTTATCCATACTTCTCGCTATGTTTAGACTGCCCAAACTATCACCTAAAACTATCTTTCAAAACAGAATATTTAGGTAAAGCAGGTTAACTAGTTAAAGATGATTACCAGAGATACTTATAGAATCTAATTTCTCATATTTTATTCATCATATTTTAATCAAAAAAATACTAATTTT